>DASSNC010000028.1:0-13961 GCA_035688305.1 Rhodanobacteraceae bacterium
CGTGGCGCGGCTTTGCCGCGACCGCGTTCATCGTGTCGGGCAGGAGGCCCGATCACGATCAATGATGGGGCGTCGCCAAGTGGTAAGGCACCGGGTTTTGATCCCGACATTCGCAGGTTCGAATCCTGCCGCCCCAGTTCCCCCGTGGCATTGCAGGTGAAGGCGACGCACATGCACAACACATCCAGCCTGATGCTGTTTTCCGGCAATGCCAACCGCAAGCTTGCGGAGGACGTCGCGCACCAGCTCGGCGAGCCGCTCGGCAGGGCGGTGGTCGGCAAGTTCTCGGATGGCGAGGTGCAGGTCGAGATTGACGAGAACGTCCGCAATCAGGACGTTTTCGTGATGCAGTCCACCTGCGCGCCGAGCGCCGAGAACCTGATGGAACTGCTGGTGCTGGTGGATGCACTGAAGCGCGCCTCGGCGGACAGCGTCACCGCGGTGATTCCGTACTTCGGCTACGCGCGCCAGGATCGCCGCCTGCGCGCGGCGCGCGTACCGATCACGGCCAAAGTCGCGGCGCAGCTGATCGACGCGGTGGGTACCGACCGCGTGCTGACGGTGGACATCCATGCCGACCAGATCCAGGGATTCTTCAAGGCGCCGCTGGACAACGTGTATGCCTCGCCGGTGCTGCTGGCCGACATCTGGCGCAAGCACGGTACCGAGGGCGTGATGGTGGTCAGCCCCGACGTGGGTGGCGTGGTGCGCGCGCGCGCGGTCGCCAAACGGCTCGATGATGCCGACCTGGCGATCATCGACAAGCGCCGTCCGCGTCCGAACGAAGCCACCGTGATGAACATCATCGGCGACGTTGCCGGCAAGACCTGCGTGCTGGTGGACGACATCGTCGATACCGCCGGCACCTTGTGCGCCGCTTCGAAGGCGCTGAAGAGCCGCGGCGCCAAGGAAGTGGTCGCGTACTGCACCCACGCGGTGCTGTCCGGTCCGGCCATCGACAACATCGAGAAATCGGAAATGGACGAGCTGGTGGTCACCGACACCATCCCGCTCAGTGAGCGCGGCGCAGCTTGCCCGAAGATCCGCCAGCTGTCCGTGGCGCAGCTTCTGGCCGAGACCGTGCGCCGCATGGCATACGGTGAGTCGGTGAGCAGTTTGTATGTAGATTGAGCTTTTTTGAAAACGGGATTGGGAGCGGGTAGCGGGGGTGCGATAATCGGAATCAATGGCAAGTACGGGGTTCATGGCCAACAGCCTGGATCACCCGGACTTGCGTAGAACACTGCCGATTCGCCCTCACTGCCCATCCCAATCCCCACACGGCTTTCCTGGTCGCGGGAAAGCCATCATCGCCGCGGCGACGCGGCATTACTGCAACCAAAGGTAAACAGCAATGGCAACCATTCATGAAATCACGGCGGAACGCCGCGCCGATCAGGGCAAAGGTGCGAGCCGCCGCCTGCGTCGCGCCGGCAAGGTTCCCGCGGTCGTGTACGGCGCCGGTGGCGCCGCGGAAAACATCCAGTTCGATCACCTGCCTCTTTCCCTGAGTGCGCGCAACGACTGGTTCGCGTCGTCGATCCTCGACCTCGTGGTCGAGGGCAAGCGCCAGAAAGTGCTGCTGCGCGACGTGCAGAAGCATCCGGTGAAGCCGCAATTCCTGCACCTGGACTTCCTGCGCATCGACGAGTCCAAGCCGTTGCGCGTGTACGTCTCGATCCGCTTCCTGAATCAGGAAAAGTCGCCCGTCGCCAAGACCTCGGGCGTGGTGATTTCGCGTACCACGACCGAAGTCGAAATCTCGTGCTTGCCAAAGGACCTGCCGGAGCACATCGATCTGGACCTGTCCGAACTCAAACTCGGCGACGTGCTGCATTTGTCCGACCTCAAGCTGCCGGCGGGTGTCGAGATTCCCGAGCTGAAGCTTGGCAAGGAATACGACCACACCGTTGTCTCCGTGCACGAAGTGCGTGAAGAAGTCGAGCCTGAGCCGGAAGCGGCTGTCGAAGGCGCCGCTGTCGAGGGCGCGGCGCCTGCCGCCGCTGGCGATGCCGCCAAGGCCGCAGCACCGGCCGCGGGCGACAAGAAGCCGGCCGAGAAGAAGTAGGCAGTCCTGCTGCGAATCAAGTTGCCGTCATCCCGGACGCCGCGCGAGCGGCGATCCGGGATCCGTCCGCTTTGATGCACGCAAGGGTGGATTCCGGGCTCTGCATTCGGCAGGCCCGGTTTGACGGAATCGCGCTACACGGGCCACGTTTCCATGGCTGGAATCCGACTCATCGCGGGTCT
Organism: Rhodanobacteraceae bacterium; assembly: GCA_035688305.1. GTDB lineage: Bacteria > Pseudomonadota > Gammaproteobacteria > Xanthomonadales > Rhodanobacteraceae > 66-474. The sequence goes on from DASSNC010000028.1 coordinate 2,251, forward strand.
GGGAAATCCCGGCCCCGAATACCTGCGCAACCGCCACAACGCGGGCTTCTGGTTCGCCGACGTGCTGGCGAGCGGTGCGCGCGAACGCTTCGGCTTCGAGAACCGCTTGCATGGCGAAACCTGTCGCGTGCGCATCGGCGCGGACGATGTGCGGGTCATCAAGCCCGCTACGTTCATGAACAAGAGCGGTTTGGCCGTGGTGGCGGCGCTTAACTATTGGAAGGTTGCGCCGGAAGAACTGCTGGTGGTGCATGACGATCTTGATCTGCCTCCCGGCACCGCGCGCCTGAAGTTCGATGGCGGGCATGGCGGCCAGAATGGCTTGCGCGACATCATGGCGCAGCTTGGACACGGACGCATTCATCGGCTGCGCATTGGCATCGGCCATCCGGGCGATCGCAATCGCGTCACCTCGTGGGTGCTCGGCAATCCTTCGGCCAGCGATGAAGGCGCCATGCTTGATGCGATTGCACGCGCCCTGAATGTCTTGCCGTTGGCGGTGGCAGGTGATTTCAACGAAGCCATGAAGCGATTGAATACACCGCATGGCCCAGCGACCGGGGACCGGGGACCGGAGTAGAGACATTCCACCCCGACCGATACTTCACCGCGTTTGAAAGGTATTTTTGATGCAAATTGAAACATACATGGAATATCTGCCGCGCCGGAACATGCCGAGGCTGGCTGCGCCGCCCATGCGGCGCCTTGAAACCCCGTCCCCGGTCCCCGTTCCCCGGTCCCGGACTTCACCATGAGCATTCAATGCGGCATCGTCGGCCTGCCCAACGTCGGCAAGTCCACGCTTTTCAATGCGTTGACCAAGGCGGGTATTGCCGCGGCGAATTTCCCGTTTTGCACCATCGACCCCAACGTCGGCGTGGTGCCGGTGCCGGATGCGCGTCTCGCGCAGCTGGCCGAAATCGTGCATCCGCAGAAAATCATCCCGGCGTCGGTGGAGTTCGTCGACATCGCTGGCCTGGTCGCGGGCGCGTCGAAAGGCGAGGGCCTCGGCAACAAGTTCCTCGCGCACATCCGCGAGGTCGATGCCATCGCACACGTGGTGCGCTGCTTCGAGCACGGTGACATCGTGCATGTCGCGGGCAAGGTCGATCCGATCGCCGACATCGACACCATCGATACCGAGTTGGCTTTGGCCGACCTCGATTCCGTCGAGAAGGCGCTGGCGCGGGTGGAGAAGGCCGCCAAGGCCAACGACAAGGATGCCGTGGCCAAGCGGCCGGTGCTGGAGAAACTGCGTGCGGCCCTGAACGAAGGCAATGCGGCACGTTCGCTGGCGCTGGACGACGACGAACGTGCGGCGGTGCGCGACCTGTTCCTGCTCACGTTGAAGCCGTTGATGTACGTGGCCAACGTGCGCGAGGACGGCTTCGAGAACAACCCGCATCTCGACGCGGTGCGCAAGCGCGCCGCCGCCGAAGGCGCCGTGGTGGTGCCGGTGTGTGCGGCGATCGAGGAAGAAATCTCGCAACTCGACGAGGCCGATCGCGGCGAATTCCTTGCTTCGATGGGCCTCAGCGAACCCGGTCTCGATCGCGTGGCACGTGCTGCGTACACGCTGCTCGGCCTGCAAACGTATTTCACTGCGGGTGAAAAGGAAGTCCGTGCGTGGACCGTCAAGCGCGACGCCACCGCACCACAGGCCGCCGGCGTCATCCACACCGATTTCGAACGCGGTTTCATCCGCGCCGAAACCGTGTCGTTCGACGACTACATCAAGTACCGCGGCGAATCCGGCGCCCGTGACGCCGGGCGTTTGCGCAAGGAAGGCAAGGAGTACATCGTCCAGGAGGGCGATGTGCTGCACTTCCTTTTCAACGTCTAGAACGCAGTGCCTGCGGTGTGGGCTTGACGCTGGTCGTCGTTGGTGCCGGATCCGGGTTCGACGTGTCGGGGTTGGGACGGGGGCTGTCGGAGTCGCTGACAGTGCACGCTGGTGGCGTGACCAACCGGAAGCCCCGCGGCAACCGGATTCCCTACGGTTTGAGGTACTTCTCCATCCAGCCCACCCAGCGGCGATACATGTCGGTGATTTGCACGATGTCGTGGGGTACGTGGGAAGTTTCAGGATAGGCGTAAAACTCCACCGGCACACCATTGTCACGCAGTCCGTGATACCACTCGAATGCGTTGACGAGGGGCACGTTTGAGTCCATCACGTCGCCCATGATGAGCGTGGGTGCCTTGACGTTGCGAACGTGGTTGATCGGGGATTGCTCGCGCCAGATTTGCCAGCCGGCGTCCGTCCACGGCAATGAGCCGAAAAAATAGGCGTCGCCCTTGCCGTAGTAGGAAATGCTGTAATCCATCAGCCAATCCGTGACAGGTGCGCCGACCATTGCGGCTTTCCACACGTCGTAATGGCTGGTGAGCCAGGCGGTCATGTAGCCGCCATACGACCAGCCGGTCACGCCGATCCGGTCCCGGTCGACGATGCCCAGTTTCTCTACCGCTGCAAGCCCCGCCATCACGTCCTTGCCCGGCCCGTCTCCGGTGTCCCGGTAGATCGCGTGCTGGTAGGCGTCGCCCAGGTTGACGCTCCCGCGGTAGTTGGGCTGGAGCACCAAAAACCCGTCCGCTGCCAGCAATTGCGCCAGGCGCTGGAACCCCACGTTGGACGACAGCATGGGCCCACCGTGGATCATGAGCACCAGCGGATACTTGTGACCGCGCCGGTAGTTGACCGGATAAGTGAGCGCGCCGTCTTCGCGGAAGCCATCCGGCCCGTCCCATTCGATGGATTCCGTGCGGCCGAAGTCCAGGTCGTCCAGGAACGCGTTTACGTTCGTGAGACGGCGCGGCTTGGCGTTGACGGAATCCAGGACGTACAGTTCACTGGGATGGGTCCGGGTGGTGCCGACAAAAACAATGGCCCCGGTTCTGGCAATGCTGACGCTGGTCGCATTGGCAGTGACCGTGGTGCCCATCCCATCGTTGGCTTCCACGTCGCCGAGGTCCAGCAACTTGGCTGGTCCCGCCAGCGGTTGCTGCCAGAGCACCGAGTGGGTACCGAGTTCGCCTGAGGTGATCAGCGATCGGCCGTCCGGCATCCACGCGAAGTTGCGGAAGTGCCGCGCCAGTGCCGCCGTCACGTCGCGGGTCTCGCCGCTGGCGTGGACGTACACGGCGTCGCCGTTGTTCTGGTCGCCCCCGCGCGGGCGCGAGAATGCGAAGGCGTCGCCTGTTGGCGCGAAGCTTGGATCCCGCGAGTTCTGCGCAGGAACCAGCGTTTCCATCTTGCCACTTGCAAAATCCACTTCGGCAATCACGGAGTGGAACGCAGTTGCCCAGTACGCACCCGGGAATTTCGTGAACGCGATGTGTTTGCCGTCATGGCTCCATGCGGGTGTGGTTGCGCCGCCGGGTTCGACGCCAAGGCTGAACGTGCCGTGGGTCAACTGCCGGGCCTTTCCACCCGCGGCGGGTACCACCCACAACTGCCAGGGCGCCACCGCTTTGGTCAACAGGAAGTGACCGTCGGTAACCTGGAACACCTTGTTGTGCGCCTTGATCGCATCGGCATTGAGTGGCGGATCCTGCGCGGTGAATGCGATGCTTCGCCCGTCCGGGCTCCAGGAAAAGGTGTCCACGCCTTGCGGGTTGTCGGTGACGCGTAGCGCGTCACCGCCATCCATTGGCATCACGAATACCTGGTCGTGCTTGGTACGCGGGTCCCTGGCGATGAACGCCAGGTGTGAGCCGTCGGGTGACCAGCGGGGCGAGGATGGGTGTGCGCGGTTTCGGGTGAGCGTACGGCGCGCGCCGGTTCTTGCATCCACCAGGTCGATTTCATCCCGGGTCTCATCCGTCGCCCAGTCGGGCGTGGACACGATCACGGCGATTTCGTTGCCGGCCGGGGAAATCTGCGGATCGCCCAGGGTCACGATCTTCTGCAGGTCGTCCAGTTGCAAGGGGCGCGCGACCGCAGCGCCCGCGGGCCACGTCAGCAGGCAGATGAGGCAGAAAAGCGTGCAGGACGTGGCTTGGAAACTCGCCCGCCGGTGCGGGATGCCCGTCACGGCATCCCGCGTGGGCTCCCGGTCAGCCACCATCCTTGCCGCCGAATTTCATGCTCAGCTGCACGAAATAGGCGCGGCCAACCGGGCTGAACCATGCACGGTCGTAATACGGGTAACTGGTCCAGGTCGGATCGTATTGCGGCCGCTTGTCGAACAGGTTGTCGATCACCAGCGATGCGTTCAGGCCCGGTGCGATGTGGTAACCCATGGACAGGTTGTACAGGAACGTTGGCGCGAGCCGCTTGTCGCCGTCGTAGTTGGGCAGGCCGCCGATCCGCGACCCATACAGGGTCCCGGTGAAGTCATGGAAGGTCCATGTCACCGAAGCGTTGGCCTTGGTGCGCGGGATCAGGTAGTAGTAAAGATCGGTCAGCTGGTTGTCCACCGGCACGTCGGGCGAAAGCTGCGTCTTGTGCATGATCACGTAGGTGGCACCGAGGTTGAAGTCGAAGGTGCCGGCGCGGCTGGTGTTCAAGCGGTAGTGGGTGTTGAAGTCGATCCCGGATGTCTCGTCGGTCGCTGCGTTGATGGGCAGCACCAACACCGAGGTGACGCCATCGGGGTTGAATCCCGCATTCGGCGGATTGCGCACGACCTGGCTTTCGATCTGCTGGCAGAACGACGAGCTGCCGTTCACCGGGTTGCCATTGACATCGGTACCGAGGCGGCAGTCGGCTTCGTAGCGCAGGATGTCGTCGCTGCTCTGGTACTGGACTTCGTTGCGGATGTTGATGCGGTAGTAGTCGGCGCTGACGTCGAATTTCTGGTTGGGTGCGTAAACGAAGCCGTACGTGAAGGACTTGCTGGTTTCATCCTTGAGCGTGGTGCTGCCGTGGCTGCGACCGTTGTAGTCGATGTCCCAGTCGGAGTCGTCGAAGCAGTCATAGCCCACTTCAGGATTGGCGAGCCGGCAAAGGTAGTAGTCGGTGCCGCCGGAACTGGAGCCGCTCAGGCCCGCATACAGGTAGGACAAATCCGGTGCGCGGAAACCGGTCGACAGCGATCCGCGCAGCAGCAGGCTCTGGATCGGGCGGTATTCGAGACCGAGCGAGTAGGTGAATTTGCCGGATGACGTTTCGCTGTACTTGTAGCGGTCGTAGCGGCCAGCCGTGGTCACGGTCAGTTGCGAAAACACCGGGATGCTGAACTCGTAACCGAGGGCGGCGTGGCTGCGCGAGCCAACCGCGTCGGTGTTGTGCAGGCCGTAGTAGGAGCCGTCGAGCGACATTGGGTCGGCCTTGAGGCCGAAGTACTGGTTGCCGTATTCGGCGATCGCGGCGAAACCCACCGGACCCGCGGGCAGCTTGAACAGGTTGGCGTTGGTCAGGGTCAACGACCAGTTCTCTGCGCGGGACTTGTCGTTGTCGATCGAATCCTGGGTGATCGAGCGGAACTGTGCCACGGTCAGCGGCGTGTACAGCCGGCTGATCGGCGCGTCGTACATCTGGTAGCCGCTGTCGGGATCGATTCCCAGCGACGGTCCGAGGTACAGCGCCTGTGCCTTGGCGGCGATCAGTGCCGGCCATTTCTGCTCAAGCGAATTCTGCGAGTGCTCGAAGTTCGCTTCGTAATTCCAGTCGCTCTCGCTGCCGAAGGTGCCCTTGATGCCGGTGTTCAGCGTCAGGGTATTGCTGATGTTGCGGATCATCCCGGGCTTGAAGCCGCCGTTTTCCTCGATCGTGAAGTAGCGGCGTTGCCACTGTTCGACCTGGCCGGTGGCCGTGTTGTAGAACGGGGTGTCGGCGCAGTCGCCGTTCAGAGGTTCGCAATTCATCCACTGCAGCGGCGTGTTGTAGCTGTCCTGGTGCGAGGTACCGGCCAGCACGTCGAGGTAAAGGTCGGTGTATCCGTTGAAGTGGTAGTTGGCCGACGCGAACAGGTTGGCCATCTTGCGGCCATTCTCCAGCGTGCCGTAGCCGACATCGTAGTAACTGCCGCAGTAGTTGCCCCAGTTCCTGCGGTGCGCGGAAACGATGGTGCCCATGTCGTAACCGGCCAGTGCCTGGCAGGTGCCCGGGGGTGGATCGATGTAGTTCTCGTCTTCGTCCATGCGGACCCACACCTGACTCGCGTAGTTGCGGGACGGGTCGATCGGGCTGTCGAGGCGCGAATCCGTGAAGCTGCGCTGGAAGGCCCAGAGGGGTTTCTCGTCGACCAGTTCAACGCCGAACACGGAGTCGAATTTGCCCTTCGAGAAACCACTGGTGATGTCCAGCCGCTGGGATCCGCCGCCGCTGTGCTGGGTACCGCCGGCGCGGTAGCTGACGGTGGTGCCGTCGGCCTTCTTCTTGAGGATGATGTTGATGACGCCGGCCATGGCATCCGAGCCGTATACCGCCGAGGCGCTGCCGGAAAGGATTTCCACGCGCTCGATCAGCGAGGTCGGGATGTTGGAGATGTCGGTGAAGTTGCTGTTGCCGTCATACGATTGCGGGTAGTCGGCAACCCGGCGGCCGTTCACCAGCACCAGCGTGTGGTTGGGCCCGAGCCCGCGCAGGTCCACGGCTTGCGCGCCCGGCGAAAAACCGTCGGTGTACTGGTTGTTGTCGAGGGCGCCAAGGTTTTGGCTGAGCGAGGTCATCAGGTCGGGAACGTTGGCGAAACCGCGCCTGGCGATGTCCTCCGCGGTGATGCTGATCACCGGTGCCGGGCCTTCGAGCTGGGTGCGCGGAATGCGCGAGCCGGTGACCACGATTTCCTGCAGGGTCTTGGGCTCGGTCGTGCTGCTGGTGGGCGTGCTGGCCGGTGCCGGTGGTTGCGGCGCATCCTTGACGATGACCGCGGCACCGGTGGCGTCGCGGCGCGTGTGGTAGCCGGTGCCCGCAAGCAACTGACTCAATGCCTGGTCGGTCGTGATCCTGCCGTGCGCACCGCGGGTCTGCACGGCCGACAGTTGGTCCGTGCTGTAGACGAACTCCGCACCGGTCTGGTGGGCCAAGGTGGCCAGTGCGGTGACGAGGCTGCCCGCGGGAATGTCGATGGTAGGTGGGGCCGGCTGCTGGGCGAACGCGAATATCGGCAGCAGGCAGACGGCTAGCAACAGGCGGCGTGCGATCAGTTTCAAGTTGGCGTCTCCCCAAGGCGCCACGGCGGCGCTATCAAGCCTAGACGAACGGACGCCGGGGATTCCCCCACTCGGATCGCAGCACTAATGGCGGGATGCGGGATGGCGCCGTGACAGCACCACGTCGCCAGCGCGGGCTTCGGCGCGTATCGGGAAGACCTGCTGGATCAGGCGCACGAAGGCGCTGCTGTTGGCGAGATGGAAATTGCCACCGATCCGCAACTGGCCGAGCGACGGGTCGGCGAGCAGGATTTTCTGCTCGTTGTAGCGATTGAATTCAGCGATTGCCTCGGCCAGCGGGGTCTGCCGGAAGACCACGTAGCCGTCGCGCCAGGACAGGTATTCGCGGGCCGCGTCCAGCGGTACCGCGTGCGTGGACACGATCCCGTTGGCGACCAGTGCCACGCTGCCGGCGGGCAGGTCGGTGAGCGCAAGGTCCGAGCCGTGGGTGGCTTGCAGGCGCACCACGCCGCGCGTGACCACCACCCGCAGACCCGCCGGGTCGCGCCGCACGTCGAAGCGGGTACCGAGTGCGGTCACCCGATAGGCGCCCACGTGCACCACGAAGGGCCGCGCGCGGTCGTGCGCGACGTCGAACAAGGCTTCGCCGCGCGACAGATACAGGTCGCGCTGGTGCCGCGACAGCGCGGCATGCAGTTCGGTATCGCCACCCAATGTCACGTTCGAGCCGTCGGCCAGATGCACGACTTCCTGCGCACCCAGCGCCGTTCCCCAGGCGCCGCGATCGACATGGTTCGCGTCGCGCCACCAGGCGTTGCCGACAAGGACGGCGGCCACCAGCAACGTTGCCGCGACCGCCATCCCGATTGACCAGCGCCGCCGCCGCGGCTGTCGTGGGTTGCGTGCGTGCAGGCGCGCCGCGCCGCCCGCGCCCGGATCTTCGCCCATCGCTCCGGCGAAGTAGGGCGATTGCGCCCACTCACCGCGGGCCGGGATGCGCGCGCCGAAGCTGCCCGTGGCCATCGTCTTTAGGCGTGCGGCCCCGTTCCACGCGGCCTCCAGGCGCAGGAAGGCCACGCGGTGCGCCGGGCGTTCCGACAGCCACGCTTGCAGCGCGGATTCGTCGTCGTCACTCCAATCGCCGGCGTCGCGTCGTGCCAGCCAGGTTGCGGCGGTGTGTTCGATTTGGCGATGCTCGCTGCTCATGATGGCTCGCGTGCACGCCCGAGCGCATGCGCTGCCGGTTCGCGCGCGGTTTCGGATTCCGTGTCCATGTGGAAGTAGTCGGTCATGAGTCGCATTCCCTTCGCGATGTGCTTTTCGACGGTCTTGACACTGATGCCAAGCCGTCGCGCGATTTCCTTGTGCGGCAGGTCTTCGACCCGGCGCAGCCAGACCACTTCGCGGCAGCGGTCGGGCAGGCGGTCCATCGCCCGGGCCAGATGCACGAGCGCCTCGCGGTCGCTGCACCAGCGTTCCGGTTCCAGGTCATCCTTCAAGACGTGCAGCTGCTCGATATCACCCATCGCCGTGATCGACACGATGCGTTGCCGGCGCACGCGGTCGGCCAGCAGGTTGCGCGCGGTGGCGAACAGGAAAGATTTGGGCGAGTCGGGGAAACGGTGGGACGCCGCTTCATAGACGCGCATGAAAATCTCCTGGCGCAAGTCCGCGACCTCGTCGTGGTCGCGCCAGTTCCGATGCAGGAATCGCATCAAGGCGCGCTCGTGCGCCAGCACTTCGCGCACGAACCATGTGTCCAGCGGCTCTCCCATGGGCGGAGCATACGCCATTCGTGGGCGTTGCCTGCGATCGCAAGCGGAATGGGGGAAGTCGGCTGCGATCTCGTCACGAACATGACGGGTACGCGCCGCGCGGGTGCGGCCGGGTCATGGCAACGGGGAGAGCGGCATGCGTGTTTGGGTGGCGAACGGGTTGACCAACTTGGCGTGGCGGGCGATGGCTTTGCTGACACTGGCGTGCGTGGCTGCCGCCGCGTACGCACAGGCGACCCCGGCATCCAGCGCGGCAACACCGGCCTACGAATACTTCGCGATTGGCAATACCGCCACGCCGACGCACGCGAAAACATCACCGGGGCTGATGCTGATGGGTGGCGGGCGTGACCTTGATGCCGCATTCAAGTGGTTTGCGGAGCAGGCCGGCCACGGGCATATCGTGATCCTTGCGGCCTCGGGCGCCGATGATCTCCAGAAATACGTCTACCACGATGTCGGTGGCGTCGCATCGGTACAGACGCTGGTGTTCCATGCGCGTGCACCGGCCAGCGATCCGCGCGTACTCGCGATCGTGCGTCACGCCGACGGCATTTTCATTCGCGGCGGGGACCAGGCCAACTACGTGCGCTTCTGGAAGGGCACGCCGCTCAACCGGTTGCTGAACGCACATGTGCGTGCAGGCAAGCCCATCGGCGGCACCAGCGCGGGGCTCGCGATCCTCGGTGAATGGGGTTACGGCGCCATGGATGGCGGCAGCATCAAGTCGGACGCGGCACTTGCCGACCCGGTTGGATCGGCGGTGACCTTGGTCGACCACTTCATGCAACTGCACCTGTTGCAGGGCACCATCACCGATACCCATTTCGTGCAGCGCCAACGCCTGGGCCGGCTGCTGGCGTTTGTTGCGCGGCTCGCACACGATCACCACACCGCTGCCATCACGGGGCTGGGCGTCGATCAGGACAGCGTGTTGTTGGTGGACGCAAGCGGGCATGCCCGCTTCCTCAGTTGGCATCCGGACGGTCATGCCTGGGTCGTGATTCCGCGCCGGTTGCGTGAGGTGGAGCACGCGGGCGGACGCGCGGCATTGGACGCGTTCCTGCGCGCTCGCGTCAGCGCAGGCAAGCCGCTTGATCTTCCGGGGTTCGAGGTGATCTGGATCGGGACAGGAAGCAGCCTGGAACTGCCCGGGTACAAGATCAGGAACCCGGACTTCCGGCGGCGTATCGACGTGGTGGATGGGAGCATGCGGGAAATCGCCCCCGGGTCGCCGGCGGCTGCGCCTCGGAAACCCTAGGTTCAGCGCGGGCGGTGTAGCGTGGCTGCGTCTTCGGCCAGGAGCTGCAGTCATGCGCGCCATTTCGTTCACGCTTGTCGCCGCGGTGCTGCTGGGAGGTTGTGCGATCGCTGCACAGCCCGATCCGGTGCCCGCGGGCAGCGCCGGGATGGCGGCCGCGCCGGCGGCCGTGGCTGCATCGAAATCGGTGCTGGCGAACCTTGATGGCACCCAATGGCGATTCGAACGGGTCGCCGGGAAGCGCGTCCCGGCGGCGGTGACCGCAACCTTGCAATTCGCCGACGGGCACGCCTCCGGCAAGGCCGGCTGCAACACCTACGGTGCCAAATACGAGGTGGCGGCGGATGGCGCTGCGCAGTTCCAGCAGACCCTTTCCACTAAAATGGCCTGCCTGCAGCCAAGCGGCGCGATGCAGGTGGAGCACGGGATTTTTACGGCATTCCAGGAGACCGCCAAGGTTGAAATGCGGGGTGGGACGTTGGTGTTGCTGGACGCCGCCGGCAAACCGCTGGCCCGTTTGGTGCACACGGCCGCGGCACACCCGTAGAGTGCCAATCCTGGCTTGCAAGCGGACTCAGCACCTCGGAATTTCGCTGGCCGCTGGCCGCGCGTCCACCGCGGGGCTCCCCGGCTCGCGGTGCCATAGTTGACTTGCGGGCCGAGAGCCGCAAAAATACGCAGTCTTTGTGACGCAAACACGTCCAACCCGGGTGTCCCCGTACATGCCGGGTTGTTCGCGTCGGTGAGTTAAATCAAAAGTTTCCGGAGGGATACCCAAGCGGCCAACGGGGGGCAGACAGTGAAGTGTGATCTGCTGGCTTACGTCTCGTTGAACGTCAGGGCGCCGTCCACCGCAATTCAAAACCCAAGTTTCCGGAGGGATACCCAAGCGGCCAACGGGGGCAGACTGTAAATCTGCTGGCTTACGCCTTCGGTGGTTCGAATCCACCTCCCTCCACCAGCTACAGCGAGTACAAGACATTTCGTGGAGGTGGATGCTGAACCACCGAAGATGAAATGGTGGTTCGACCGATTCGCCGGGAGCGAATCGGAACGCGACGCGAAAGCGGCGCGGCCCCGGAGGGGCGGAGGGCAGGATGCCCGGAGTAATCCACCTCCCTCCGTCAAAGCAGTACCCGCGTGCGGGAGTAGTTCAATGGTAGAACTTCAGCCTTCCAAGCTGATAGCGCGGGTTCGATTCCCGCCTCCCGCTCCATTGATTACGCCAGCGCGCAGCACAACTTCTTCGCTCACATAGCTCAGTCGGTAGAGCACTTCCTTGGTAAGGAAGAGGTCACAGGTTCGATTCCTGTTGTGAGCACCAACAATGGGGACCTGGGACCTGGGACCAGGGACCGGCCAAAGCAACAGGTTGCGAGCTTTGGCTTCTACCGGTCCCCTGTCCCGAGTCCCGAACGAAGATTCACACGAAGTCGCAGATCCGAAATTTGCCCAGAACTCGCAGATAGCAGAAAGGTAGATACGTCATGTCCAAAGAAAAATTCGAGCGCAAGAAGCCGCACGTGAACGTGGGCACGATTGGTCACGTGGACCATGGCAAGACGACGCTGACGGCGGCGCTGACGAAGGTGGGCGCGGAGCGTTTCGGCGGC
>DASSNC010000149.1:0-10345 GCA_035688305.1 Rhodanobacteraceae bacterium
CCTGCGCAAAGGCTGGTCGCGCATCGAGATCGACATTGCCGCCGGTCAGCACCAAACCGATACGTTGCCCGGCAAACCGTTCGCGCTGCGCCAGCAATGCGGCCAGCACCACGGCGGACGAGGGTTCCACGGTTTGCTTCAGTTCCGCCCACAGCAGCCGCATGGCGGCGAGCGTCGCGTCGTCGTCGACACCGATGATGTCGACGTGGTGTTCGCGCAGCAGCGCGAAGTTCGGCGCGCCGATGGTCGCGCGCAGGCCATCGCAAACCGTGTGCGGAACGATGTCGGTGATGCGCTCGCCGCGCCGCAGGGATTGCAAGGCATCATCCGCACCGGCCGGCTCGGCACCCACCACGACCGTCGAAGTCGACAGCGCCGCCACGACGATCGCGCAGCCCGAAATAAGTCCACCACCGCCGACCGGGGCGATCAGCACGTCGAGATCCGGCACCTGCTGCAGCAACTCCAGCGCGAGCGTGCCTTGCCCGGCGATCACCCGTGCATCGGCATAGGGATGCACCAGGGTCGCGCCGGTGTCGCGCTGCACGCGCGCACAGGCTTCCTCGCGCGCGGCCTGCGTCGCGGCGCAACGATGGATGATGCCGCTGGCGCGCTCGATGTTGGCAAGCTTGGCCGCGACCGCGCCTTCCGGCACCACGATGTGCGCGGGGATGCCGCGCGTCTGCGCCGCCAGCGCCAGGGCCGCACCGTGATTGCCCGAGGAATGCGTCACCACGCCGCGCGCGGCTTCCTCGTCCGACAACGACCACACCGCATTGCAGGCGCCGCGGAACTTGAAGGCCCCGCTGCGCTGCAGGTGCTCGCACTTGAAAAACAATCGTGCACCGGCGCGCGCATCCAGCACGTCGTTGCGCAACACCGGCGTGGGCTGCGCGTGTGCGGCAATTCGCGCGGCGGCGGCACGCACCTGCGCCAGACCGATCGCGCTCATGCTGCGTTGTCCAGTTCGACGCCGCAGCGGAATGCGCGCACGGCGCCCGGTTCCAGTCGGATCGCGTCGGCGCACTCGGGCCGGTTGAAGGCATCGGCCATGCATTCCATCGGTTCCAGCGCCACGGCCTTGCGCGCGTCACGCGCCAACGTGTCGGCGGTGTACACGTGCATCACGCCGCGCTCCTGCCACAGCGCCAGGCCCAGGCCGGTAGCGGGATTGCGCAGGTGCGTGCGCAGGCGGCCATCGGCGTCGGCTTCCAGGTCGGTGTAACCCTGATCGAGGATGCTGTCCGCGAGTGGGCGGGGTTCGCGATAGTCCAGCGCCGGCACCGTGTCGACCGGCACGTACGCGGCGTCGCCGGGCAGCACGATCAAATCGGTGCCCGTGTGGATCAGGGTCTGCGCGGGCACGCTGAGTTCCCAGTCATTGATGCCGCCGTTGCCGACGCGAAAATACGGATGCCAGCCGAAGTAACACGGCGCCGGGCCGTCGCCGACGTTGTGCAGACGCGCTTCCAGCGTGAGGCCTGCGGCATCGAGGGTGAATTGCACCGCGAGGTCGATCGCGAAGGGATAGCCGGGTCGTGGCCGGATCGCACGGGTGGCCAGCGTCACGGCGGCGTGGTTGTTGTCGGCGGCGCTGGCGGTCAGGTCGAAGTCGGCATCCCGCACGAAGCCGTGACGGCTGCCGCGCGCGGCGCCGGTCACTCCGGGATCCAGATCCTGCGTGTGCCCAGCAAAGGTGTAGCGCGCATCGGCGACGCGGCCGGCGAACGGAGCCAAGATCGCGAAGCGCGATCCGGGCCGCTTGGCGATTTCCTCGCCGCTTCGGTAGCCCTCGGCCAGTTCGTGGGTAACGCCATTTACGGTCACGGTGAAACTCACCACCGCGCCACCGTGCAAGGCGATCTGCAGGCGGCGTCCGCGCGCGGAATCCTCGAGCGCGACCAGTGGCTGACCGCCGAGTGAACCGGTGGCCACGGCGTAGCGATAATTGCCCACTGCTTCACCAGCTTTGGAAAGCCCGCATGGTACCGTAGCGGATTCACTTGCATCGTTACCTGCCATGTCCAAGCTTGACCACGCCGTCGCCGCACTGCCCGTCCGCCTTGCCGATTATCGCCCGCCTGCGTGGCGCGTCAGCCACGTCGAACTGGTGTTCGATCTCGGGATCGACGAGACGTTCGTGCACTCCACGCTCACGCTTGCACGCGATCGCGACGAACCGCTGTTCCTCGATGGCGAGGATGTGGAACTCATCGAAGCGCGGCTGGATGGGCGCAAGCTTGGCAGCCACGAGTACAAGCTCGATGCCGCAGGGCTGACGATTCCAGACGTGCACGATGGCGGTGTGCTGGAACTCGACGTACGCATTGATCCGGCGCGCAACACGCAATTGGCGGGCCTGTACCTTTCCGGCTCGCGCGAACACGGTTTCCTGTTGACGCAATGCGAAGCGCAGGGCTTTCGCCGGATCACGTTCTTCCCCGACCGACCCGATGTGTTGGCGACCTACGACGTCACCCTGCGCGCGTCGAAGGCGCGCTTCCCGATCCTGTTGGCCGGTGGCGAAGCGACGGAATCGGGCGAGCTCGACGACGGCCGCCACTTTGCGCGCTTCGTCGATCCGCACCCGAAACCCGCGTATCTGTTCGCGCTGGTCGCGGGTTACCTGGAAAAACTCGAACGCCCCTACCGCACCGCCGACGGCCGCGACGTGACCTTGTGCCTGTGGGCCGAAAGCGATGCGATCGGCCGCTGCCATTACGCGATGGACGCGCTGGAACGCGCGATGCGTTGGGACGAGCGTGCCTTCGGGCGCAACTACGACCTGCCGGCCTTCCACGTGGTCGCGACCCACGACTTCAACATGGGCGCGATGGAGAACAAGGGCCTCAACATCTTCAACTCGAAGTACCTGCTGGCCGATCCCGACACCACCACCGATGACGAATACCGCCGCATCGAGGCGGTGATCGGCCACGAGTATTTCCACAACTGGAGCGGCAACCGCGTCACCTGCCGCGACTGGTTCCAGCTGAGCTTGAAGGAAGGCTTCACGGTGTTCCGCGAGCATTCGTTCTGCGAAGACATGCACTCGGCTTCGCTGAAGCGCATCGAGGATGTGTCCGCCTTGCGGCGCGTGCAGTTCCCGGAAGACGCCGGCCCGCTGGCGCACCCGGTGCGCCCGGCCGAGTACCAGGCCATCGACAATTTCTACACCGCGACGGTTTACGAAAAGGGTGCCGAACTGATCCGCATGTTGCGGGGCAAGCTCGGCAAGGCCGGTTTCCGCCGCGGCACCGATCTGTATTTCTCGCGCCACGACGGCCAGGCCGCGACCATCGAGGATCTGCTGGCAGCGCTTGGCGACGCCAACGAGATGAGCTTGTCGCAATACCTGAAGTGGTACGCGCAGGCCGGCACGCCCGAAGTGAGCGCGCGCGGCGAGTACGACGCCGCGGCCAGGCGCTACACGTTGACGCTCGCGCAGCACACCCCGGCAACCGCGGGCCAGCCACACAAACAGTCGGTGCCGATTCCCGTCAACGTCGCGTTGTTCGCCGAGGATGGCCAGCGCTTCCCGAACGCACGCGTGCTGGAACTGACCGGTGCCGAGCAGGCTTTCGTGTTCGAAGACACGCCCACCGCGCCGACGCCCTCGCTGCTGCGCGGCTTCTCGGCGCCGGTGCGCATGCGGTTTGATTACACGCCCGCGCAGCTGGCCCTGCTGGTGCGCCACGAGTCCGAAGGCTTCGATCGCTGGAATGCGGCGCAGCAACTTGCCACGCGTGCATTCGACGAAGCCTTGGCTGGCGCACACGAACGTGCGGCGACCACGGCGTGGCTGGATGTGCTGGCGCAGCTTTTCGACGCGCGTGCCGACATCGATCCGGCCCTGCTGGCCGATTTGCTGACACCGCCCTCGGCGCTTGAACTCGGTGCACGCCAGGATCCATTCGATCCCGACGCGGTGCAGGCGGCGCGCGAGTCGCTGGAACGTGCGTTGGCACAGCGTCTTGCGGGTGCGCTGGCGCATGCGTACGCCGAACTCCATGCTGGTGAGACGGGTGATCTCGGCCAGGACGCCGCGGCAACGCGCCGCTTGAAGGGCCGCGTGCTGGCATTGCTGCAGCTTGGCGATGCGGACGGCGGCGCTGCGCTCGCGTCGGCGCAATTCGATGGCGCGCAGGGCATGACCGATCGCCTCGCGGCGCTCGCGGCGCTGCTGCGCGCAGGTGCGCCGCAAGCCTCGGCCGCCCTGCGCGGGTATCGCGAGCGTTTCGATGGCGATGCGTTGACGCTCGACAAGTGGTTCATGCTGCAGGCCACGCAACCGGACCACGCCACGCTGGAACGCGTGCAGGCGCTGGAGGCTGATCCGGCCTTCACGCTGGCCAATCCCAACCGCGTGCACGCACTGCTGGGCGCATTCGCGCGTGCCAATCCGGTCGCGTTCCACCGCCCGGATGGGGCCGGTCATCGTTATTTCACCGGCAAACTCGCCGAACTCGACGCGCGCAATCCGCAACTGGCGGCGCGCCTGGCCAAGGCGTTCGAGGATTGGCCGCGACTGGAACCCAGGCGCCGCGCATCGGCGGAAGCTGCGCTGCGCGAATTGCTGGATCGCGGTGGCCACTCGCCCGATCTCGGCGAGATCCTCACGCGGATGCTGGCGGCGGGCACGACTGCCGACTGAACGCGCGGTTTCGCGGCTGTGCCAGTGCGAGTACACGGGTGTACCATCGAGTACAGGAATTCCCGTGCGCGGAGGTGCGTGATGTCCGGACAGACTGGGTCGAATGCGTGGCGTCGCCGCGCAGGCATTGCGTTGCTGGCAGCTGGCGCGCTGTTGCTCGCCGGCTGTGCGACGGGATATCGCTACGTGCAACCCGATGCTGCCGGCAGCGGTGGCTACTACACCAGCGACCGCGCGTATTCGGGCGCCGGTTACTACGACTACTACGACACCGGCCCGTACTATGGCGGCACCAGCGGCTGGGGTTACTACAACGGCAGCCAGCCCTATGCGTGGGTGAATGGTGGGTTCGGCGGCTACGGCGGTTGGGGTTACTGGCCCGGGATCAATTTTGGATTCGGTGTCTCCAGCGTCTGGAATTACCCCGGTTACTGGGGCCCGTGGTACGCAAGTTACCCGCCACTCTGGTGGGGGTGCCACTATCGCCACTGTGGCCACTATCGAACCCATTCGGGCGGCGCCGAACATGCGCAGTACCTGGGCGTGATGTCGCTGCGGCCCGAGCTGCCGTCATCCGGAACGCCGTCGCCGCAAACCGCCCGCGGCGTCGCCTTGCCACAGGACTTCGGCTCGCGCGGTGCCGAGCACTGGGCGCGTGATCGCGCCGGGTTCGATCGCGAGCGTTTCGTGCGTGCTCCCGTGGCCATGCAGGGGCGGGTCACGCGGCGCCCGGATGCCGCACTGGCGGCGCCGGGCTATGCACCACGCCCGCTGGCGACGCCAGCGCCAGCCCGTGTTCCTGCCGACTTCGCGCAGCCTCGCAGCGACGGCTATCGTGCGCCGCCGCGCGCCACGGAACGGCAATCGTTCCAGCCGCGGCCCAGGGCGCCCGAGACGGCGCCCACTCCGCGTCCGCGCGACCACCAGAACCCCGAGATTCGCCGTCACTGACGTGTCGAGGGCGTTGCAGCGGGGTGTTGAAAGCACCTGCCGGCGAGGGTCATGGATGACCTGCCGCGTGGAAGAGAGCAGGGCAGCGCTGTTTCAACCCGCTGTTAAACAAGAACGGAGAGCGCCTCACGGCGTTCTCCGTTGCAAAATCCGGCCACGCGTGGCGCGCCCGGTCAAGCCTCAGACGGAAAGGTGCGAAACCGCATCACCGAGTTGATGCAATTTGCTTTCGATTGGCTGCAGCATCTGCTGGCGCATGTTGGCAGGGCCGCTTTCACGGATCTGATCGGCGCGCAGTTCCAGCTCACCCATCTGGATCAGCATGTCGTGGTGGCGGCGGACCGCTTCCAGTTCCTCATTGCTCATTTCGACGAAGCTCATCACTCTTTCTCCTCTGTTTTCGCGGACGCCTGCCGGCCCTGGAATGCTGGTTCAAGCTTCAAGTGGCATTCATCCGCACTCGCTGATACTCTTCGCCGAAGGGGCAGCTTTGACGGGCTCGGCCGCTTCGACGTCCTGTTGCATTTCCTGAATCTGGCGCCCGGAACACGGTTACTCTGGATTCCCCCTGTTCCTGATGACCGCCGGGCGCCAGTTCCTTTTCGTGGCCTTCCAGGTCACTTCCCCGTCGTTGCGAACCGGCTCCTGCTCTGCCGATCCTTTCCACTCGCAATGGCTGCTTCGATGGGAGCGCACAGGGGTTTTGCACGTCGCGTGCCAAACCGTCCTTCCAGGCGCGTGACAATTGCAAGAGAATGTGACATTGCCGGGTTGGCACCATTTTTCGTGCCCCCGGCACGGGGTCTGTAACGTTTTTCCACGATTGGCCGCGAAAATGGCAGCCAGCGCGCCACGCACGGCCGTCTGTTTGAGCCGAATTCGCGTTGCAATCGGATACAAGTGACACAAGATGACCAGCTATGACGTGATCGTTGTCGGCGGCGGGCATGCCGGGACGGAAGCCGCACTGGCCGCGGCACGCGCAGGCGCGCGCACCCTGCTGCTCACCCACAACATCGAGACCATTGGCCAGATGAGCTGCAATCCCGCGATCGGCGGGATCGGCAAGGGCCATCTGGTCAAGGAAATCGACGCGCTGGGCGGGGCCATGGCGCATGCGGCCGACCGCGCCGGCATCCAGTGGCGCACGCTCAATGCCTCGAAGGGCCCGGCGGTGCGCGCGACCCGCTGCCAGGCCGACCGCGCGTTGTACAAGGCGGCGGTGCGCCGCATCGTCGAAGCGCAAGCCAACCTCGAGCTGTTCCAGCAAGCGGTCGACGACCTCGTGATCGAGCAAGGCCATATTGCCGGCGTGGTCACGCAAATGGGCTTGACGATCCGCGCGCCACGCGTGGTGTTGACGGTGGGCACCTTTCTCGCCGGCAAGATCCACATCGGAATGGAAAACCACGCCGGCGGCCGCGCCGGTGATCCGCCCGCGACAGCTTTGGCGCTGCGGCTGCGTGAATTGCCCCTCGGTGCCGAGCGCCTGAAGACCGGCACGCCACCGCGCATCGATGCGCGCTCGCTGGATTATTCGGTGTTCGCCGAACAACCCGGCGACGATCCGCTGCCGGTGTTTTCCTACCTTGGCTCGCGCGCCGAACACCCGCGCCAGGTGCCGTGCTGGATCACGCACACGACCGAACGCACCCACGAGATCATCCGCGCCGGGCTGGATCGCTCGCCGCTCTACACCGGCAAGATCGAAGGGACCGGCCCGCGCTATTGCCCATCGATCGAAGACAAGGTGGTGCGCTTCGCCGACAAGGCCTCGCACCAGATCTTCATCGAACCGGAAGGCCTCGATGCCGTCGAGATCTATCCCAACGGCATTTCCACTTCACTGCCGTACGACGTGCAAGTGGCACTGGTGCATTCCATCCCGGGCTTCGAACATGCGCACATCACCCGTCCGGGTTACGCGATCGAATACGACTATTTTGATCCGCGCGGCCTGCAGCCGTGGCTGGAAACGAAGGCGATTGGCGGGCTGTACTGCGCCGGCCAGATCAACGGCACCACGGGCTATGAGGAAGCTGCCGCGCAAGGCCTGCTCGCGGGCTTGAACGCCGCGCGCGCCGCGCGCAGCGAATCGCCGTGGTGGCCGCGCCGCGACGAAGCCTACATCGGCGTGCTGATCGACGACTTGACCACCAACGGCACCATCGAGCCGTACCGGATGTTCACGTCGCGCGCGGAATACCGCCTGCACCTGCGCGAGGACAACGCGGACCTGCGCCTGACCGAAACAGGTTTGGCACTGGGTATCGTGTCACAACAGCGCTTCGATGCGATGCGTGCCAAGCGCGATGCCGTCGAGCGCGAAACCGCGCGCCTGAAAGCATTGTGGGCCACGCCCGCGAACCCACTGGGTGCGGCGCTGCAAAGTGAATTCGGCATCGCCCTCGGCCACGAAGCGACCGCGCTGGACCTGCTGCGCCGTCCCGAACTCGACTACGCCAAGCTCGCCACGCTGGATGGCTTTGGCCCCGCCGTCGAACGCACCGACGTCGCACAACTGGTGGAAGTGCAGGCCAAGTATGCGGGCTACCTCGATCGCCAGCAGGTCGAGATCGAACGCCAGCGCCAGCACGAGGGCACGCCGATTCCGGCGGACTTCGACTACGCCAGCGTGCGTGGATTGTCGGCCGAGGTGTCGGCGAAGCTGAAACGGGTGCGGCCGGCCACGCTCGGCCAGGCCCGGCGCATCAGCGGCGTTACGCCGGCTGCGATCTCGTTGTTGCTGGTGCATCTCAAGCGCACGACTGCGCAGCGCGACGTTGCCTGACTGCTGGGCTTGCGGCGCGAGCGGCTCGGAACGTTCCTCGGGGCGCTCCGCGGCGATGCGACGCCTGCCCATGCGGACGCTCGCAGGCTGGCGGCTGGCGGTGACCCCGCGCCTCCGGGCAGTAATCCGCGGCTGCTGCCATGCCGGATCGGCATCGGACTGAACCCCTCCGCGCCAGCCCCACGCCCGCCGCAGACGCACTTGGCAACAGGCGGTTGCGCTGCGGCAATGACTGATTCAAACGTTTGTATTAGTCTTGGCGCACTCCGCCATCCGGCGATTTTGGAGATTCCAGGCCATGCCTCGTCCTCGTTACCTCGCCTGCGCCGTGGCGCTCGCGCTTGCCAGTTCCGCCCTCGTTGCGCAGGCCACGCCCGCGGTGCAGCCTGCCGCGACCACTTCGTCGACCGCACACGCCGGCTTGTTCGACAACATGGTGGTATTTGGTGACAGCCTGTCCGATGACGGCAACATCTCGCTTGCGCAGAGTTTGCCGATTTTCCGCTGGACCACCAACCCGGGCCAGACGGGCCTCGAGAACGTCGCCGATTTCTTCGGCACACCGATGTCTCCGGCACTGGCCGGTGGCACCGACTTCGCCTTCGGCGGCGCCGGCATCGTCAACAATTCGCCGGGTACCCCCGCGGGCGTGCCGACGCTGCCGACGCAACTTGGCATGTACCTGCAGGCGACCGGCGGCAACGCCGATCCCAACACCCTGTATGCAGTTTGGGGCGGCGCCAATGATATTTTCTACAACGCAACCATGGCGCAATTCGATCCAACCAATTTCACGCCCGCGCAAGTGCAGGCCAACCTGATCACCGCCGCGGATACCGAGCTCGGCATGATCCAGCAGCTCGGCCAGGCTGGTGCGCGCTACGTGATGGTGGTCAACCTGCCGAACATCGGGATCACGCCCGAGGCAATGTCGCAGGGACCGACCGCCGCGGCGCAACTCACCGGCATGTCGCTGACCTTCAACAATGCGCTCAATGCCGGACTCACCAGCACCGGCGTCAACATCATTCCGGTGAACGCCTTCGCCTTCCTCAACGAAGTCGTGGCCAATCCGAGTGCCTACGGCTTCACCAACGTCACCACGCCGGCGTGCACCGGCAGCGCGTTCGGCTGCCTGCCTGCCGGTACGCCGGGCGCCACCTCGACCTATCAGCCGGGCACCGAGAGCACTTACCTGTTCGCCGACGGCGTGCACCCGACCACAGCCGCGCACGCGATGCTGGCGCAATACGCCGAATCGATCGTCATCGCGCCGGGCCAGATGTCGCTGCTGGGCGAAGCCCCGCTCGCGATCAATGCAGGCCTCAATCGCTCGATCACCACGCAAGCCACCACCAGCCTTGCCAGCGCGCCAGGCAACGGCCTGCGCCTGTGGGCCAACTACGAGTACGCGCGCCAGCGCCTCGATGCGCAGATCAACTCGCCCAAGAGCAACAACGACGTCAACACCCTGAGCTTCGGCGCCGACCTGCATCCTTCCGACGCCGTGACCGCGGGCCTGGCTTTCACCGTCGGCCAGAACAAGGCAAGTTTTGCCGGCAACATGGGCGGCTTCAAGTTGCAGGACCTGTTGGCCACCGGTTACGTGATGTGGGGCTGGCAGCAGGCCTACTTCGGCGCAATCGGCAGCTTCGGCCACCTGGGCTACAGCAACATCCAGCGCAACATCCCGATTGGCCCCAGCGTGCGTCGGGAAGGCGGCGACACCTCGGGCTCACACGAGGCCTTCGCGCTGACCGGCGGTTGGTGGCTGGACATGGGCGACTGGCGCACCGGCCCGTTCGCCGATCTCGGCTGGCAGAGCATCCAGGTCAACGCGTTCAATGAAAACGGCAACGACGCCACCACGATGACATTCGGCAAGCAAAACCGCCGCGCCCTGATCGGCACGCTTGGCTGGCAGCTCAATGGCACCCTCAAGACCGGTG
>DASSNC010000043.1:0-13403 GCA_035688305.1 Rhodanobacteraceae bacterium
ATGCTGCGGAACTTCACCAGCCAGAACGTGCGGCCGTGTTCGCCCACGCGCTCCTGGCGGTAGAACACCGGCGCGCCGGGCCCGGACTCCAGCCGGATCGCCAGCGCCACCATCAGCATCAGCGGCCAGGCCAGCGCCAGCACGACGAACGCGGCAACGATGTCGAAGGTGCGCTTGATCAGCTTGCGCAGCGGCGACGAGTCGAAACCGTCGGAGAACACCAGCCACGAGGGGTTGGCCAGGTTCATCCTGATCTGGCCGGATTCGCGTTCGAAGAAGTCGGCCAGCTCGACCACCGCGATGCCGGACTGCTTGCACTCGAGCAATTCCGCCATCGGCAGGCCGGCGCGGCGATCGTCGGGGCCGACCACGATCTCGTCAATCTGCATGCGATGCACCAGCGCGCCCAGCGACCGGTATGGATGCACAAGCCGGTTGGCCGGCACCTGCACGGACTCGTCGCCCATTCGCACGTAACCGATGATGCGGAAGCCGCGGCAATCCGAACGGCGCCGCATGCGCCGCGCGATTTGCGCGGCGCGCGCGCCCGCGCCCAGCACCAGCACGCGGCGCTTGAACAGGTCGGCATCAATCAGGCGCAGGAACACGATCCGGAACGCGGTGATCGCGAGGAAGCCCACGACCAGCGCAATGCTCAGCACGCCGCGGCCGATGTAGGTCGGCGGGAAAACGTAATAGAGCACCAGCAGCGCGCTCCCGCCCAGCACGAACCCCACCGCCTGGCGGGTGAAGAGTCCGCGCCAGTTGGCGCGCAGGTGGTTCTGGTACAGGCCGAGCGCCACCATGCCGAGCACCACCATTGCGGCCACCAGCAGTGCGCGCAGCCGCAGCGCGCGCCCGAGGTTCACCTGGGTCGCCGGGTCATCCCAGTAACGCAAGCCCACCGCGCAGTAGACGCAGGCGACCAGGAGCAGGAACTCGATCGCCGCCAGAAACAACTGCCAGCGCAACGCGCGCTGCCGCAATAGCCGAAACATGCCGCTCCTTCCCTGGAACTCGTCCTTCGCAATTCCGATGACGTACCGCCCGGCTGCGTTTCGCGGGTAGCAGCTTCCCGCTGCCCCCGCATTCAAATCCGTGAAACCGGCTACTCGCGCCTTCGACTTTGGCGCGAGTACCGAATGCAAACTTAACGCCGACGTACGTGGACGAAACGTGACCGGCGCCGGCCCACCTGTGGACGTATCATTCCGGGTTCCTGAACCAAAGTACCCGCCACCGGTCACAGCACGCCGAGGCCAAGGAGAAACACTCATGTGTGGAATTGTTGCCGCTGCCGCCCAGCGCGATGTCGTGCCGATCCTGCTCGCCGGCCTGCACGCGCTGGAGTACCGCGGCTACGACTCGGCGGGCATTTCGGTGTTCGCCGATGGCGTGCTCGAACGCCTGCGCATGCCCGGCAAGGTGCGCGAGCTGGAGTCGCTCTACCAGGCGCATCCGATCTCCGGCCACACCGGCATCGCGCACACGCGCTGGGCCACGCACGGCGTGCCGAACGAGGCGAATGCGCATCCGCATCTTTCGCGGGGCGCGGTCGCGGTGGTGCACAACGGCATCATCGAGAACCACGCCGAACTCCGCGAGGAACTGCGCAAGGCCGGTTACCAGTTCGATTCGCAGACCGACACGGAAGTCATCGCGCACCTGATCCATCACGAGATGCACGGGGGCGCGAATCTGCGCCAGGCGACGATCGCCGCCACCCGGCGCCTGCACGGCGCCTACGCAATCGCCGTGATGTCGAGGGACGAACCCGGCCACGTGGTGGGCGCGCGCCGCGGCAGCCCGCTGTGCGTGGGGATCGGCATCGGCGAACACTTCCTGGGTTCGGACGTGCAGGCGCTGATCAAGGTCACCAACCGCATCGTCTACCTGGAAGAAGGCGACGTGGTGGAGATCGAGCGCGAGAAGATGCAGGTTTGCGATGCGGAAGGCCGCGCAGTCGAGCGACCCGTGCGCGAGAGCGAACTGTCGGCCGACGCGGTCGAGCGCGGCGAGTTCCGCCACTACATGCTGAAGGAGATCCACGAACAGCCGACCGCCGTGGCCAACACGCTGGAAGGTCGCATCAGCGACAACCGCGTGCTGCCCAACATCTTCGGCGTGGATTCGCAGGCGCTGCTGGAAAAAGTGAAACGCGTGCAGATCGTGGCCTGCGGCACCAGCTATCACGCCGGCATGGTCGCGCGTTACTGGCTGGAAGGCATCGCCGGTTTGCCCTGCAGCATCGAAGTGGCCAGCGAATACCGTTATCGGCACGTGGTGGTGTCGCCCGACACGCTGTTCGTGGCGATTTCGCAATCGGGCGAGACCGCCGACACCCTGGCGGCGATGCGCGAAGGCAAGCGGCACGGTTACCTGGGTACGCTGGCGATCTGCAACGTGCCCGAATCCAGCCTGGTGCGCGAGGCGGACTTGAACCTGATGACGCGCGCCGGCCCCGAGATCGGCGTGGCCTCTACCAAGGCCTTCACCACCCAGCTCGCGGCGCTCGCCTTGCTGGTGCTGGAACTGGCGCGCCTCAATGGAATCGAGGAAAGCCGCTACACGGATCTCGTCTCGGAACTTGCAAGCCTGCCGCGCCTCATCGGCGAAGCGCTGGCATTGGAACCGGAAATCGCCAGGCTGGCCGAGCGGTTCGTCAGCAAGCGCCACGCGCTGTTCCTCGGCCGCGGCGCACAGTATCCGGTCGCGCTGGAAGGCGCACTCAAGCTCAAGGAGATTTCGTACATCCATGCGGAAGCGTACCCGGCCGGCGAGTTGAAGCACGGCCCGCTGGCGCTGGTGGACGAGGACATGCCGGTGATCGCGGTCGCTCCCAACAACCAGCTTCTGGAGAAGCTGAAATCGAATCTCGAAGAAGTGCGTGCGCGCGGCGGCGAGTTGTTCGTGTTCGCCGACGAGACCGCGGCGGTGCCGTTGAACGGCGCGCGCGGACATCTGATCAAGGTCCCCGGCGCCGGCCATTTCATCGCGCCGGCGGTGTTCACCCTGCCGCTGCAACTGCTGGCCTACCACGTCGCCGTGCTGCGCGGCACGGACGTGGACCAGCCGCGCAACCTCGCCAAATCGGTCACCGTGGAGTAGCCGGTTGTTGAGCCGACCCCTTTGGTAAGACCTAATAGAAGCTCCAACCGGATTGGGAAATCCGCTCGCTTTCGTGGGTCCGGAATCGGGCTCCCAAGACATGAGGCCCCGAATTGACGTCCTGGTTGCCACAATCGAAGGCGGCTCGGATTCCGCACGGGTTCGACGCAAACCGTGATAGCCGTCACAGTGCCCTGGTTGCTCGAGTTGCCATTGCTGCTCCCCAGCCGTACGGTCTCAACGGGGATGAGTAATCGGGTCGGCACGAACAGCGGGGTTTGCAGACCGACGCTGGACGCCATTGCAACTCGGAGCCTCGACACCGGAATTTGCGATGCGCAAGTCGTTACGTCCATGGCTGCTGGGAGCCGGCATATGCGCCTTGCTGTTCGCCGTGCTGCTTGCTGGACTGCTCTTCGCGCATCGCACCCCCACCGGACGCGTCGTGCGCGTGGGTGTCTACGAGAACCCGCCCAAGATCTACACGCTCTCGGACGGCCGACCGGCCGGCCTTTTCATCGACTTGTTGCTGCCGATCGCCCAAGACGAACACTGGGCGCTTCACTTCGTGCATTGCCCTTGGGAGGAGTGCCTTCAGAAGCTGCGTGACCATGACATCGACTTGATGCCGGACGTGGCCTTTACCGCGGATCGTGCGCGCAACCTCGATTTCCCTGCCACCGCTGTCGCACACGCCTGGTCGGAAGTCTACGCGCGCAAATCACTGGCCGTGCGCTCCGTTTCCGATCTGGCCGGACTGAGAATCGCGCTGCCTCGGGACAGCGTCCAACAATACAATTTCGGCAGGCTGATGAAAGGGGTCGGACTGCAGTTCATACCCGTGCCGGCGGCAGGTTACGCGGAAGCTTTCCGTGACGTCCGTGATGGCAGAGCCGACGCGGTGGTCAGCAACAATTTCTATGACGCGCAGCATCCAGCCACGCCCTCGCTGGCGCAGACACCGATCGTGTTTCAACCGGCGGGTGTTTACTTCGCCACGGCCAAAGGTCGCAACGGCGAGCTGCTGCAGGCCATCGATCGGCACCTGAGGGTCTGGCTGCAGGATCCGGATTCGATCTACTTCAAGGCACTGCGGCAAAGCATGGCGCCGGCGCCGCTCGAGGTGATCCCCGCCTGGCTGCGCATCGGGCTGCTTGCGTCCATCGGCTTGGTGGCGGTATTTGTCCCGGCCAGTCTGGTTTTGCGCTGGCAAGTGCGTCAGCGCACAGCCGACCTTGCCCGCACCAACCAGCATCTCGATGAAGTTCTGCACGCGAGCCCCGCGGTGATCTACCGCCTGCAGCTGAAGGATGGCCACATAGTTCCGGATTGGGTCAGCCCGAATATCCAGCGTTTGTTCGGATTCACCGTGGACGAGGTCGTCTCACCGCACTGGTGGCAAAACCGGCTGTATCCGAATGACCTGGAAAAAGCCATGTCGATCATGATGCACCTGCCGCACGAAGGGTCGGTGATCCACGAATACCGCATCATCGATGCCCGGGGTGCAATCCGTTTCATCCGCGACGAGTTGCATGTCTACCCGACGCAAAACGGGCTTTCACGCATGGTGATCGGAGCATGGAGCGACCTGACCGAAAGCTATCAACACGCGCAGCGCGCAGATTTTCTGAAGTCGCATGATTCGCTGACCCGGCTTCCAAATCGGTTCGAACTGTCTCGGCGTCTTACCCAGGCTATCGAACGGGCGCGCGCACGGCATCATGAACTGGTTCTCCTGTGGATTGACCTGGACCGGTTCAAGAACATCAATGACACGCTCGGGCATGCTGCCGGCAATGACATTCTTCTGCAGGTGTCATTAGCCATCCGCCAAGCCATCGACCCGAGCGACATCGTGTCTCGCATCGGTGGCGATGAATTCCTGGTGCTATTCGAACGCGAGATCGGACCAGACGACGCCATCTCCATGGCCGAGCGGATCCGGTCGATCTTCTCGACGCCCATGACCGTCGGGGGCCGGACCCAGGCCCTGTCCTGCAGCATCGGGATCAGCGTGTATCCCTCGAATGGCGAGGACGCCGACACCCTGCTCTACCATGCCGAAGTGGCGATGTATGAAGCCAAGAATTTGGGCCGCAACACTTGCTGTCTGTTCGACGAACGGTTGGCGTCCCAGGTCCTGGAACGCCTGAACATGGAAAGCGCCCTGCGTGGCGCGATCGATCGCGATGAGCTGGTGCTGCACTACCAACCGCAGGTTTCATTGGAGAGTGGAAAGCCGGTGGGGATCGAAGCGCTGGTGCGCTGGAATCACCCCGAACTCGGCCTATTGTCGCCCTCGCATTTCATCGAACTCGCCGAGGAATGTGGCCTGATCGACCAGATTGGCCAATGGGTGCTCGCCGAGGCCTGCCGGCAGATGGTCGAATGGCGATCCCGGGGCTTGGATGTTCCACAGATGTCAGTGAACCTGTCCGTGCGCCAGATCGAACGCAGCGAGTTGATCCAGCAGATTGGCAAAGTACTGGCAGCAAGCGGTTTGGACGCAGCCAGTCTGGAACTTGAAGTGACCGAATCCATGATCATGCGCGATCCCGAGCAGGCGGTGGAGACCTTGGCCGCGCTGAAAAAACTCGGGGTGAAGCTCTCGATCGACGACTTCGGCACCGGCCATTCCAGCCTGGCTTACCTGAAGCAACTTCCGCTAGATCAGTTGAAGATCGACCGCGCGTTCGTGCGCGACATCGGCAACAGCGACAATGACGAGACCATCTGTCGCGCTGTCATCGATCTGGCCCGTCAACTGGGCTTGACGACAGTGGCCGAGGGAGTGGAACGAGAGGTTCAGGCCGCATTCCTTCGCCGCGAGGGCTGCAAGATTGCCCAAGGCTACCTGTTCTGCAAGCCTCTGCCCGTCGAAGATTTGGCCGTCTACTGGAACCAGCGACAAACAGTCACGCCGATGAACTGATCATCTTTGCGGGCAGCGCGTGGGTTATGGGCATGTGATCCTGGCCGGCACCGAATGACCGCCGAGGGTCGCTGTCAGCCTGTCATCGTTTGGCCAGGGCAGGCAGCAGCACCATTGCCCGACTCAAACTCGTAACCGCAATTTGTTGAACTCTTTTGGTGAGCCGGAAGTTGCTGGTGCCGGCGATCACCACTGTATTCCGAGATGGCCGCGCGTCAGCGCTTCCGCTCCGCGAAGGCGGGGCTGGGGCACGGGAGCATCCGGCAATGGCTTCTTGTCGACGACGTGCGCGTATATCCGGTCGAGTGCGGCGTAGCCGTAGGGCAGCAGCGGCACATGCCGATCACCGAAGCCCGGTACGGCCAGGAATGCATCGAAGTGCTGCGCGTGTGGCACGCGCCAGTAGCGCGGGGCTCGGGCTTGCCTGCGCATCCACTCCACGTACGCATCCGAAGTGAAGACCGCCGGGATCAACCCATCATCGGCCCCGTGCACGATCCAGATCGGCAGTTCACGCCTCGGGAGCCTGACCGCAAGCTGGTCCACGGCAGCGTGCAAGGCTTCCGCATCGGCGCCTTGTGCGCGCCACAGCTCACGCAGGGCGACGATGCCGGGCAAGGTGGTATCAGCGGACGTATCGTTTCCGCCGAACAGGGCAATGCCGACATCGGGCGGAATACCGGAACCTTCGGCCCACCACGCGGCACGCACGGCGTCTGCTGCGGGTCCGGGTTGTCCCGAGGGACTGATCGTCTGGAATGAGAAGCCGCACGGCATGTCGCCCACGCCTCGACGCAGGTACGCGCTCGCGTACGTCACCGCGACCGCGCGCCACATGTCGAACATCGTCGAACACGCCGCGGATTCGATGGCGGTGATTTCCCAGCCCGCGGCGCACAGGCGCTCCACTGCCTCGCCCGGCTGTCTGGACGGATCAGCCACGCTGATGAACCCGAGCGATTGAAGTGCAGCGCCGCGCGCAGCCCACCCGGGGGGAAGCGCGGTCCCGACCCGGGCGAAGGGGGTTGCGGCGAAACGCGCATCGGCAAGCGCGCAGGGCATCAGCAGCGCGGCTTCGGTGGCGTAGTCGTAGAGCGCGCGCCCGTTGCCCGCGACATGCACATTGGGTTCCAGCACCAGTACCGCATCCAGCATGCCGGCGTGATCGAGTCCCGCCGCCTGCAGCACCGCGCCGCCGCCGTTGGAAATACCGATCGCAATGATGCGCGTGTTGTCGGGCGTGAAAGGCGCCTGCTCCGGAAACGCTTCGTCCAGCATTGCCAGGCCGAAATGCGCCGCCTGCAGGGTGTGTGCGCCCCAGTCGGCCTCGGGGTGATCGCCCGAATGCGCGTGCTTGGTGGCGATCCCCGCGCCAGCTGGGGCGGAATCGGGCTGGAATTCCAGCAAATCGTCGCCGGCGATCGCGCGTCTTCCATCCAGCGTGACGCCACTGCCATCACGGCAGTCGAAATAGCCGGCGCCTCCAGCGCGGTCGGTATAGGCGACCGCACAACCGCGGGGCAATCCCCATGCCCCGCCCAGTGCAATCGCGCCATACACGCCGCGCGAGCCGGAGGAGGGCGCGACGATCAAGCAGCGCGCCCTGGCATCGAAGTGGTCGGGAACCTGGCAGAGCACGCGATGCGCATGCTTTGCGTTCGGCAGGCGCGCGAATGCGCTGTATTCGCGGCCCGGCACGATCGGCACGCCCCCATACACGGAACCGTAGCCGCCGAGCGGGCCGAGATCGGCGATGCCTTTCCAGTTGGACTGGATCGCGCGCCTCCTCAGTTCCGTCGCGGTCGGGCGGGCGGGGTCGCCGAATGGCGCCGGCAGCCCCGCGAGCCCGGGGAGGCCGAGGCCTGCGCTCAACAGGTCATCGCCCGCGTCGTGCACAGTGCGCCGGATCGGGCCGACAAGGAAATCCAGTGGCATGACACCTCCATTTCGCCGGCGCGAGCCACCCTCGCGCAGGTGTTCGACAGCCCCGCTACTTTTTCGGTCCGTGTGCGGCCCGGCTGTGCACGCCGCGCTGCGCGGACAAGATGCGCAGCGCATATTCGGCGTAAGTCTCCGCCACTTGTTCTGCAGTGACGTGGTATTCGGGCGAATACCAGTACGCCACGCGCAAACCCATGCCGCCGATCGCGGCCACGGCAAGCCATGCGTTCGGCACGTCGAAGGCGCCGCTGTCGAGGCCGCGCTGGATGATGTCGCCCAGCAAGCGTTCGGATTGCTGCCGCAAGGTGAACGTCGCCGAGCCAAGCGCTTCGCCGAGCACGTGCAGTTCCGAATTGGCGACCACGGCCAGCATCGGATAGCTGGTGTGGAACGCCACGTGCGCGCGTACGTAGGCGACGATCTGCGCGCGCGGGTCGGGCGCGCTGTCCAGCACCGCCGCACGCACTCCGCGGTACTGCTCCTCGTGCCCGATGCGGCATAGCTCGGCCAGGATGTGTTCCTTGGACGGGTAGTGCGCGTAGAAGGTGGCGGGCTTCAGGCCCGCGGCGGCGGCGATCTCGCGCATGGAAGCCCCAGCGTAGCCGCGCTCGGCGAACAACTTCAGCGCAGCTTCCAGGATCTGCCCGGGCGAGCCGGGCGGCTTGTGCTCGGGCAGCAGGTGCGCCGTGGTTGCAGCCAGACGTCGGTTGACGGCCATGGAATCAGTATGAACGAACGATCGGTAAGGGAACAGTTGCTTGACAGTAAAAAATGCGGGTGTTACTAATTTTGCCTAACGAACGCTCGTTCGTCTAGTCTGCCAACGCAAAAGGGGAATGGGGATGCGTACCAAAACGAGGTCGGTTGCGCTGAACGCCTTGGCGGCATCGATCTTGCTCGCTTTGGCCGGCACCGCTCGCGCGGCAACCGCCGCCGAGAATCCGGCGATGCCGCAGGACGCTGCTGCAACGGTCCAGGCGAACGCGCCGGACCAGGGCACGTCACGCCAACAGGCGCAGACGACGACGCTGCCGACCGTGATCGTCACCGCGACGCGGCGCCAGGAATCGATCCAGAACGTGCCAGGTGGCGTGACCGCATTGTCGGGTTCCTTCCTCGACCAGATCCATGCGAACGGCTTCGAGCAATTCGCGGGCTTCGTACCCGGCTTGAGTTACGACTCGCTGGGCCCGACCAGCGACATCGTCGCGATCCGCGGTGTCACCACCGGCGGCACGCAGTTGAGCAGCGGCATTGCGATGTACATGGACCAGGTGCCGATCGGGGCCAGTACGCCCTTCGGCGTGGGCTTCCAGACGGTGCCGATCAATACGTTCGATCTGGCACGCACCGAGGTATTGAACGGTCCGCAGGGCACCCTCTATGGCGCGAATGCACTGGGCGGCGCGATCAAGTATGTGCCCAATGCGCCAAACCTCAACGACTTCGGAGCCATCGGTGCGTTCTCGCTGTCCGACACGCAACACGCCGGCACCAACTACGGCGTGGACATGATGCTCAATGCGCCGCTCGCACCCGGCAAGGTCGCCTTGCGCGTGGACGGCGTGCAGCAGTACGACACCGGCTTCGGCAACAACACCTACCTCGGCCTGGACAACCAGGGATCCGCCCACACCACGATGGGTCGCGCACAGCTGCTCGCGCAGATCACTCCGGATCTCAACGTCGACCTCTCGGCGTTCTCGCAGAAGGTGCGAGGCAACGGGCTGGACGTGGATTTCCGGGACATCTCGACCGGCCAGCCGACCGGAGGCACCTACGACCAGCAGTTCGCGCTCCGCCAGCCGGAATCGAATTCGCTGCGGGTGTTTTCGGGCACGGTGAACTGGAACCTGCACTGGGCCACGCTCACCTCGATCACGGCCTACCAGAACAACAACGGCACCTATCTCAGCGACCTCAGCGATCTCTACAACGTGGTGTTCGTGGATTTCTTCCAGCTGTTCCCGCCGCAGGACTACGGCCTGTTCGTGGATACCACCACGCGCAAGACCACCGAGGAACTGCGGCTCTCCTCGCCCCAGGGCCAGCGGTTCGAGTGGCTGGTGGGTGCCTACGGCGCGCACGAAACCACGCACGAGTTCGTCAACCTGCAGGACAAGTCCAGCCCGGACGGGTTGCTGACCACCTATCCGTTGCCCAATCCGTTTCCGCCGCCCGGCACGTTCACGATCAGCGGCTCGCCCTTCTACGGCGTGCTGCCCAGCATTTACCAGGAGCTCTCGCTGTTTGCCGACGGCACCTATCACTTCACCGACCGCTTCGATCTCACGCTGGGCGTGCGCTACAGCCGGAACAATCAGCATTACCAGCAGTTCGCGAGCGGCTGGCTGGTGGTTCCCAGCGATCCTTCGATGACGACTTACGAGAACGCCACGTCACGGCAGAGCGTGGCGACTTACCTGATCAATCCGCGCTTCCACATCACCGACAACGTGATGCTCTACGCGAAGGTCGCCAGCGGTTACCGGCCGGGCGGCCCGAACTTCGTGCTGCAGCTCGGGCAAGGCGCGCCGACGTTCCAGCCCGACAAGCTTTGGAACTACGAAATCGGCGAGAAGGCCACCCTGCTTGACGGCCGTGCGACGTTGAACGCCGACCTGTACGACATCGCCTGGTCGAAGATCCAGTTGACCGTCAACAATGGCGGCATCAACCAGATCGAAAACGGCGGCGATGCGCGGATCAAGGGTGCCGAGATCAGTGCCGCCTACAAGGTGTCGCCGCATTTCACGATGACCGGATCGGGCGCATGGACCGATGCCAAGCTCACCTCCGCCGTACCCGCCCTCGGGCTGGCGCGGCCGGGAGCCCGGTTGCCCTTCTCCCCGAAATACAACATCGCGCTTTCCGGCACCTGGGACTTCAATGTCGGCAGCCAGTCCACCGGCAATCTCACGGTGAGCGACATCTATGTCGGCAACCGCACCGCCGGATACAAGGGCAGTGCGATCGCACCCTACTATGCGCTGCCCGGCTACAACACCACGAACCTCGACCTCGCCATTTTTGCGCCGCACGGCATCGAGGTGGATGCGTTCCTGCACAATGCCTTTGACAAGGTTGGCCAGGTTTCCGCCACGACAGCCACGAACGAATATGATCCGTTCGCGCCGGTGCCGGTCATCCTGTCACAACCGCGGACGATCGGCGTGCAGTTGAAGATCGCACTCGGCAATCCGTACTGAAGCTTCGGGCAGCGGGAGGGAATCCGATGTCGAACATCCTGATCACCGGCGCGGGCAGCGGCATCGGCGCCGGGATCGCGAGTGAGCTGGGCCGGGCCGGGCATCGCATCATCGCCACCGATCTCGATGGCGATTCCGCGAACAGGACGGCCGAAGCCATCCGCGCGGCCGGCGGGCAGGCGGATGCACTTGCGCTGGACGTGACTTCGGATGCGAGCGTGGCCGCCTTGATGGACGCGCTGCCTTGCGAGGTTGACGTGCTGGTCAACAACGCCGGCCTGCAATTCGTTTCGCGGCTGGAAGACTTTCCGATGGACCGCTGGGCGCTGCTGGTGGACGTGATGCTGACCGGGGTGGCGCGCCTGACGCGCGCCATCTTGCCGGGCATGCGCGAACGCAACTACGGCCGCATCATCAACACGGGCTCCGTGCACTCACTGGTGGCTTCGCCCTTCAAGAGTGCCTATGTCTCAGCCAAGCACGGGCTGCTCGGTTTTTCCAAGGTGATGGCACTGGAAACCGCGGAGCGCGACATCACCATCAATACGGTCTGCCCGGCGTACGTGCGCACGCCGCTGGTCGACAAGCAGATCGCGGCGCAGGCAAGCACCCACGGCATCAGCGAAGACCAGGTGATCAACGAAATCATGCTGAAGCCCTGCCCAAAGCGCGCCTTCATCGGCATTGACGAGATCGCCGGCATCATCGCGTTCCTGATTTCGCCTCCTGCGCGCAACATTACCGGTCAGACGATCGTGGTGGATGGTGGCTGGACCGCGCAGTAGCGCTTTCAACTCATCGTGCCGAATCGGGGCCGCGCAAGCACGCGGTCCCGATTGGATTTTCCGTCAGATGTCAACACGAGGTTCCTCGACGCGCGAACGCAATCTGATCCAGATCCACGTTGCCGCCGCTGAGGATCAATCCGACCCGCTTTCCGGAAAACCGTTCGCGCTTCGCGAGTACCGCGGCGAGCACGGTTGCCGAGGACGGTTCCACCGTCTGCTTGAGATGCGCCCACAGCAAGCGCATGGCGGCGAGCACCTGCTCGTCGCTGACCGTGACGATTTCGACTCCGTTGTCGCGCAGCATTTCGAAATTGATTTGGCCGACGGTGGCGCGCAGGCCATCGCAGATCGTGGCCGGCTTGACATCGGTGACGCGTTCGCCACGTTGCAGCGATTGGTAACCGTCGTCGGCGCCGGCAGGTTCGGCCGCGACCAACCGGGTTGAAGGCGACAGCGCACGCGCCGCGATGGCGGTGCCAGACATCAGGCCGCCGCCGCCCAGCGGCGCGATCAGCACGTCCAGTCCTGGTACCTGTTGCAGCAACTCCAGGGCCGCGGTGCCCTGTCCGGCGATCACGTTGCGATCGGCATAGGGATGCACCAGCGCCGCACCGGTTTCGCGCTGGATGCGCGCGCAGGTTTCCTCGCGCGCCGCCAGCGTCGGCGCGCAATGATGCAACGTGGCGCCGGCAGCTTCGATGTTTTCCAGCTTCGCCCGCACCGCGCCTTCCGGCACCACCACGTGCGCGGGGATGCCGCGCGTGCGTGCAGCCAATGCCAACGCCGCGCCGTGGTTGCCGGAGGAATGGGTCACCACGCCATGGCTCGCTTCCCCGTCGCCCAGTGCCCATACGGCATTGCAGGCGCCGCGGAACTTGAAGGCGCCGCCGACCTGCAGGTGTTCGCACTTGAAGTGCAAGGAGGCGCCGGCGAGTTCGTCCAGCGCATCCGAACGCATCGCCGGCGTGACCACGGCATGGGCGGCGATGCGCGCCGCCGCGCCGCGGATGTCTGCGATACTGACGGCCGGGGTTGCTTTCATGCGTACCTCACCAAGGACAAGGAATCTTAGCGGGAGACGCCATGAATGATTCCACCGAACCTCGCAGCGCCGCCGTCGTGCGCCTCGCCGACTATCGCCCGCCCGCCTGGCGCGTGGAACGGATCGAGCTGACGTTCGATCTCGGCATTGACGAAACCCGGGTGGCTGCGCGGCTGCAACTGCGTCGCGAGCGCGACGAGCCGCTTCGGCTGGATGGCGAGGACCTGGATCTGCTGGAAATCGTGCTGGACGGGCGCGCGCTGGGTGCTTCGGATTACGCGCTCGACGCGAGCGGCGTCACGGTTCCCGGCGCGCGCGATGGCAGCGTGCTGGAGACGAAGGTGCGCATCGCGCCGGCGCGCAACACGGAACTGTCCGGC
>DASSNC010000050.1:0-33291 GCA_035688305.1 Rhodanobacteraceae bacterium
CCTGCCCGACAACCCGTTCGACGTGCGCGTGACCATCACCGGCAATCGCGCCTTCGTGTTTCGCCGCTTCAACCGTCCAGGGGACTTTCGCGCCAGCGGCAGCGGCCTCATCGATTGGGACCCGGCGCAAGTCGGCGAGGACGCTGTCAGGCTGGCTTATCGGGTCGCGAGCCACCTGGGCGCGCAGACGGTGGGCGTGGACATCATTCGCCGCGGCCGCGAGCCGGTAGTCGTCGAACTCACCTTGGCGTACGCGAGTTGGGCACTGCGGGATTGCCCGGGGCATTGGGTGCTCCATGGTGAACCGGACTTTGGATCGCTGGAATGGGTGGACGGTTCGCTGGAGCCCGCCGACGCGATCCTTGCAGATTTTGTAGCGCAGATCAGACGCACACAGGAAGTGGCAGCGTGAATCCAAACCCAGGAGCATGCATGGCATGAAGGAACTGTTTCGACGCGAGCCCTTGCGGGAATTTTCCAACTACTCGACCAGCCATTTGCACGCCGGCGAGATTTACCAGGCGCGTTTCCGCGACCGCCCCGGGCGCGCCGCCATGTGGGCGCTCGAGCAGGCATTGATCAGGAAAATCTTCCTGCAGCTCGCGCCCCGTCGCGTGTTGGACTTCGCAACCGGCACTGGCCGGGTGGTGGCGGAATTGCAAGGATGCCTTCCCCGATGCCAGTTCGACGGCATCGATATTTCCGCGGACATGCTGGCCACTGCGCGCAGCAGATGCAGCCGAGTGGCCTTCCACGAGATGGACGGCAGACAGGCATTGAAGGAATTCGGTCACGCAACGTTCGACGTGGTTTCGGCGTTCCGTTTTTTCGCGAACGCCGATCCGCAATTGCGCGAAGACGCCGCGGACCAAATCGCGGCGTTGACCAGGGACGGCGGCCACGTTGTCATCAACAATCACCGCAGCTTCTGGTCCACCTCCTACCTTGCCATGCGCGCCACCGGCAACCGCGACGGTGTGTTCGGCTCACCCAATTCCGAGATCAAGCGGCTTTTCGTGCAGCGCGGCTTCACCTGCGCCCGCACATATTCGCTCGGCGTTTGGCCGCAAACGGATTTCCGCGCCGCGCTGCTGTCGTGGCCGGCCACCATTGCGTTGGAGCGCTTCAACATGCACTACTGCGCACGGCTGCACAGCCTCGGCTACAACAAGATTTTCGTTTTCAGGAAAACAGCCGCAAGCCGGCCCTGACTGAAGGCCACGCGCTTTCGGCTGCCGAGGTGCGCCTGACTGGATGAATACCGTACCCACCACCTTCAGGGCAAAGAAGCTCGCGATCCATATCGGCACGCGCGCCGGTGCTCGCGTCCGCACGCTGCTGGAGCGGCAGAACACGGCGGCGCAAACGGTTGCGCAGCGGGAAATACCGATGGGCGCGATCGGCCATGTCGGTGGTGACAAGCTTCCCACCCACGGGAACGCCTGTTTTTTTACCGGACTGCCGATCAACGGTCCCGCCGTCGCCGACATCGTCGATGCACAAACTGCAACACGTCTGTTTCCGGCGTACGCCGGCGCCTTCACCGGCATCTTCTGGGATGCGCAGCGCGTCATGCTGGTGGTCGCCACCGATTGCCTTGGCATGCAGCCGCTGTATGTGCGCCACGTCGATGGCGAAC
This sequence comes from Rhodanobacteraceae bacterium, assembly GCA_035688305.1. Lineage (GTDB taxonomy): Bacteria > Pseudomonadota > Gammaproteobacteria > Xanthomonadales > Rhodanobacteraceae > 66-474. The sequence goes on from DASSNC010000050.1 coordinate 1,640, forward strand.
TGACGCTGGTATCGGAAACCAAGGCGCTCGCCGGCGGCCCTGACCTGGCCGCATGGGGCGCATTCATCTCGCTCGGGCATCCCATCGGCGCGCGTAGCCTGATGGATGGCCTGCAGCGCGTGCCCCCGGCGAGCGTGCTGACCTACGATTGCAGCACGCGGCGACTGGAGATCCAGCCTTACTGGCAGTGGCCGGAACCATCGGACGCATGGCAGCGTTACGATTTCCTTGCGGCACTGGAGACGGACGCGCGTGCCTACGCCGCGTTCGGTGACGCGGGCACCCTGCTGTTGAGTGGTGGCTTCGACTCCCGGTTGCTGTTGTTCCTGCTGCTGCGTGCACACATCCCGGCCGATGCGCTGATCGTCGCGCACGCTGACGAACACGCCGACTCCGACGGCCGCCTGGCCGAGGCGGTGGCGACACTGGCGGGCATCCGCTATCGCAAGGCATTCCCGCCTGCACATTTTTTCTCCTCACCGGCGTATCTCGATTACCTGCGCGCCAGCGACGCTGGCTATCCCAGTCTCGATCTTTTCATCGCCAAGGTGGCGGCGCAGATTGCGGCTGCTGCGGTCTGGGATGGCCTGGTGCCGGGCTTCGCGTTCATGCCCTTGCATCAACCGGAGGGTGGCTTCGCCGCCTACCTGCAGCAGGAGGTCCGCGCACCGGACAGCCCGATCTGGCGTGCGGCCAAGGTGCTGTTCCGGCCGGAAGTGGTGGAGGCGATGTTCGAAGGATTCTCGGACGATCTGCGCGCCGAGACCGGCCGCATGCCACAGGACATGCATGGATTGGCCCGTTTCGTGATCGAGAACCGCAGCCGCAACCGTGCATCCATGAATCCGCTCAAGGTCTACGCGAATCGCACCAACGCGTTTACGCCGGGCCTTTCCAGGGAATTCATGGCCCATGCAGCGGGAATTCCATTCGAGCAAAAGTTGCACGGACGCTTTTATCGATCGTTGTTCGAACGCTTGGACCAACGTGCACTGGCCTTGCCGTTCTTGAGCGGTGGCGAACTGATGAAGGGTGCCACGGCAAGTCCCGCTTTCTACCGCGAGCGCCTGCGCATCGCGGCCAGCGATCTCCGCGCACGTCATCCGAGCCTGTTTCCCGGAAAACGCTACTCGCGGCCGGAGCGGTCGGTATTTCTCGGGCCGCATCTGCTCGAAGAAGACAAGTGGCTCGATCCTGGAGCACGCAGGTTGCTGACTGACATCAACGAAACCAATTACCTCGCGTGGAAGCTGTTGTTCCACTGGCAGGCTTGGCAGCGATTGCACCAGGAACGGCTGCAGAGCCTTGCGCCCGGCAAGGGTGCTGGCTTGACTAAAACGTCGGACGCGCAGGAAGCCGAGTGACGGAATTCCGCACGGACTGCGAGAGCGCGGTCAGCATTCGCCGCGCGGGCGCACCGGTGGAACCGTTCCCATCTGTCCCTGTTGCCTGAACTCGGGAGTGAGCACTGCTCGCCGGTGTGACACCAATTCACCGCTGATGTGCTCAAGGGTGCGCAGGCGTACTGCCGGAAGCATCGCGCGGCATCACGGCAAAATTCGGGTAGTTGTTGTATCCGTGCGGTGGCGCGGGCTTGATGCTGCGTGATTCGAAAGTCTTCCACGCCAACGCGGCGCCGGGCAGACCACTGTCGACGGCGGCCGCAAGGCCAATCTGGAGATTGGCCGGGAATCCCGTCGCGGAGTCGGGATAACCGCTCATCTGCCCAAGCCGCCACGGCCGCTTCTGCAGCTTGCCCAAGGCGGCAACCATCTCGGGCGAATTGCACTGGAGCCCGACCAGCGACGGGAATGTTGCTGCGTACACAGCCGTGTAATCGGGCAACCAGTGACCTGCTGCGTCCTTGACCTGTGCGGTGTATGTCGAAGCCAGCAACCAACAAAACCCGTGCGTTGGATCAGATTTCCAGCCGGTCATGAGCCCAAGTTCGAATTTCGCCAGCCAGTCGCGAAACTGCGCCGCTCCTGCAAATCCCAGCTCTGCGGCATGCCCTGCCGACCAGGTCAGGAAACTGTGTTGCCAAGGCGCCATGGCGTTGTTTTTGCCACCTTTCGTCGAATACACCGCACCACCGGTCATCAACCCAAGTGGATTGGCGTCGGGATTATTGGTGTAGGTGGCGTTGAGATCGGCGATCGAATTGTTCACGTCTGCGTTGAATTCGGCCTTGAGCGGATAGTCGTCCGGCAGCAGCCACGCGGCGTTCACGAGTTGTCGCAATACCCAGGCTTTTCCGCGCACCTGGCCCCATGCCCGGCCGACCAGGCCCTTCGAGAATCCCCGATAGGTTTCGTTGGTCGCCAACACGTTCATTGAACCGTAGAACGCCAGCTCTTCCATGTAGTAATACGAGCCCGTGACCATGTAGGCGACGTAACTGGCGGCAGGCTGATGGGCGTTGTCCCACGCGTTCGGGTTGCCCGTGCTGTACCAGGGGTGGTCGCATTTTTGAACGACCAGATTGTTGACGCAGGTTGGCAGCAAATCCCTCCGGTAGTCAGCCGCGCTGGCCGTATTGCCGTGGGCGACGTCCTTCGCATGCGACCAGTTGTAAATCGTCACGTTGGGGTGTTTCCGGGTACTCAGTGGCCATCCCGTTGCCTGATCGCGATAGTGGACCGAATAGGCACCGAGCGCATCGGTGTTGGCCAGCATCCAGTTGTATGCCCGTACGTCGGGATCAACGATGTAGACCGAGGTCCAGCGCGGCAATGGCCCGATCGCGGGTTGGGCGCCAGCGTTGCCCATGTGCTGGGTCTGGTCGCAGTGGTCGAGCGGGGCGCAGGATTGGCGCAACTTGGCCAGGAACGAGGCGTCGGGGTGCAGCTGCGCGTATTTTGATACCGCCATGCTGTCCTGGATGTACTGGGTGTCCTGTCGCAGATACACACGCGGTTCGATGTCATTCCACCACAGCACCCGGTGCCAGCGGGTATAGGCATATTGGATCAGCGCGGGGCTGGTGTAGTGGGCGGAGCCCGACGTCAGGGTCGCGGTGTATTGCGGCTGGGCCTGCGGGCTGAAGGCCCGGGTATTCTCGATCACGATGTTCGTGCGCATGTAGGCGATGGATCCCGGTGTGGGACCCGCGTAGGCGCGTACGTTGAAGGACACATCGAGGTTCGGATTCACGGTGCCGCTCGTGGTCCTGGCAGCACCACGCACGATCCATTCGCCAACGAGGGGCCCGGCGAGCCATACGTTGCAAGTGGTACCCCCAGGCTTGCAGTCATTGGCAGACTCGGCAGCCTCGAGCAGTGCGCGAGCACTGGCCGTATAAACCTCGCCGCCGATGTCCAGCGATGCCGTCGCGTTGAACGGCGTGGCCAGAACCTGGGCGAGCGTTACGGGCGGCCGTGTCGCAGCCGGCACGGCAACTGCAAGCGCGAGCGGCTCGTTCGCGCCGCCGGCCAGTTTGGGCACCACTGTGGTCAACACCGCGTGACGCAGGCTGCCATCCGCGTTCGTCGCCTTGACATCGACCTGCAACGGGACGACGCGGCCGTCCACGGTCGCGGTCACGGATGCGCCTTTCGCCACGGTACCGGCCTTGAAGACCTGGCCGAATGTCACCGGGATATCGGTTTGCGCCTGCCGGCTCTGACTGACCACGTGGTCAGTCACGATGGTCGCGGCCTGCACTGCACCGGTGGTGAGCAGGCAGGTCGCGGCGGCCAAAGCGAACCAGTGGAACTTGCGTCGATCAGTTCCGCGTGTGCCGGGGACAGCATCCATGGCCTGTATGCCTCTATCGCCGAAGTTCCACTGTAGCTGATCACATCTGGCGTCAAGCATTTTTTGCCCGTCGCGTCGGAAAACCGTAATGCGCCGCGGGTTCGCAATCTGCAGGCGGCAACCCACCACCACCTCAAAACAGGCGTCGCCACACGGTCTCGATGGCGAGGGCGCGCCCCAACGCGCGGTCATCTGGCAACTGCGCAAGGTCGAGCAATGAATCCATCTGCCACTCACCGGGCAGGAGCGCACGGTACCGCTGCAGCAATTGGGGGGACACCCGTATGTTGTCGAGACGCCGGCGTGTGGCATTGATCAACGGGCGCAGCCGCACCGGACGGGCGCAGATAGCCCACTCGGCGAACCGGGCCTTCCAATCTGGTCCGGTGTCGAAGCGAAAGCCATGCGCCGACGGTTGTGCGGCAATCCCCGAATGCAGCGCGGTGACCAGGCGGCTTTGCAGGGCGCCAGCATTTTTCCAGCGCAGCGGCAGGCGCTGGGCCAGGCGCACTGATTCCCGATCTACCAGCGGTGTTGCGTAGTACCCATGCCGCACCGACACGCTGTTGTTGGCACCCATCCAGTAGTGGCAGCGGAACAAGGGATAGAGCAGCTCGATCTGCGCGCGCGTGAGACGTTTGCTTCCGGCACCGGAGACGCCGACGCTGTCACGAATCGATGCGGCGAGCCGCGCCGCGTAATGTTCCAGGCCATCGTGGTCGCGGAAAACCCTGTGGCTGAACCCCCGGTAGAAGGCCCTCACGACGTCACTGGCGGTGAATGCGCCGTCCGGAAGGTGGAAGAAGTTGCGGAAGATTTCGCCACCACCGCCGTTCAGCGCAATGCGGCCGTCGGCGGTTTGCTGCAGTCGGGTGCGGCGGTCAGCGCCTGGATCATCGATGCCGTCACTTGGCAGCCCGTCGAAAAACAGCGCACTGCGCTCCAGCTCCTCCACATCCGGCGCCGGAAATTTGCGATTCATGGCGCCTTTGTCGATCGCCTCGAGCGCGAGGCCGGCCACATCGGCTACCGTCTTCGCTATCGTTACATCGGTCGAACCAGCATCACCGTACACGAACAGTCGCGGCTGCAAACCGGCGGCGAGCAGGCCCGCGACAATGAGGCGCGAATCGAAGCCACCCGAAAGGGCCGTGTTGACCCGGTCCGGGAAGGTCGCAGCTACCTCAGCCGAAACTTTGCGCACATGGCCAGTGATCGCCTCAACGGCATCGTCCGGTGAGCCGAAATCGGCCGCCTCGGCGGCAAAGCCATCGGGAGATCGCTGATACCTGCGTCCGCGTTTCAAATCCTGGACGTGGCCCAGCGGCAGCAGGCTGACCCCGTGTGCCACCGATTGGCACGAATGCGCCGCCCCCAGCAGTACGTACTCGATTGCAGAAGCCGCATCGAGCTCGACATGCCGCAGATAGGCGCAGGTGGCGAGCCAGCTGGTACTGAAGAAACAGCCGTCATCACTGCCGTGAATGTGTACAAATCCCAATGCGTCATTCAAGAGCCAGGTGTGATCGCCAGTGTCCAGAAACAGTGCGAAATTGCCACGCAATGCACTTTCATCCAGGCAACCTGTTGCGTGAACCTCCGCGAGCATGGCCGTGAGCGCAGGCCGGCCAAAGTGTCCCCGAAACCACAGCGGCCCGACGCAACAGGCCGTTCCCAACGGGGTCTGAACCAGGCAATCCTCGACTTGCCGCTGTGCGGGCTGCGCCCACGTGGTCACGCTTCCGCCATGCCATTCGATCTGCGTGGCGCCCACAAGGCCCTGCCGTTCCAAGGAGTGTGTCGCACGGACCAACCCGCTGCGGTCACCAGCGGTCAGGAAAACTGATAGCGCGTTCAGCACAGGTGCTGCCCGTGGAACCGGGAGTAACGGCGATGGAACACAGTCAAGTCCATTGTGTGATCATCTCTGCGCCACAGCTGCTGCGGGTTCGGAAGTGGTTCAGCTGCAAGCCTGATCAAGCAAGGCCCCCAGCAGCGCCGCGCCTTCACGTCGTGAATATTGGACTATGTCGGTGGGTTGCGGCGACGCAGCGGTGCCTGCGGCGATTGCCTGCAGGAATCCGGACAGGCCGGTCGCGATGGCATCGACGTCATCGATCGGTACGGATTCCGCTGCGCCTGCCTCGCGCAGCAGCGCAGCAGTGTCACCGTCCGGCCCGGCCAAAGCGAAGATCGGCCGCCCGATTCGCAAGTACTCGTATACCTTGGCGGGTATCTGCCGATCGAACTTGGCACCCTGGAACAACAGCAACCCGTCCGCGCTCGCCTGCTCCACCAGGGCTTCGCGGTTGCCAACCGGCGGTGCCAGAACGACCATGTCCGCAATGCCAAGCCGCTGGATGTCGCGCGCGTAGGTCGCCTCGAAGCCGCTTGCCCGCAGTACGACCTTCAGCTGGCCAGTGCTGATGCACCCCGAGCCTTTGAGGCGTCCAAGCGCAGTGAAGAACGCGGTGGGGTTGCGCCCTTCGGGATAAAGCAGGCCACTGTGAACCAGTACCAAAGGTCGCCCAGCCGATTTCGGCGGCGGTTGTGGCAGGCCGTGGAATGCTCTTTCGTCGTAGCCGTTCCCGATCACCGACAGGCGCCCAGTGCGGCTGATTTCGGGATAGCGTTCGGCGTAGGCACCCAGCGCGCCGGGGGTGGTCAGCACGGTACGCGTTGCGCCGTGAAGCACCCGGCGCTCCCAGCGCTGCTGCGAGGCCACTGAAAAGCGGTTCCCCACTTCGACGGAACTCGATACCGGATCCCGGAAGTCGGCGATCCACGGCAACTTCGTGATGCTGCTCAACGTCGACGCGATGCAATGCGCGGTCATGATGGGGTAGGTAGACCAGATCGCCCGTATTCCCTGCCGCCGGATCAGTCGCAGGCCTTGGTATACGGCCGATGGCCACCACGAGATCCAGCGATCCGGTTGGGCCATGACGGCTGGGTATTTGCCGGCGATTGCGAAATGGCGGCGCACATCGAGTGCCAGGGTGCGATGCACGGTGCACCCCTCCGGGATCACATCCGTACCGATCGGCGCGGTGTGTGGATACGCCAGCGGCCGCGCCGACAAAACGATGGGGTCCCAACCGGATAGCGGCAAGTACCGGGCGAAGCCGAGCGTACGCAGGTGACCGCTTCCCATCGCAGCCGGTGGAAAGTGAAAGGCAATCATCAGGACGGCACGTCCCATATCACCACCTGTCCCGAGAGAAAGTTCGGCGCGTGTTTGCCTGCCCTCGATGGAAGCAGCTGGCGCGCTGCGCCAGACCAGGATTGGTAGACAGGCAGGACAAGTTCATGCGTGGGTCAGGCGCGGTTGGCCCCAGGTTCGTGTTGCCGGACACCTGCACGGCGTGGCGCAAGCAATCTGGGCGCTGGAGGTCGTCGCCAGTCAAGGATCACCATTCGCCGATCGCATGCGACGACTCCCCGGCCGGGATTCTTGGCAGCGTGGATACTTGCGGGTTGACCGATTCACGGCTGCGAATTTCCTGCGTGCAAAAAGCCGAGAGCACTGCGGATAGCGCCATCAGTTGATAGGTCATGTCAAAGTAGGTCATTGGCAAGAAGGTGCCAGCTGCCATGAAGGCCACGAGGCTGACTTGCAACATCGAGGCGAGGTCGAAAGCCCAGCGCATGTCCAGAATGTGGCGGGTACGCTTTCGCACCCGGCTGCAGTTTCTCCAACTTGCGAGCAGCAACGCCAGGAACAAACCCAGTCCGACGAAACCCTGTTCACCCAGGACCCGGAAATAGATGCTGTGTACCGCGCGCGGGGTCGCATCTTCCGGCCCGTAGCTTTGCCACATCTGGTTGCTCTTGTACACATCGAAACCGCCGCCGAATACAGGGCGATGCAGGGCGACATTGGCCGAGAACTTCCATGACTGGATCCGCGTTTCGGCCGAATTGACCTGCTGGGCATCCTGGAGTGTGTGCATTCGGGCCGTCCATTGCGGCGGCATGAAATGGTATGCGGTCAGCCCCACTGCAAACATGACCACGATGACCGCCAAGCGGCCGCGGCTTTTTACGAACAAGGCACCAGCGACGATCGCCAAGGCGATCAGGCCGCCGCGTGAATAGGTACCCAGCACTGCGATACCGGTGAACAGCATGCTGGCGCCGAGGCCGAAGCGTACCCATTTGTGCGTCGAGTGCAGCTGCAGGTAACGCATGAACGGCAGCGTCATGCACAACGCAAGCGCCAGTGCATTGTTGTCGGCGATGAAACTGCCGGCAGGCCCGAGTACGTGGTTGGTGCCCCCGTGTGTAAGCGTGAACAGGCCACCTTTGAGCCCATAAAATCCCAGTGAAACCACGATCATCCATACCAGCCAGTGCATCCGCTGGCGGCTGTTGACCAGGATCAGGGTTACAAACACCATCACCAGAACTTTGGCGAACTCCTGCCACCTGCTCCACGCCGAATCCGGCACGACGGCAAAGAAAGTGGTCAGGCCGGTCCACAACAGAAACACCACCAACAGCACACTGACCGCCGACCACGGAATCCGTTTGCGCTCCTTGCTGAGCGCCAAGCTCACCATTGTCACGATGGCAATCAACATGACCCACGGAAAGCTGTAGGCAAAACCAAAGGTCAGCCGATGCGGATTCATGTAACCAAGCCATGACCACACCAGCAGGCCCAGATAAGGACGCATGAAGATGAAGGGGATCGTCCCGAAGATAAGCAGGGCCAGGGCAATGTCACGCATGTCGTTGACTCGTTTGCAGCTGCAACATGAGGGCGTCCATGCCGAACTTCGCGGCCCAGTTCGGGTAGCGATTCTTCATGTAACCGCCTGAACGTGGATGTGACCCTGGTAGCGCACCGCGCACGCCATCGTCAACCGCAGTCAAATCCTGGATTGACAGGTTGAAGTGGACGGCCTGCTCGGCCGCCGGGATCCAGGAACGATCACCGGTTTGCGCGGCCAGCCGCTGCCAGATGATTGCCATTTGCGCGTTGCCGGTAACACAGGTCCAGCGGCTCGCTGCCTGCCAGCGCGAGCCCAGGCGGCCAGGCAGGGCGCCGTCGCGGCGCTGGGTTTGTGCAACCGCGCGTGCGATGCGTGTGGCGGCCTCGACAAAGTTCGCGTGGGCCGCAATCAATCCGACCTCCAGGATTCCGCGGGTCGCGTAGGCGACGGTGTGGGTGAGCGGCCGTTCATTGTCCTCAAGGTCGTTGTTGTCCATCCAGCCGTTCGGGCGCATCTGGGTGAGGGCCCACTCGACGTTGCGCACCGCCGCGTCCAGGTATCGCGCTTCTCCCAGTATCTGGCTGGCCTTGGCCAATGCGAACGCGACCCGAGTGTTGTAGGTGTTCAAGGCGTGCGCGGTAAATGGCGACGCGAATCGTCGCCATGCGCCGTCCGGATCCTGGGCGGCCGCCAGCCAGTCGGCCGCGCGCGCCGCCGAGTCCTGAAACCGTGGGTCGTGCGTTTCCTGCCATGCGGCCAGCCAGCCAAACAGCACCTGCCCGGTATTGAAGATGGTCGGCACCACTTGCGGTGCATCGAGGGTGCCGGCACGCACTCCGCCATCGGCAAGCTGGATGGACGATTCCCACTCGGCCATCCGGATCGCTCGCTGCCGGTACTCGCCGCGGCCGGAAAACGCCGCGTAGCGGAAAAAGGTTGGAATGATGTAGCCGGTGGTTTCGGGATAAGCGCCAGCCCACGCTTGTTGTATCACGTCGTAATAGGCGCTGACGCCGCCGCAACCTGTGGCGTCCTGGGCGCGTGCCAGCCACGCGGCCGCAGCATCGAGTCCGTGGCGCGGATCGATCACGGCGGACGCCGCGCGCCGGGAAAACAGTTTGGCGATCGCGTTCATGGCTTGCTCCCGGCCGCCTGTGATTGCGGCACCAACTTGGAGAATCGGTTGCGCAGTGCGCGTCGCAGATGTTGCAGGCTTTGCATGGCGTGCGGCCGCGGATCGCTCCATCGCCACGACGCATCGGCGATGCGCGCGCCTTGCGGGTAGCCTTCCCGCAGTGACTCGGCCTGCGCAGTCGCTGACTGCATGTCTTGCGAGCGTACCCGCCAGACGACCTGCCGCCGGCTTGCCATGGGTACTGGCAACGGCAGACCAAGTTCGGAACACCAGGCCACGCAGGGCAGGTTGATGCCGTTCAGGGTTGCGACCTCTTGCTGGTAATCGGTTCGGCCGATGGTCGGCTCCACCATCTTGAACTCGTGGGTTCGTGCATCGCGTTTGTATTCCATGCTCGCCATGCCGACGACGCGTGCAGCTTGGAAAAAGCGCGTGGTGATGTCGGTCAGTTCGCGGTGCACCTCTGGAGCCGCGGTGCAGCTTGCAGTACCGCCTACCTGGGGTGGCCACGAGCGGATCTTGCGGCCAGTGAACGACGCGGCGAGCTGCCCATTGCCGGCGACGTATTGCAGGCAAAAGTAGATATCGGAATCGCGTCCCTCGATCCACTCCTGCGCCACGATGTCCGGCAGTATCGGAAGGATGCGGCGGACCAGTGCGACCGCGTCCACGGCGTTGTCCACGCGGTAGGCCTTCTGGAAGCGTCGGCTGTACTCTTCATCGCGCGCATCGGGCTTGACGACGACCGGGTAGTGCAGGCCATCGAGTGCGGGAAGGTCGGCTGTTGAGCGCACGTGGACCAGGCGCGGGATCGGGCTTCCGAGATCCTCGGCAAGGCGCTGGAACCCTTGCTTGCGCAGCAATGTATCGACGACATCCGCAGGTGGCAGGTTGAGCCGGTAGAGGGCCGACAACTGATCCCGATGCCGCGAAACGGTCTTGACGGTTTCTTCCTGGGTAAGAAATAGCACGGGCCGCAATCCGGCAAACTGCGTGTCGCCCAGACGTACGAGATCTTCGATCAGCGTGTCGCCATGCAGTGCGCGGATCGCCAACGGTCGTGCGGCCCGGGTGTACATCTCCGGACGCGACGCATCGGTGTCCAGCAGCCAGACGGATACATCGGCGCGCTTGAGGCTGCGCGCGACGCCCAGGCCATTGACGCCGGCGCCAAGCACCACCGCAGGCGTATCAGCTGACATGCGATCCTCCGCCTTTACGCCGCCAGTGGTCGAGTGCATGCGCGTAGACAGTGCGATAGCGTCCCACGCTCGCCTGCCATGTACGTTCGTGCTCTACGAACGCGCGCCCATTGACGATGGCTGCGTCCGCGGCCGCTGGCGATCCCAACAGTCCGACCAGACAGGCGGCGAGGGCCGGCACCGACCCGGCAGGGAAGAGATGGCCGTTGTAGCCATCGCGGATCAATTCCCGATGACCGCCCACATCCGAGGCGGCGACCCGTTTGCCCATGGCCATCGCTTCGAGCGGCTTCAGCGGGGTCACCAGCTCGGTCAGCCGGCGCGAGAGCCGCGGGAAAACCATCACGTCCATCGCGCTGCAATAGCGGCTGACATCCGCGTGCGGGACGCGGCCGACGAAGTGCACGGCGTTTCCGATGCCAAGTTGCGTGGCCAGCGTCCGCAGTGCGGATTCCTCTGGACCGCCACCCAGCAACAGCAGGCGTGTCCGCGGGATTGCGCGCAGCACCTCGGGCAGTGCCCGCAGCAACAAATCCAGCCCTTCATATGCGTAGAACGAGCCCGCAAAACCAAGCGTGTTGCCAGGCGTGAGTCCGTATTCCTCGATCACGCCGCTGTCGGCAGCGGCCGCGAACCGGAACCTGGAAGTATCGACAGCGTTCGGGATCACCGTGATCTTTTCCGCTGGAATGCCACGCGTCAGCATGTCATTGCGCAGTCCTTCGCAGATCGTGGTCACGGCGTCCGCCCGTCGCAGCGCACGCGTTTCCAGCGCCCGCGTCAAGCGGTAGCGCGGCCCCCACTCGCGCGCGGTGCCATGATCAACCGCCGCGTCCTCCCAGAATGCGCGGACCTCATAGACAACCGGAATGCCGGCGGCCTTGCCGACCGCAAGCGTCGGTAGTGCGTTCAGTACCGGCGAATGCGCGTGGAGGATGTCCGGGCGCACTTGGTCCACCACGTCGGCCAAACGAGCGCGCAGCGCGTTCATCAAGTAGCGGTAGTGGATCAATGGAAGTCGCGCGGCGAGACCTTGGTACGCTGGCGTGCGGTAAAACATCCAGTCGCCGATGCGTTCCTCGCGTGCGCGGTGATCGCCTTGTTTGGGGCTTGTAAGCTGGAACGTTTTCCAGCCCATGGCTTGCTGCTCGGCGAGGATGGAGAGTGTTCGAAATGTGTAGCCGCTGTGCGTCGGGAGCGAATGATCGAGGACGTGCAGGATGCGCAGCGGCGTGTCGCATACCGGCGCGAACGCGGGTGGGTGTTGCGTGGCAGTGAGGATGCCGTTCAAGGTCCCGTCTCCTCCGCGGTCTGCGACAAGACGCGCGTGTACAACGCGCACTGCGCCTTCACGACAGGTTGCCAGCCGAACCGCTCGGCATGCGCGCGGGTTGCGGCGCGGGTCGGGGCTCGATCCCGTAGCCGCAACCAGGCCGCCACGATGGCATCGCAAGTACGCTCGCTGGCAACTTCGCCTGCTTCCGGCGTGTCCAACAGCTCGCGGACACCCTCGAAAGGCGCCGCGACCACCGGGGTGCCGCAAGCCATGGATTCCAGCACCGCATTGGGCATGCCCTCACGACTCGATGCATGCATCAGCGCATCAGCGGCGTTGTAGTAGTTGCACAGTTCCCCATGCGGGACGGCACCGAGGAATCGGATTCGCGCCTGCAGGCCGAGCTGTTTCGCCAGCTCAGTCATCCGGCGCCCTTCCGGTCCGTCGCCTGCGATCAACAGGGTGGCGTCCGGCACCTGTGCCAGCGCCTCGATCACGATGTGCACACCCTTCAGTTCGATCAAATGACCCACCGTTAGCCAGACTGGACCGGAGAGGCCCAATCTGGCCCGGATCATGGTGCGGTTGCGGGGCCCGAATCGATCGAGATCGACGCCGTTGCGCAGCACCGTGATCTTTTGCGGTGCGGCGCCGAGTTCCACCAGCTTGTCCCGCAGCACCCGGGATACCGTGATGATGGCCGAAGCCTGCCTGGCTGTTCGCAGGATCTGCCGCCGCGGGCTGCGATAGCGCGATATCAGCGTCACGTCGGAGCCCCGGGCGCTGATCACCACGGGCTTGCCAAGCGCTGCACCAATTCGCGCGGCGGCTACGCCATCTGGATACAGGTAGTGCGCGTCGATCAGGTCAAAATCGGCCCCATTGCCTTGCAGTCTGCGGCATGTGGGCAGCAGGGCGCGAACCATCAACGCCGGAGAGATGTTCATGCCCAATTTGGGAATCACCGGATAGCGGGGATGCAAAATCCTGATACCGTAGCGCTCTTCTTCCTTCGGCACTGTTGCGAACCTGGCATAGCCGCCGAACATGGCGCTGCGGAACGGAAACCACGGCACCGGTGCCACCACGGTCGCGTCAATGCGGCCGGAGTCGATGAGATGGCGCAAGCGCTCTTCGACAAATACTCCGTGACGTGGTTGCGTGGCATTCGGATAGAGGCTGGTAAAGACCAGCAAACGGATCCTGCGCCCGCCGCATGCTGCAGTCGCGGCCGGTACGCCACTCGCAGCGATGCTGGATTCGGTGTCCACCAACGACGCGACGGCTGTGGGGGCAACAGCGTTCGGCATGGTGTTCATTGCGCCGTCTCCTTCGGCGAGCGCAAGTCGCTGCCGTACAAGTGGCGCAACGAGCTGTCGTGCAATATGTGAAGGATGCGTTCGATGACGTGCGGCGCCAGCTCCGAGCGCCAACGTTCGGCTGATGCCTGGGATGATTTGAAGACGCTGTAGTAATCGGTGTCGATTGCATGCTCCATGCGCTGCGTACTTGCACGGACAAATGCCTCGGTCTGCGGCTGCCAATCGAGATCGGCAAATTCAAACATGCGCTTGGTCATCATCAGCGGATCGGCGCAGACATCCTCATACCGCAGCGTCATTACACGTTCGCAGCGCCCGACATCCGCAAGGATTTTTTCCTGGACCAGCACCCAGGCCCAGGCCAGCCGCTCCTCCGGCGCAAGCAGCCGGAGGTCTTCCAGGCTGAGTGCGCGCGCTTTCCCACTGGCGGTTTCCAACAGCAATTTGAGCCTCCACAGGTCGTTGTCACTCGGCTTCGCCTCGGCGAAACGCCGCTTGGCTTCGCCGCGCAACACCGAGGCCACGTAACCACACGGGTGGCGCACCACGTAAATGGCGCGCGCGTCCGGCGCTGCCGCGATGCACACCCCGAGCCGCCCCGGCGACTCGATGGATTTCCATACCAAACGTACCCGCTCCGAGCTTGCCGCCGTGGGCCGGTACAAACAGGGGAAATTGCGTTGGACGCGACTTGTGGCCTTGGCGACCATCGCGCTCGATCGGTAGGCGCCAAGCGCGATCGCCGACATGTAACGTTTGGGAAACAGTGGCTGCTTGCCCACCACTTTGGGGTTGCGCATCCTGGGCAGCGAGGCAACGAACTGCTCCAGCTCTGCGCGGTAGCGCGGGGCGGATTCCTTTTCGGGATACAGCGGTACAGTCAATCGCCGTACGCTGTCCGGCTCGTGTCGGTAAAGCGTTTCGGGATGACTGTCGAACAGCTTGCCGATCCAGGTGGTTCCTGAGCGCGGCAGCCCGAACACCAGAATGCAGGGGCTCATGAGGTCGCTCCCGTGGCCACGGCTGCGCCCACCACCGGATCAACAGCGGCTGCGGCGGAGGCAGGCTGCTGCATCCGGCGTAGAAACGCGTCCAGCGTCAAGAGTTTCCACAAGGTGGCGCTGTGGTCGCACCGGGCGGACGCGTGTTGCTGCAACAGCCGTTCGAGCACACGCGGCTCGAAATACCCGCATTGCGCGACGGCCCCGGTCAGCAACGCGGCTCGAGTGCGTTGCGCGAGTGGACCGCGCAACCAGGCCGCCAGTGGCACGCTGAAACCCATCTTGGTGCGATACAGGATCGCGTGCGGCAAATCCGGTTCGAGGGCCTTCTTCAGAATGTATTTTCCGGTGCCGCCCTTGAGCTTCAACGCGGGCGGCAACGACGACGCCCACTCGACCAGGCGATGGTCGAGCAGCGGAACCCGCACCTCGAGGCTGTGCGCCATGCTGGCGCGGTCCACCTTCGTGAGGATGTCACCCGGCAGCCACGTCTTGAGGTCCAGGTATTGGGCCAGCAGCAGCGGCTGGTCGGTTGGCGCGCGGCTTGCGTGCGCGCGAAACACCTCCAGCGCGGTGTAATCCTGCAACTCGCGCTTGAAACCGGCACTGTAAAGTTGCGCGCGCAGCCCGGCCGGGGTGGTGCTGACGGTGTGGAAATAAGCCTCGACATCATCGCGCGCGAGTGCACGCAAGGTGGTCTTGGCGCGCAGTGGACGCGGCGCCCAATCGGCCTTGGGATAGATGCGGCCGAGCAGCCCGAACAGCGGCTTGCGCAACGTGAGTGGCAGACGTGCACGCAGGCCACTTTCCCACGCGTGCAGGCGGTAGCGGCGATAGCCCGCGAAGTTTTCGTCACCACCGTCTCCGGACAACGCCACCGTCACCTGGCTGCGCGCCAACTCGCACACCCGATAGGTGGGCAGTGCCGAGCTGTCCGAGAAGGGCTCGTCGTACACCGCCGCCAAGGTGTCCAGCAGCGCGTAATCGTCGGCGTCAACGCGCCGCTCGAAATGTCGGGTGTGCAGGTGTTCGGCCACGCGGCGTGCGTAGGTTGTTTCATCGAAATCCGCACGTTCAAAGCCAATGGAGCAGGTCCGCACCGGCTGTCGCGACGTGCGGCTCATGCTTGCGACCACCGCGCTGGAGTCGACGCCGCCGGACAGGAACGCGCCGAGTGGTACGTCCGCAATCATTTGACCCTGGACCGACCGGTCCAGCAGGGCGCGCAGCTGCGCAACCGCAGCGTCCTCGGTTACCCGGCCGGTCAGCGCAAACGGGATGTCCCAATATTGACGCGCGGATGGCAGGGGGTCGCCCGCATGCCAGTTCAGGACGTGTCCGGGGGACAGTTTGAAGATGCCGTGGTAGATCGTTTTCGGATCCGGCACGTAACCGAACGCCATGTAGTCTTCGAGTGCCTGCGGGTCGAGCCGGCGTTGCACGCCCGGATGCGCCAGCAAGCCCTTGAGCTCGGATGCGAACACCAGGTCGCCCGCGCGGGTGAACCCGTAATGCAGCGGCTTGACCCCAAGGTGGTCGCGGGCCAGGAAGATTCGCTGCGCGCGCATGTCCCACACGCCAAACGCAAACATGCCAACCATCCGCCCGAGACAGCTCTCGCCCCAATGCTGCCACGCACGCAGCACCACTTCGGTATCCGAATGGCTGCGAAACACGCTGCCCACATCTTCGAGTTCGGCTTTCAGTTCGCGGAAGTTGTAGAGCTCGCCGTTGTAAACCAGCGCGATGCCTGCTGCGGCATCGACCATCGGTTGCTGGCCATGGGCGAGATCAATGATCGACAGGCGCCGATGCCCGAGGCCCACGCCTTCGCCCAGATACGACCCGGCCTGATCGGGACCGCGGTGTGCCTGCACGTCGCGCATGGCGATGAGCGCGCGCTCGTCGACATGGGTGCCGCGCGCCGCCACGATGCCTGCGATGCCGCACACGTCAGGGCTCCTTGTGTTCGGTGAGGGCGGGTACCGCGCGCAGGGGCGCGGCGTGCGTTGTACCCAACAGTTCGTCGTACAACGACACATACGCCGACACCATCGCGCCAAGGCCGAAGCGCTCCATCGCGCGGGTGCGGGCCGCATCGCCGTGTGCACGGCGCCGATTTTCATCGGCGAGATAGCTGCCCAGCGCTGCCGCCAGGGCTGGTGGATCATGCGCCGGCACCAGTGTGCCAGTAACGCCATCTGCAACCACCGAGGCCACGTCACCGACGTCGGTTGCGGCCACCGGCAAACCGGCTGCCATCGCTTCAAGCAGGGTGACCGGCATCCCTTCGGCGATTGAGGACAAGGCGAATACATCGGATTCGGCCAGCAGTTCCGCGATGTCACCGCGATCGCCCAGCAGGCGCACGACGCGGGCGAGATCGAGTTCGGCGATTTGCCTTTCCAGTGCGCCGCGTTGCGGCCCTTCACCGGCAATGACCAGCCGGCAGTCCGTGGCCGGCACGTCGTCGCGCTGCAGCAACTTGAACGCGGCAATCAAGCCTGCGTGGTCCTTGACCTTGTCGAGCCGCGCCACGTTGACGACGACGCGTGTGCCCGGCGGCGCAAAATCACCCAGCAGTGGACGCGCAATGGGCCGATCACGCGCCACGCGGAACGCCGTGGTGTCGATGCCATTGGCGATGTGCGTGACTTTTGCGCGCCGGATACCCACGCGCCCGGTCAACCAGTCTTGGAGATCTTCCGACACCACGACATGGCGGGCAATGAAGGGCGCCATCCAGCGCCGCAGCCGCTGATGGCGGGGATTGTCGCCCTGCGGGTCCGCTGCGTCGCGACCGTGCTCGGCATGCACGAGGTGGCGCACACCTGCCAGCTTCACGATCGGCGCGAGGTCAAGCGTGCCGATGTTGTAGGTCTGCACCAGATCGGGTTTCAGCTCCCGCAATACCCGCCAGAACTTCCCGTAGCAGCGCCAGTCCATGCCTGGTCGCTTGTCGAGCGACACGCACGCCTCCACGGCATGATCGATTTCTTGCCGCAGTGCGCCAAATCCGGCGAGGGTGATCACCGCATGCCGATAGCGGTCGCGGGTCGCATTGATCAGCGACACCACGACGCGCTCCATGCCGCCGGTATCGAGCCGGTAGAGCACATGCGCGATCAATGGGCGATCGCGGTTCATGGTCGCGCCCCCGCAACGCCGTGCTCGGGCTGGCGCGAGCGGGCGTCCGCGACCGAGAGGCCGCGTGCGAAGGCGCGCAACTGCGAGCGCACCTGGTCCAGCGCGCTGCCAACGACCGGCGAGGAAATTGCCCACACCGAAGAGCGTGGCGCACGTCCGCGCAGCACTTCCCACGCCTGCAGCAGCTTGGTCAGCACCGGGGAATCCGTACAGCGGTCATCCACGCAGTACCAGTACCACACCAGACGCGAACCGGCGGCACCCGAGAGCCGCAGCTCCCGGGCGGTGGTGTTCCGGCCGCTGGCGAATTCCACCCGGCGGCGGGTGCTGCTGAGGATCTGCGCGAGCGCGGGATCATAGACATTGTTGCCGTACGTGATGAGGGTATGCCCTGCGCGCGGCTTGCCGGTATAGACCGCGTGGAACAGCTCGACGACAGGGCCGGCCGCGGCCGACCGATACGACGCCTGCACCTGTCCGGCGGCGCCCTTGAAGGCCGGCTGCCATGCGTCATCGGCAGCCGGCTGTGCATCGTCCCAACCCGCCACCGCAGGCGCGTCCAACTGGATGGTCTCCTGTGCCACCGGGTTGGCCAGGCCGATGGCCAACACCGGCCCGGCGACCAGCAGCGCAATCACCACCGGCCACAGCACACGGCGCGCGAGCACCACCGTGTCGCCGCTGGCGGGGACATGCTCGCGCGGCACCAATCGGTCACGAAAGAACCAACCGACCAGCAGCAACAGCACCAACACCGTGCCGAAGAATTGCCAGCCGAAGATCATGTGGTCCGTGCCAGTTGCGTAATGCATGCCGAAGCGCTCGCCGATCAGCACAGTGAAGAACACCCGCAGCGCGTTCGCGATCACTGGTACCACCGCGGCCAACGCCATGAACAACACGCGCTTCCACCAGCGCTGGTACATCAGGTAACCAAACAGGCAACCGATCGCGCTGCAGGCGATGAAAAACTTCACGCCGCTGCACGCTTCCTCGACCATCCACACGGCCGACGGCGTCACGATCGCGCGGCCATCGAGCAGCACCGGGATGCCCGTCAATTCGAGTGCATGCACCGCCATGCTCGCGGTGATGTCCTGCAGTGGACCCACCAGGGCGTCGCCCCACGGCACCGCGAACACAACCAGGTAGCCGAGCGGGAAAGCCAGCACCCGCAAGGCACGCCAGCCCAAGCAGGCCAGCACCAGCGCGGCAAACATTGCAACGAAGGCAAAATGCTGGGGCAGGTTGACATCCAACAGGTGGCCCGCGTACCACACGAACACCAGCGCGGCGACCGCCGGCAGCCCCCACACACTCGGCGCTGGCGGATTTGCCCGCAGCGAGTGCCGCAGTTCGAATGCAACCCACGCGCTCAGCGGGAAAATCAGGAACGCGTATTGGTAGGTGCCGTCGTGTTGCCACGCCCACACCAGCGATCGTGCCGTTTGCCAGTATGCGGCCAACAGCACGATCACCGCGACGGCGTAAGCGACGCCCGCCAGCATCCAGCCGGACACACGCAACGGGATGCGCTCAACGACGGTGGGGTCGAGTCGGCGGTTCACGGGCAAGCCTCCACGCCGGCCGCTTGCGTGGCGCCTGCGGCAGCTACAGCGACTCGCGCATGCCACAGCACGTGTTCGTAGGCGTCGAGATTGCGCGCCCAGTCGTAGCGCGAGAGCACCTTGGACCGGGCGGCGGCGACCCGCACCGGCTGCGGCGCCTCCAGCCAGCGCAGGGCTGCTGCCGCCAGCGCCGCGGGCGCGGCGTCGATGCAGCCGCGGCGGCCATCGAAGTCCTCGATGCCCTCCCACGCGGCCGGCGTCGCCAGCACCACTTTCTCCATGGCGAGCGCTTCCAGCACCTTGTTCTGGATGCCGCGTGCAATTCGCAACGGGGCCACCGCGGCGTGCGCGTGCGCGAGGTAAGGCCGCACGTCTTCGACCCGCCCGGTGACCACGATGCCGGCGCATTGCGCGAGCGCGCGCACCGCGGCGGTGGGCTTGGCACCCACGATGTAGAAGCGTGCATCGGGCCGTTGCGCAAATATCCGCGGCCAGATGTCGTGCGCGAACCATTGCACCGCATCGACGTTGGCGCGGTAATCCATTGCCCCCACAAACACCAGCACGCGTTCACCCGCCCGGTAGGGACGGGTACTGGGTCGTTGCGGATCCCAGTAGCCGGCATCCACACCGTTGGGGATGCCATGGATCTTGGCAGCCAGCTCCGGGATTTCGCGCCGGAAAAATGCAGCTTCCGCGCCGGAGACCAGCACGCTGGCGTCGAAGCGCGTGGCAATCGCGCGTTCGTACGCAGCCAGTTTGCGCGCTTCGCGGCGATACACCAGGCCCGCGATACCGCCGCGATCCAGCGCGTACTGGCGCCACTTGTCCGAATCCACATCCACGAAATCCATCACCCGGCGCAACTCCGCGTGCCGCATCACCAGTGGCGCGACGCCTGACGAGTAGCACAACGCCAGTTCGATCTGCTGGCCCGCCAGCACGCCTTCGACCCAACGTTGCAGCACCGGGTCGCGGTAGATGCCGACGGTGAGTGCTTGTCCGCGCGCCAGCGCGGTGAGCGCACGCCAACGCGTATGCCAGGATTTCAGCGGTCGCGCGCACACCCCGGCACACACGGCTTCGACTTCGGCGAGATGCTGCCAATCGGCCGGGTCGTCCACGAAGGTGCCGAGATACACGCGATGATGTTCGGTGAGTCGCCGCAACACGTGGTACGAGCGGATCTTGTCGCCCTTGCTGGGGGGCCAGGGCAGGCGGTGGCAGAGAAACAGGACTGATCCCATCGCGCTACCCAAGATCCCTTGCCAGCCACGGCCCCAGCGCACCGGCTACTGGCAGGGGCAGCTTGCGCCAGGCCTTGATCAGCAGGCTGTACTTGCCGTTGGTGGGGCTGACGTTTGGAACTTCCCGCGCGCGCACCAGGTAATACGCGTAGGGCAGCGGCGCAGGCTCGAAGCCCCAGTGTTTCTTGAAGTGATAGGAACCGGTGTCCTGCTTGCTGCGGCCGAAGTCGAACCAGCGCGCGCCACGCTCGACTGCGCGTTGCATCACCGCCCAGTACATGAAGTCGTTGGCCGCAAGATCGCGCCCAAGCGCCACGCTGCCGCCGTAATACGGATGAACTTCGTCGCGAAAGTAAAAGCTCATGACCGCTGCGACCGGACGGCCCTGATGGCTGACCACGGTCACTTCGCAATCCTTGCCGAACGTTGCGAGCAACTGCGCGTAGTACTTCCGTGGCAAGACCGGGGTGCCCAGATTGCGGACGCTCTCTGCATACACGCGATAGAACTTCGTGATGTCGCCGTGGTGGCGTGCTTCGAGGCCGAGGCTGATGCCCTTCCTGACCATCGCGCGCTGTTTGCGCGGGATCGCCTTCAGGTTCTTGTCGTGGTCCGCGTCGAGTGGCTTGCGGAAGCCGACGTACAGTTCCTTGACCGGCCAATCGGGGTGGCGCAGCTCACGCTCGCGCAGTTCGAGGTAATCGACGTTGAGTTCGTCCGCCAGCTTCTTCGCTGCATCGGTCAGCCGCGTTGCGCTTTCGCCGTCGCCAGCCAACACGCCGCCGTACACGCAGAACGGCGTCGAAATCAGCGCGTGCCCGAACATCCAGCTGCGAATCTCGGCCAGCGGCAGCACACCGGTGATCAGCCCGCCACGTTCGGCATACAGATAATGGCAGCGGTGCCCGAGGCCCCGTGCGAGGATGTTGCGCCACGCGATGCGATGAAAGAACGTCGCCTCGGGCGCAGCCTCGACAAATGCATCCCAACGCGCGCCGTCGCCATCAGCCAGGTGCTTGATGGTGCAGGGATCCGCGAACTGACGATCATCCACCCGGTCAAGCATCGCGCACCCTCGCCCAATCCACGCGGCGCCCGGCGACCTCGAGTGCCACTACGGGATAGGTGGTATTTGCGGTGGTGGGGAAAATCCGGTCCATGCGGTCGAAACGAAAGTCGCACAGCAGTCGCTTGAGCCGGGGCTGGGTGCGGGTGAGGTTCAGGTAATGGCGCACGCGATTCTTGAGCGCGACGCCCGGTACCCGTGGTTGTCCGGGGTCCACTTCCCATGGATGGAAATAGAACACCCCGGAACGTTGCTCGCGCTGGTTCACGCGGCGCAAACCGGCCCGGAACCACGGGTAGGGCAGCAGGCGGAAGAAGCCGCCACCACCGCACGGCCAGTTGCGTCCCAGCAGCCGCGTCGTCGTGACCGGGATCTCCAGCAGGCCGGAGCCTTCGACCACAAACGCAAACCGCGGTGCGCCAGGCATCCCGTACAGGTCGTGCCGGATCGGGACGATGCTGGAGCTGTAGCGGTAACCGGCTTCACGCAATTCCGTGTGCGCCCACAGCGTGCCCGGCCCGATCGAATAGCTGGGCGCGCGGTAACCTCGCACTTCGGTGCCAGCGATGTCTTCCAGCAGATGTTTGGTGCGCACGATGCCGTTGCGGAAGACTTTCTGGCTGATCGTGGTGAGGCGTTCGTGATCGAACCCGTGGCTCGCGACCTCGTGCCCCGCGGCGTGGATGTCGCGCACCAACCCCGGAAACCGCTCCGCCACCCAACCCAGGATGAAGAAGGTGGCGTGTACGCCGTGCCGCTGGAACAGCTCAAGCACACGGCGGGTGTTGTCCGCGACGCGCACCGGCCAGCGCGGCCAGTCCGCGCGGCGAATGCACTTCTCGAAGGCAGCGACCTGGAAGTAATCCTCCACGTCCACCGTCATCGCATTGGTGATGACGTCGGGTCGTGGCGGTCGCATGTTCATGGCCCACTCTGCCTGTTGCTTGGGTGCAGCGAGGGGGCGCTTGTGGCCACGGTGTCGGCAAGCGGCATCCCGCCGCCCTGCGCCATCTGCTTGAGCCGGCCTTCCTCGCGCATCAGCTGCGCGAGGATCGCATTGCGTTTGAGTTCCAACGCGGCGAGTTCGGTTTCCCGCTCGGAAGTTGCGTTCGCATGTGCCAGGTCGATGGTTTGCGGCGCGACCGGTGCTTCCAGGGTCGGTGGCACGCCGGCCATTTCCGCCCGCATTTCAGCTGTCACGACATCGAGCTCTGGCTGGCCGAGACTGTGCAGTTCTTCGAGGTAGCCGTGCAACAACAAGCGATCCATGATGAGATTGATCTTGCGTGGGATGCCGCCGCTCACCCGGTACACGCCAGTGAAAATCGCCGGAGCCAATTGCGGGTCCTCGCGCCAACCGACCACGTGCAGGCGATGCAGGATGTATGCGCGCGTTTCTTCCATGGCCAGCGGTTCGAGCTGGTGCGAAGCGATGATGCGCTGGCGCAATTGCTCCATGTGGTTGCTGATGATGATGCGCCGCAGTTCCGTCTGCCCGACCAGGAATATCTGCAGCAGCGCGCGGCCCTGCAGCTCAAGGTTCGAAAGGATGCGCAGCATTTCGAGTGCTGCCGGGGTCAGCGTCTGCGCTTCGTCCATCACCAGCAGTGCGTGTGAGTGCTGGGCGCGCAGCCGCAGCAGATGTTGCTTGACATCTTGCAGCAAGGCTTCCTTGCTGCGCCGCTCGTACGGCAGGTCGAGCGCCGATGCTACCGCCGGCAGGATGTCTTCACCGTCGAGGTTGGCCGACGCGATGTTGGCCAGCACGATATTGCGATTGGCAAGTTCCTCGAACAATTTCTGGATCAGCAGGGTTTTGCCGGTGCCGACTGCGCCGGTGATCATCACGAAACCTTCGGCCTGCTCGAAACCGTACAGCAGGTAGGACATCGCCCGCTTGTGGCCCTTGCTGGGAAACAGCATGGCCGGATCGGGGGTCAGCTGGAAAGGCTTGCTGTGGAGTTTGTAAAACGCCTGATACATGTCGTTCTCAAAATAGGTGGGTCCATTGCACGAAGACCACGTTTACGTCGTAGCCGTGTGCGCCAGACGTGGGGGCCTCCACGCTGCTGGAATCGTGGCGCAGACGTATGCTGCCGAAATTCCTGGGATTGATGTGGTGCACCAAGGCGAGTTGCGCGTAGCGGGTATTTGTGACCTGGCCGTCCTGGAACCGGTAACGCTGCCAGTTGAAGCTCGGGGTGAGGGTGGTGAGCGGCCCCAGGTTGTATTGCCACGCGAGGCCAGCGTTCGCTACCCGCTCGTCGCTCTGCTGCTCCAGGAAGTAGTTGCGCAATTCGTCGTACGCAGTCACCGTCAACGCACTGTGCGGCATGGTGTAAACCGCAGATGCCGACAAGCGTTTGCTCACATACGGTTGGCGTTCGGTCAATGAAGGGTTCTGCGCGCCGACATTGACTGGCGGTAATTCACCACTCCCCGGGGTCGAACCCATGCCCAGAAATTGCTGGTTGTAATCGGTCGGTTGCTCGGCGTAACTCACGTTGGTCGTCAAGCGCGCTGCCCGATGCGTCCAGGCAAGCGCGAAGCTGCGCCCGAAGAAGCGGTGCCCGATAGTGGCCTTCAGGCTGTCGCGGTTGTTCGACCACTGGAACCCGGCGTCCCAGAACGGCGCGTCCAGTTTCTGCACGCTGCCGTCCGGCAAAAACCGGTTCTCCTTGCCCGCATCAACCAGCAGGAGCAGGGTGGGGTTGACCGCGTACGACATCCCGAGCCGCGCCATGCCGAACCACATGGTCGAGCCGAAGGCAGGCTCCATGCGCTGCTGGAAATAACCGACGGCCCAACCCCAGGTTTGGTCCCGGGGACTCGCCAGACTGAACTGGACCGTGTTGCTGGTGACGTCGGGAATGCCGCTAAGGAGATTCGGGTCTTCGTTCGGAATGCCGCGATCGTTGTACATCACGCGCCCCCAGGTATAGCGCAGGGTGGCATTGCCGAGCCGGCCGAGGTCTTGCAACCAGTAGGGACTCAAACTGGCAATCGCCACGTTGGTGCGGTTGCCGTCGATGAAAACCGTGCCGGGCCCGGACGGTAGTTGGTTGTTGACGACCGCACTCGTGTAGCGCGCGGAGCCGTCGAGGAAGAAATGCTGCGGCAGGATGCTGAGGGTACCGTTGGCGTTGAGGTTCTGGGCCAGCTGGTTGTACTGCGAATTTCCCGGGTACACGTACCCGCTGAGCATGTAGTCGAACACCCCGGAAAACCGCGCGCTGCTGTAGGCCGATTTCACGAACGGCTGGATCTGGGTGACCCAGCCGGACTGCTTCGGCGTGCCGCGGGAAGCAAGCTTCAAATTGTCGGTGTAGAGCTCGCCAACGGTGATCCCGAAAAGCACCCCGGGCGTCTCCACGGTCGGTCGGACAATGGTCCCTGGCGACAGGCTCTCGGCATCCTCCGCCTGCGCTCCCGGCGGTGGATTGAGTGCAGGTGGCGTGTCCAGGCTCTGGGCTTTTGCGCCGGAGAGCCAGCCGCCCAGTACCAGCGACGACAACATCACCGACGCTGGAAGCGTACGCATCAAGCCGCTCCTTCGTGGTCATTGGAGCCCTGCGCGTAGTAGCTGTCGTAATGGTTCTCGCTGGCAGGCATGTGACTCATATTGAGGACCATGCCCACATACTGTGAGTCATTGAGACCCTGCAAGGCGGTGTTGACGGTTTGCCGGCGCGTGCGGCCCGAGGCCACCACCACAAGGATTTGACCCATGTGGGAGACCAGCGCTTGTGCTTCGGATGTTGCCAACAGCGGTGGAGAATCGAATACCACCAGGCGCCGCGGATTGCGGCCGCCGAGTTGTTCCAGTACGTATTGCATCCGGAGACTGCCGAACAATTCGGTGCCAAGTGGCAGATGGGTACCAGCAGGTACCACCAGCAGGTTCGGCACATCGGTGTGTACGATGACGTCGGTGGGCCGGTACCGCTCGTCTTCCAGCGTGTCCATCAGGCCTGGTCGGCCATCGAGTCCGAATGCGCGGGTGGCATCGGACTTCGCCACGTCGCCGTCCACCAGCAGCACCTCGAAATCCCTTTCGCGTGCGAGGCTCAGCGCGAGATTCACCGCGATGAAGGTCTTGCCTTCGCTCGGCTCCGCACTGGTGATCGCGATGCGTTCGGGGTGGACGAGCGGCTTGGTGCCTTTCCCGATCGCGTTGCTGAGCAGCGACCGCTTGACGCGGCGCAACTCATCAGCGAGCCGGCCGGCTGCCGCGCGATCGGCGGTGAGGATGCCCGCCTTTTCAAGCGCGCGGAGATCGACGGGCCAGAGCGACGCGGGTTCCATCGGACGTTCCGGTTCGCGCGAACGTTCCTGAAGGCGCTCGATCGTTGGCAGCGCTTGCGCCGGTGCCGTGTCGATCTGCAGCCCGGGATCGACATGCGTCATGCTGCCCGGTTCTGGCCGCGCTGCCCGAAGTTTTTCCGCCGCCTTCTCGATGGTGCTCATACGGTACCCATCACAAGGAAATGTTGCACCAGATTCGTGAAATGGCCGGCGAACGCGAGCCCGGCGACCAGCACCACGGCCAGCAGCCCGGCTGCCGCACAAAATCCGATCACCCTGCGGCGCTGTTTCTTGCGTTGTGATTCCGAGACGATCAGGCTGATCGCACCGAGCACCGGATAGCCGCCATACTCCCGCAGGCTCTTGAGGCTCATGAATACGGGCTGGATCTTGTGCATGAAGTACGCGAACCCGCAGCCAATGCCGATCGCCAGCGCGAACACCAGCGACAACAGCAAACCCCGTTTCGGGCTGGCCGGCTGCAACGGCACGAGCGGCGGATTGATCACCCGGAATTTCAGGTTGTTGCCGCTCTGGGTTGCATCCTGGGACATCTGCGCGGTATTCAGCCGCGTCAACACCTGGTTGTATTGTTTCTTGGTGACCTCGTAATTGCGTGCCAACTGTTGCATCTTGACCTGTACGTCGGTGATCTTGTCGGCGCTGCTCTTGAGGTCGGCAATCTGCTGTTTCTGCGCCGCGATCTGCGCGGCCAGCGCCTGGGTGCCGCGCTGGCCGGGATTGTCTGCATCGGGACCTTGCTGCCTTGCGGTGTTCGGATGCCTGGACAAGGCCTGGCGCCTGGCCTTGAGTTCCGTGATCGCGCGACGCGTGGCAATGACGTCGGGGTACGCGTCGGTGTAGGTCAGCAGCAATTTGTCGACCTGCTGCTGGTAGGAGGCAATCTGCTTGTCAATTTGCTGCACTTGCGGGTCGCCACCCCGCCGGGTCGGCGCACGTCCTGCAGCGGCCGCAGCGTATTCGCTTTGCAGGTCCTGCAATTTGCTCTCTTCAATCTGCAAGCGCGTGGCGTAATCGTCGGCTCCCTGGCGGGGCAGAAAACCGACATTGGCCTTTTTGAACTCGGCAAGGTTTTTATCCGCGTCGTCCAGCCGCTGGCCGTAATCGTGCACCTGCTGTTGCAGGAACTTCTCGGCTGTTGCGGTCGACGAGGTATTGGCGCCGAGTGTGTTGTTCATGAGGATCTGCAGGAATGCCTGGACCACCTTCTCGGCCATCTGCGGGTTCCGGTCGGCATAACTCAGGTTGTAGAGGTCCTTGGTGCCGGCGCTCTTGATCGTGACCGCGCTGCCCAGCTTCACCAGCAAGGCATCCTTGTCTGCCGGGGTGGTGGCGCGCACCGACAGGCCAGTCTGGTCCGCCACGGTTTCGAGATTGGGGCGCGAAAGCAGGGTGTGAGTAACGATTTCGAGGCGTCCGCGTACATCCGGTTGCACCGCAAGTCCGCTCAACAGCGGGTTCGTCAACGCATCGGTGTCGGCATACACCTGCGTGTTCGATACATACTGGTTCGGCAGACTGAAAACCATTAGGGCCCCGACCAGCATGACGCACCATGCAACGATCAGCGCATGCCAGCGATAACGCCAGGCCGCACGTAATTCCAGCCGTACGTACTGAAAAAGTTCGTGCAAATCGATCGATGGTGTCTGCATGGGTTCGAGTCCACTGATGTCGCGGATAAGTGCCGGTGGCGGCGGACCGCCAGATCAGAACAACGACTGTGGAATGATCAGGATGTCACCGGGATGCATTGCGACATTGTTCTGGACGCTGCCGTTCATGAGATTGGTCAGCCTTACCGGAATGGTCTGTTCCGTGCCATCGGGCAATCGCCGGATGATCTTCGCGTTGTTGCCCGCCGCGAATTTGGTCAGGCCGCCGACATCGATCATCACGTCGAGCAAGGTCATGCCACTTCGATAGGGCACCGACATGGGTTTTGCGGCCTGGCCGACGACCCGCACCTGTTGGCTGTAGGCCCCCACGAAACTCTTGACGATCACGGTCACCAACGGCGCGCGGATGTATTTGGACAGCGCTTTTTCCAGATCGCCTGCCAACTGGTCCGGGGTCTTGCCGGCGGCTACCATGGATTGCACCAACGGGATCGAGATGCGCCCATCGGGGCGCACCGGCACGTTCGTGCTGAGGCCGGGGTTGTCGCGCACGTAGATCTCCAACGCGTCGCCCGGACCGATGATGTAGCGCTCCGCGGTCGGTGGCGCGGTGGTCGCGGTATTGACCAGCGGCGCGCTGGCGCAAGCCGTCAATACCAGCAACCCGGCTGCCATCACCAGCCACAGGACCCAATTTCGCGATAGTGCTTTCACTTGTCTCTCTCCTTGGGGTTCAGCGTGCGCCGCGCCCAAACAACACCACTTCGACGGTCTGGATCAAGATCGACAGATCGAAAATGAAGTTGTGGTTTTTCACGTAAAACAGGTCGAATTTCAGTTTTTCCGCGGCATCCCTGGTCGACGATCCATAGGGATAACGCAGTTGCGCCCAACCGGTCAGGCCTGGCTTCACGCAGTGCCGCAACGCGTAGTAGCGAATGTGGGCGTTGAACTCGTGGACGAACTGCGGTCGCTCCGGACGCGGGCCGATCACGCTCATGTCGCCCTTGAGTACGTTCCACAATTGCGGCAGCTCATCGAGCCGGATTTTGCGGATGACGCGCCCGACTCGGGTCACGCGATCGTCGTGCTGGCTGGCCCAGCGCGCGACGCCGTCGCACTCGGCGTCGGTGCGCATGCTGCGGAACTTGATCACCGAAAACGTTTTGCCGTATTCACCGATCCGCTCCTGGCGGTACAGGATCGGTGCGCCGGCGCCCGATTCGAGCCGGATCGCGAGGGCAGCCGCGAGCATCAGCGGCCAGGTGAACGTCAGCACCAGCGCTGCCACCGCCACGTCGAAACCGCGCTTGACCGAGCGCCTCAGCGGCGAAGTATTGAAGCCGTTTGAAAAGATCAGCCACGACGGATTGGTCAGACCCATCTTGATGGTTCCGGCCTCGCGCTCGAAGAATTCGGCAAGCTCCGTAACCGCTATCCCGCGTTGCTTGCATTCCAGCAGCGCATCCAATGGCAGGGTTCCGCGGCGGTCGTCGGGGCCGACCACGATCTCCTCGATTCCATGCTGGGCGGCCCACTTGCACCAGGCCCCGTCCGGATGCAGCAAGGATGTTGCCGCGACGCAGACCGGGTCAGCGCCAACCGGAACGTAACCCACGATCCTGAAGCCGCGCTGGTCGGTTCGGCGGCGCATCTTGCTGGTCACCTTCGCGGCGCGCTTGCCGGCTCCCAGCATCAGTACACGACGCTTGAACAAGTCAGCGTCGACAAACGACAGGAACAACATCCGCCACAAGGCCACACCGATGTATCCGATCGCCAGCGCCAGGCCGAGGACGCCGCGACCCAGATAAGCGCCGGGTGCTACGTAATACAGGATCGTCAACGCCGCCCCGCCGAGCGCAAACGCGACACCTTGACGGCTGAGGCGCCCGAACCAGCCCGCGCGCAGGTAAACCTGGTAAAGGCCGAGTGCAGCCATGGCAAGGATCAGCACGAACGCGACCAGCGGCGCGCGCCAGTGCAATATGTGGTCGAAAGCGGCACGGGCGTCGTGATCGCCCCAGAAACGCAGCAACGCCGCCGCGTGAACGCTGGCAGTCAGGACTGCAGCTTCGGCCACCACCAGCAACAGCTGCAGGTTCAGTGCTCGCTGGTTGAACAATCTGGACATGGCGCATTTCCTTCCGTGGTGTTGCGTCGCCCGGCGTCGGTGATTTGGCCTCGGCGTAGGCGGGGGCATCCCTTATAGCACAAATGTGACGCGGTTCAAGTCACCAACTGTTTGATATGTGGTATGCAGTGATCACCGCCGCGGTCGACGAATTCACCACGCAACGCGTGGTGCGCGCGCCGTAGCACAGGGGGGAGTGCAGCTCACTGCTGTTATCGAAAACCCACACTGCCAGTGAAGTGGATGCCGCGTGAACCCCGCGTGATGCTGGACCTGGACCGGCCTGAAGGCGCGCGGATGCTGCGGCCGCGAGTCGATCGACCTCGTGGCGCAGCAGGTGATTGAGTGCAGCCCAGCTGCTGCGGCACTGCATGCTGAACGGCAGCCACGCGCCGCTGATCGGACTTGCCAGCGCAGCCTGAACCGCGCATTCAGGGGAGCCGGGCGGTGCAGCTCGGGCAATCCTCCGTAGCCCCCGGACTCAACCTGTCGCAGCGGGGTCGTACCGCAGCAAAAAGAACGGCCCGGAGGGGCCGTTCTGGTGATGCCGGGTTGCGGTTTGTCAGCTTGTTTTGACTGACAGCTTCCGACGGCGGATAGCCAAGCCGACGATCGTGAGCAGGCCAAGGCCCACCATGCCCAAGGTTGCCGGTTCAGGCACGCCAATCGGCGAGGATGTGATCGTCAACCCGAAGCGCAGCGGGTTGCTGGTATTTTCCTCGGTCGTGAAACCAAAGCATCCGCTGGCCGCTCCGGCTGCTGCGCACACGGCATCGCTGAGGAAGTTGATGCCTCCCGTGGCGGACTCCGGAAACAGGCTCAGGAAATAGTTGTAACCATCGTACGTGAAGGTTTGGTTGAGCGAGTCTTTGCTGATCACGAAAATGTCATTGCACGGAATGGGCGAACTGGTGACCGCGCAAGGAGCCGTGTTCGGCGTCTCGTCGAAGTTGATGCCAAACTCGAAACTGATCGGGGCCTGTGATGCCCCCGGTGGCGTGACCGGTGTCAGGGTGATCGTGTTGAAGAGCGCGGCACTTGTCAGAATGTGGCTGCTCAGCGAGATGACGTAGTTGTTGTGGGTGACGATGATGCCCGAGTCCGCGAAGGCCCCGTCGGTGTTGACGGTTCCACTTGCGTTGTTCGGGCCGATGACCAGCGAGCTTTGGTTGGGATGGGAGTTGTTGCCCCACGCCAGCGTGGTGTCATCATTGGTGGTGGGACCGTTGCCGCTGCTGAAGACGGTCAAGGCCGTGTCCCATTTGCTCGTCATGTCGAAGCCCCAAACGCTCACGGGGCCTGCCCATGCGGAGCCTATTCCCATTATCGTGATGCCGAGCGCCGCCAGCACGGCCCGCCGCACTCCCTTGATGGCTCTTGAGTGACTCATGTGATTCTCCATTTCGTTGGCTTCTGGTGTCGATGAGGCTCGACCGGGGTGGGCGAGTTCCGGTGTATATAAAGCAAGTCTTGTGCCACGCACAAATACACATATAAATCAGCGTGTTACATGATACTCAATCGTACTTTTCACACCAAAGTGTAAGGGTTTCCGACGCTTCGATTCCGCAGATTGACGACCCCAGCCGGTACTGCCACCCGGGAACCATTGCCGTGCCTGACGAAGCGACACTACGCGGTTGATTTGGCTGGCTGTCAGGTTTCCCGGCGTTTGTGTGCTGGTGAGGCGGCCGGAGGCATGCGAAGGACGCGACTGATCAGGGACGGGCTTGTGGCCGGCCGGCCTCGCGATGTCCGGCGCAAGCGTGGTGCCTACGGCCATGGCTGGCGGACCGGCCAGCGGTGTCCGCGCGGCGCAGCTCCGCGCCGGGTGGGATCACGCCCGTGGTTTGCAATTGCGTCGCCGCGTGTCAGCATGGGCGGTCGTCAGTCACGCACATTGCGTGCATTGCCAGGAAGGCGAACATATGACTGTTGCATCCCTGCCCGCATTCGATTCCGTTCGTCTCACCGTGATTGGCCTGGGTTACGTTGGCCTGCCGCTCGCGGTCGGCTTCGGCCGCCAATTGCCGACGCTGGGCTTCGACGTCAACACGGTCCGCATCGAAGAGCTGCAGCAGCGGCGCGACCACACGCTGGAATCCTCTCCGGAGGAACTGGCCAGCGCGACGCAA
>DASSNC010000080.1:0-24130 GCA_035688305.1 Rhodanobacteraceae bacterium
CATTGCGCAACACTTCGGCAAGGCGATTGGGTGCGCCCAGGGCGCGGGTCAGCAAATGGGTGGTCTCGATGACACCCTTGATCACCGGGATGCGCTCGGCGGAGTAGCTGTCGAGCAGCACTTCGTTGCCGTGGCCGCGCAAGGTCAGATCCAGTTTCCAGGCGAGATTCCAGACATCCTGCAAGCCGGTGTTCATGCCCTGCCCGCCAAACGGGCTGTGGATGTGCGCGGCGTCGCCGGCCACGAACATGCGGCCTTCGCGCAGTCGCGCAACCCGGCGGTGATGGATGCGGAAGTAGCTGCTCCAGTGCAAGGCGCGCGCCTCGATGCCGGCCGGCGCGCGTTCGGCCAGCAACCTGCGCGTCAGTGCGAGCGTCGGCACAGCGCCTTCGGCGTCCTGCACCATCGCGACGATGCGGCGGCGCGTGGCGCTCATCGGGAAGATCGCGAGCGGCCCTTCGCGGTTGGGACACAACTGCATCTCGTCGGCCGCAAACGCCGTATTGCTCTCGATGTCCGCCAGCATGAAGCGCTCTTCATATTCGCCGCCAGCGAACGCGAGATCCAGCGCCGAGCGCACTGCGCTGCGGGCGCCGTCGCAACCCACCACGAAGCGCGCCGCCAACGTTTCGGACTGACCCGGCCGATCCAGCGTGACGCTGACCGAATCCGTACCCTGCACCGCCGCCACGAACGCGGTCTGGTATTCCACCGCGCCACCCATGCGTTGCAGTGCATCGACCAGCAACCGCTCGGTCACATCCTGCGGCACCATCGCGATGAAGGGATAGGTGGTGTTGTCCGGCACAAACGGAATCTGCGCCAGCGTGCGCCGCGCGTTCGCCACCCGGATCGCATTGACCCGGTTCGCGGCCGCGCAGAACGGTCCGGCGAGGCCGGCCATGTCGAAGATCTCCAGCGTGCGCGGGAAGATCGCCAATGCCTTGGAGTGCCCGGACTGGCGCGCGTGGTGCTCGACGATGCGAAGGCGCAACCCACGCCGCGCACATTCGCAAGCGAGGAACAGGCCGACCGGTCCGGCGCCGACAATCAGCACATCGGTATCCACGCGTTCACTCGCCATGCTGAAGGCCCTTGTTGGGGTAAAGGTATCGTGCGCGCGGCGCCTCAAGCATCGGCAAAACGCGCGCTGGCGCCAATCCAGCGTTCCAGCAAACGGCGCGCCAACGGCGGATGCTGACGCATCAGGGCGGCGCCGACCCGCTGCACGGCCGGCAGCAGTGACGCATCGCGCACGATGTTGGCGATCCGGAACCCCATCTCGCCGGTCTGGCGGGTACCCAGCAATTCACCCGGACCGCGCAGGCGCAAGTCCGTTTCCGCAATCACGAAACCATCGTTGCTTGCGCGCAACGTTTCCAGGCGTTGCCTGGCCAGGCCCGACAGCGGCGGCTGGTACAGCAGCACGCAGCTGGACGCGACCGCGCCCCGCCCGACCCGCCCGCGCAGTTGGTGCAACTGGGCGAGGCCCAACCGCTCCGCGTTCTCGATCACCATCAGGCTGGCATTGGGTACGTCCACGCCGACTTCGATCACGGTGGTCGCCACCAGCAGCGCGGTGTCGCCAACCTTGAATGCATCCATCGCCGCCTGCTTCTCCTTCGGTTTCAGGCGCCCGTGCACCAGCCCGACCGCCAGCCCCGGCAAGGCTTCGCACAGCTGCGCGTAGGCAACTTCGGCAGCCTGCGCCTGCAGTTGCTCGCTGTCTTCAATCAGCGTGCACACCCAGTACACCTGCCGGCCGCCCGCGCAGGCCGCCCGAATCCGCTCGATCACCTCAGCGCGACGCGTGTTGGCAAGCGCAACCGTGCGCACCGGCGTGCGCCCGGGCGGAAGTTCATCAAGCGTGGACACATCAAGGTCGGCGTACGCACTCATCGCCAGGGTGCGCGGAATCGGCGTCGCGGTCAGCACCAGTTGATGCGGCGCCTCGCCCGTGGCCGCGCCCTTGTCGCGCAGCGCCATGCGCTGTTGCACGCCGAAGCGGTGTTGTTCGTCGACGATCGCCAGCCCCAGGCGCGCGAAGTCCACGCCGTCCTGCATCAGGGCGTGCGTGCCGACCGCAAGCGGCGCGCCGCCCGCCAGTTGGGCGAGCGCCTTGGTACGCGCGCGTCCGGTCACCTTGCCGGCCAGCCAGACCACGTCAATCCCGAGCGGCTCGAACCACTCGCGAAAGCTGCGCAGGTGTTGCTCGGCCAGCAATTCGGTCGGCGCCATCAGTGCCGTCTGCCAGCCTGCAGCAATCGCGTGCAGCGCCGCCAGCGCAGCGACCACGGTCTTGCCGGAACCAACGTCACCCTGCACGAGGCGCAACATCGGCGCACGTTTGCCGAGGTCACGCCCGACCTCGTCAGCCACGCGTCGTTGGGCGCGCGTCAACTTGAACGGCAGGTTGGCGAGGAAGCGCGCCTCCAATCCTGCATCATTCGGCAACACCGGAGCGCGATGCTTGCGCACCCGCGCGCGCAGGCGCTTCAGGCTCACGTGGTGGGCCAGCAACTCCTCGAATGCCAAGCGCTGTTGCGCGGGATGGATGCCGGCCTGCAAGGCCGCCACATCAGCGTCCGGCGGCGGCCGGTGCGCGATCAACAAGGCATCGCGCAAGGGCATCAGATGCAACGGTTCCAGCAATTCGCGCGGAATCAGTTCCAGGGCAGCGGGGTCCGGCAGCGTCGCCAGCGCGCGCCCAATCACGTCGCGCAGACGTTGCTGGCCCAAGCCTTCAGTGACCGGATACACCGGCGTCAGGGTTTCCTCGACCGGCGAACCGCCATGCACGACCCGGTACTGCGGATGCACCATCTCGGGGCCGTGCTTGCCGTGGCGCAGGCTTCCGAAGCAGCGCAGGCGCGTGCCGGGTTTGAACTGGTCGAGCTGCTGGCGGCGGAAATGGAAAAACCGCAACATCAGCGTTTCGCGCGAGTCGTCCGTGATGGCGATTTGCAATTGCGGGCGGTAGCGGAATCCGGCATCAACCGCTTCGACGACGCCTTCAACTTGCGCCGCCTCGCCGACCGCGAGGTCGCGAATACGCGTGATCCGGGTGCGGTCTTCGTAACGCAGCGGCAGGTGAAACCACAGGTCCTGCACGTGTTCGATGCCGAGCTTGCGCAGCGTCTGCGCCAAGGCCGGACCCACACCGGACAACGACGCAACCGGCGCGAGGCCGGGAGCGATGGCGTTTTCGGCAGTCGTGTGGGCACGCGCGGTCACCCGCGCAAGATTAGCCGATGTGTGCACCATTACCATGCACCGATTCCCATGCAGGCACGCGCCCCATGAGCGAATTCGAATACATTTCGGTGCTGCTTTCCATCATCCTCGGCCTCGGCGTGACGCAGCTGCTGTCCGGCCTTGCGCGGCTGCTGCGCGACGGGCACGCGCTGGCGCCGGCATGGTGGATCTTCGTGATGATCGCCACGCTGCTGCTGGCGGACCTGCAGATCTGGTGGGTTTCCTTCGACTGGCGCCACCTGCCGCAATGGACCTTCTTCGGCTACGCGGCCTTCATGATCCTGCCGGTGCTGATGTACCTGCTGGCCTATCTCGTGCTGCCGGACAACCTGCACCTGGACGGACACGAACTCGTGCGCGAATTCATCAACCACCGCCGGCCGTTCTATGCCTGCCTCGCGCTGGTGCCGCTCGCCAGCTTCTTCCAGGAGCGGTTGCTCACCGGCCATCTGCCGGGACTGAACCTGGACACCGGGTTCCGGTTGCTGTTTTTGGTGATTGCCGTGCCCGGCTTCCTGTCGCGGCGCATCGCCGTGCAGGCAACGGTCGCCTCGCTGGCATTGCTGAACATGGCCACCTACACCAGCCTGCTGTTCGTGCAGATGCGCTGAAGCGCCGGCCGGACTCGCTTCCCGTAGCGGCGCCGATCAGCCGCTGACCACCGCGATCACGTCGATCTCCACCCCCGCGCCGCGCGGCAGCGCCGCCACGCCGATGGTCGAGCGCGCCGGATACGGCTCGCTGAAATGGCGCTGCATCACCGCGTTGACGGCGCCGAAGTTGCCGAGATCGGTCATGTAGATTGCCACGCGCACGACGTCATCGAAGGATGCGCCGCCCGCGGCGAGTACGGCTTCCAGATTCTTGAAAACGCGTTCGGCCTGAGCACTGACATCGCCGGCCACCATCTCGCCAGTCTCGGGGTCGAGCGGCGTCTGGCCCGACAAGTACAACGTATTCCCGGCGCGCACGGCCTGGGAGTACGGGCCGATGGCCTTGGGCGCGGATTCGGAATGGATGGCTAGGCGTGGCATGGGTCGACTCGCTGCGGCGGAAACGCAAAGTGTAACGGCCACGCGCAGCCCGGGCGCAACGATCACAAGACGCCGGACGCGCCCGGCGGGCATCAACCGGTTTGCGCCGCCGCCTCGGCATCCTGGGCGGCATAGCGCATGGCCGGCGCGATCACTTCGCCCGGAAATCCCAACTCCCGCAGCAACCTGATTGCATTGCGTTCGGTGGCCGGGCCGGCGCGCAGGGTGTAATCGAAGTAGCCGTCCACTTCGGGGCTCTCCTGAAAATGGAACAGCCGGTAGCAATCACCCAAGCTGCCCTGCAATTCGACGTCGTGCGTGGTGGCGAGCACCACACCATTGCGTCCAAGCGTTTCCAGTACCGCGCGCGCGATCGCCACGCGCTCGACCGTATTGGTACCGCTGAAGAGTTCGTCGATCACGAAGATCGCGCCACCAGTGCCCGACGGCGCAGCGAGAAACGACTGGATGGTCTCGACCTCGGAGAAGTAGTGGCTCTTGCCAGCGGCGATCGAATGCGCAGCCTGGATCGAAGCCATCACGCAGGCACGCGGGATCGTTGCTGCCGACGCCAGGCAAAAACCCAGCGTCTGTCCCAGCAGCACGTTCACGCCGAGCATCTTGATGAAGGTGGTCTTGCCGGCCATGTTGGAACCCGTCACCAGGGCGGATTGCCCGTCGAGC
The DNA here is from genome assembly GCA_035688305.1 of Rhodanobacteraceae bacterium. Lineage (GTDB taxonomy): Bacteria > Pseudomonadota > Gammaproteobacteria > Xanthomonadales > Rhodanobacteraceae > 66-474. Next base: position 4,974 of record DASSNC010000080.1, read on the forward strand.
CGAACGGAATTGGCGACACCGTCCACCAGCAACGGATGGCGGCCATCGCGGATGTCCAGCAATGCCGCGTCGACCAGTTTCGGCGGGCAGTCGCGCCCGGCGTAATCAAGCCATGACGCAATCGCGAGCGTGGCGTCGACTTCGCCCACCAACTCGAACGAAGCGGCCAGCCGCGACCGCAGCCGCGCGAACTTCGCCAGCGCACGCATGTGCACCAGCGGCTCCAGCAGAAACGCGAAGTTCAGCCATACGACGCCGTAGGAAATGACGGGTCGCTTCAGGAATGCCAACAGGCGCAGTGCGTTGCGCACGGCGGCCCGATTGCCGCGCTCGTCGCGAAGCCCCGCAAGGCAACGCACCGACGGACACGCGCCGGCCAACGCCGCCAGCGCGTTCGCCACGTCGATCAGTACCAGGCAGCGCTTCAACATCTCCACTTCCGCAAGTGCGCGCCCGCACACGCGCGCCAGGATCGCGACGTTCACGAACGCCATCACGATCCAGATCGCCATCGGCCACGACCATGCGATCACGCCGGCAAGCACCACGATCGACGCGAGGCTCCAGGCCACAAGCAAGGCACGCTGCGGCAAGGGCGGCGGCAACGCTCCGAAGATGAAATTAGCGATGCGCGCGTCGTCATCGTTGCGCAGCGGCAGCAAGGCACGCTCCAATTTTTCCCGTGCAGCTGCATCGGACTGCAAGGCGCGATACACGGCGTGCCGGCTGGCGAGTGCGCCTGTGTCCCGGTTCAGCGTTCGCATCCACCGATACAGCACCTGGCTGCCCAGCGGCGTGATGCATGCGTCGATCGACGCGAAAATCTTCGGAAACTCGAGGTCCGTCCAGGTCTTGTCGTCGATGCACGCGGAGGCATCGGCGTCTGCAACGTGATCGAAAAAGTCGCGGGCCAGCCAGCCATCGCGATCGCCGGGTTTGCCCCACCTCAAGCGCAGATCACGCAGCGCCTTGCGCGCAGGCGACAACCCATCCTGCAATCGCGAATACAACGTTGCGATCACGACTGTTGGCGACATCTCACGGAGTTCCTTTCAAGCTGATGCGTGCATGGTGCTGCCGCACGCCTGCTCCAGCGCGTCCGGCGTTACCCGAGATTGAGTCGCCATTCGCGCTTCGCAAGTGCAGCTACAGCGGATGCCGGTACACGCCGTTGGCGACCTTGGTGTTGCGCACGCGGCGCATCACGTCGGCGAGGTGCTTGCGGTTCTTCACGTCGATCGCGAACATCAGGGTGGCGGCCTGGATGCCCTTTTCGGTGTACTTGACGTCTTCGATGTTGGAATCGGTGTCCGCGATCGCTGCCGAAATGGTCGCCAGCACGCCCGGCCGGTTGACCACTTCAACCCGCAACTCGACGCGGAAGTCGCCCTGCACCCGCTTGTCCCAGCCAATCTCGACCCGCCGTTCCGGCTGCTTGGCCAATTCGGCGACGTTGGGACATTCGACGCGATGCACGACGATGCCGCGGCCCGGTGACAGGTAACCGACGATCTCGTCGCCCGGCAACGGATGGCAGCAATTGGCGAAGCTCAACACGCCTCGCTCGCCGCCGCTGATCAGGATTTTTTCCGAACGACGCTGCGTCTTGCCCAGGATGTTGCCACCGAGTTCGGTCAACTTGGCCGCAGTCTGGTCGGGCATGCGGTTGCCGAGCGCGATGTCGGACAGCAGGTCCTCCAGGCGGCGCAGGTTGTGTTCCGCAAGGAAACGATCCAGCGCCTCCGGCGGGATCGCATCAAGGCTGGAGCCGCGCGCATCCAGCGCGCTTTCCAGCATGCGATGCCCGAAGTCGATCGCGTCCTCGTGCTGCAAGTGTTTCAGGTATTGCCGGATCGCGGCGCGGGCCTTGCCGGTGACCGCGAAATCCAGCCATTGCGGGTTCGGCACCGCGGAGGGCGCGGTGATCACTTCGACCGTCTGCCCGGACTCCGGTTGCGAGCGCAGCGGCGCCAGCTTGCCGTCGATGCGCGCCGCCACCGTGTGCATGCCGACGTCGGTGTGCACGGCGAACGCGAAGTCGAGCGCGGTCGCATTCTTGGGCAGTGACTGGATGTCGCCAGCCGGCGTGAACAGGTAGACCTCATCGGGGAACAAGTCGACCTTGACGTTTTCGATGAATTCGAGCGATGACGGTGTCGCGGCCTGACTGTCGGCAAGACCCGACACCCACGCGCGCGCGCGCGACTGCGCGCTGTTGGGGGGCGTCGCATCGACCTTGTACGACCAGTGCGCGGCCACGCCGCGCTCGGCCACCGAATTCATGTCCTCGGTGCGGATCTGGATCTCGATCGGCGCGCCGAACGGGCCGAACAACACGGTATGCAACGACTGGTAGCCGTTGACCTTCGGGATCGCGATGAAATCCTTGAAGCGCTTGTCCACTGGTTTGAACAGCGAATGCACCGACCCCAGGGCCTGATAGCAATGCGGCACGGTGTCGGTGACCAGGCGGAATCCATAGACATCCATCAACTGGTCGAAGGTCTTGTGTTCGCTGCGCATCTTCGACCAGATGCTGTATGGCGACTTCACGCGGCTGACGATACGCACCGGTATGCCGTCAAAGGCCAGCCGTTCGGCCAGCGCATGTTCGATCTTCGCCATGGATTCACGGCGGTCGCCCACGGTGCGCCGGATCCGCGACGCAATGATCTTGTAGCGGTCGGGGTACAAGCTGCGAAAGCCGAGATCCTGCAATTCAGCACGTACCGCATTCATGCCGAGGCGGGCCGCGATGGGCGCGTAGATTTCGAGCGTCTCACGCGCGATGCGCCGCCGCGCATCGGGCTCCATCGCCGACAAGGTGCGCATGTTGTGCAGGCGGTCGGCCAGCTTGATCAGGATGACACGCAGATCACGCGCCATCGCCAGCAGCATCTTGCGGAAGCTTTCCGCATCGGCCTCGAGGCGACTGGCGAAATCCACCCGCTCCAGTTTGGTGACACCGTCGACCAGTTCGGTCACCGTCTCGCCGAAGCTCGCTTCCAGCTGCGCGCGCGTCAGGCCGGTATCTTCCAGCGTGTCGTGCAGCATCGCCGCGATGATCGTCTCGGCGTCGAGTCGCAAGCCCGCGAGGATCGTCGCCACTGCGACCGGATGCGTGATGTACGGCTCGCCACTCTTGCGGCGCTGGCTGGCGTGGGCATGCGCACCCACCGCGTACGCGCCGCGCACGCGCTCGACCTGTGCAGGCGGCAGGTAGCTCGCCAGCTGTTCGGCCAACGCATCAATACCGGCGCGATCTCCCGCGGCAGGCGCCGGCCTGTCGGCGACCACCGCCAGGCTGCTGCCTGTTTCCCGTTTGGATTTGCGCTTGCGCATGACTGCACGCTATTTCAGGGCGGGCGCGCGAGTCAATCCCGCGGTGTTGCGGCCGGCGCCAACCCAACCTGCGCAATTTCGTTGCCGGCCATCCGTTGCCCCACGTAGGTTGGGCTGACCCGGTGCTCTCCCGGGGAAGCCCAACACGCGCACGCAACAACGTTGGGCTTCGCTTCGCTCAACCCAACCTACGCCAATACGCGAACGTCGCCCCCATCCGCCCCACGGACGCCTTCTCCCGCATGCGGGGGAAGGGAACCCGAAAAGTGTAGGTTGGGCTGACCCGGCGCTCTCCCGGGGAAGCCCAACACGGCCGAGCGACAACGTTGGGCTTCGCTTCGCTCAACCCAACCTACGCAAATGCGCGAACGTCGCCCCATCCAGCCTTCGGCCACCTTCTCCCGCACGCGGGGGAAGGGAAACCGAAAAGTGTAGGTTGGGCTGACCCGGCGCTTTTCCCGGGGAAGCCCAACACGCGAATGCGACGACGTTGGGCTTCGCTTCGCTCAACCCAACCTACGCAAATACGCGAACGTCGCCCCCATCCGCCCCACGGGCACCTTTCCCCGCACGCGACGGAAGGAATATCCAAACGTGTAGGCTGGGCTGACCCGGCGCCTTTCCCGGGGAAGCCCAACACGCCTCAGCGACAACGTTGGGCTTCGCTTCGCTCAACCCAACCTGCGCAAATACGCGAACGTCGCCCCATCCGCCCTGCGGACGCCTTCTCCCGCACGCGGGGGAAGGGAACCCGAAAAGTGTAGGTTGGGCTGACCCGGCGCTCCTTCCGGGGAAGCCCAACACGGCCGAGCGACAACGTTGGGCTTCGCTTCGCTCAACCCAACCTGCGCCAATACGCGAACGTCGCCCTATCCAGCCTTCGGCCACCTTCCCCCGCACGCGGGGGAAGGAAATTCAATTGGTGTGTGCGAACCTGGTGCGCGGGCAACCTCGCCCGCAAGCGGGGAAAGGAAAGACGAATCGCATCCGGGTAAAGGCGCGGAGCGCCTCAGACGTCGTCGAGACCCTTGGACATGTCTTCGTCGACCTCGGCCGCGGCCCACTCCATGGCTTCACGGTCGCGGCGCTCACGCTCCACGCGATCGATCTCGTCGATGGTCGGCATGTCGATGGTGCGTTCGGCGATTTCGCGCAAGGCCAGCACGGTTGGCTTGTCGTTCTCCGGGGCGATGGTCGGCTCGACGCCGTGCTCCAGCTGGCGCGCGCGACGGGTAGCCATCAGGACGAGTTCGAAACGGTTGTCGACCACCTTGAGGCAGTCTTCGACGGTGATGCGGGCCATGTGAGCTTCCGGTGGTGTTGCAAACTTCCAGATTGTACCAGCCCGGCGGGATTTGTCGAATTTGCCTGGAATGCGCAGCGCGCCCACACCGACGTATCGCAAGCCCCGCGGCACTTATTCCAGCGCCGTGTCGCTGCTTGTGTCCCGTCGACTACAATTGCGTCCTTTGAATTTCGCACTCCCGACCCAACCCACCGCTGATGCCAAACACCCACCACTCGCGAATTGCGCAATGGATCGTCGTCGCCGGTTTGGCGGCGGTACTGGCCGCATGCGCCGTCGCGCCGCCGCGCACCGACGATCCGCTGCAGAAATTCAACCGCAAGATGTTCGCGTTCAACCGGGTCGCCGACAAGGTCGCGATCAAACCCGCGGCAAAGGCGTACGTCAAGATCACAGGCCCCAAGGAACGGGTGCTGATCGGCAATTTCTTTTCGAACCTGCGTTCGCCGATCACGATCATCAATGACGTGCTCCAGGGCCGGCCGGGGCCTGCGCTGGAAACCACCGGGCGCTTCCTGATCAACACCACCGTGGGTTTCCTCGGCGTGTTCGATCCGGCCAGCGACATGAAGTTGCCCGCGCACCCCACCGACTTCGGGGTGACGCTCGCGCACTGGGGTGTGCCGGAAGGGCCGTTCCTGGTGCTGCCCCTGGTCGGCCCGACGACCTTGCGCGACGTCTGGCGGATGCCGGTGGACAGTTATTTCGACCCCATGGGCTGGTATGCCCGCGAACACGACTTCAAGTTCCACGCGCAATACCTGCCATCGATTGCATACCTCGTGACACTGCGCGCCAAGGCCTTCCCGATCGATCCGATCCTCGATTCCTCGTACGACCCGTACGCGTTCATGCGCGACGCCTACCGGCAGCACCGGCTGTACGAGATCTACCACGGCAACCCGCCGCTGTCGGCAATCGAGGAACTGCAGGGAACCGGACCGGGCCAGCAGAGCGATCAGGACATCGACGCCTTGCTGCAGCAGCAGCAAGCCTACGAGCAGAAACACGGCCTCGGCAATGGCGGCACGCCCGCTGCGGACGCGTCGTCGAGTGCACCACCTGCTGCGCCCCTGAGCGTCGCGCACGCGCCCGGGTCAGCAACCGGCAGCGCAGCGCCCGCCTCCGCAGGCAGCGTTGGCGAACCGGCGTCGGCGTCGAGCAGCAGCCAGCCGGCACCACCCGCCAGCAGCGGCAATCCGCCACCTGCAAGCCACTGACGCCGTCGTCAGGGCCTCGCCGGGTCGAACAGAACCGCCACATCGCACACTTCAGCCAGCGCCAACAGTCCCGCGGGCCAGTGCACGACATCGAGTCGGCGTCCGGCGCGGCGGGCATGCGCGGCGAGTGCAATCACGCACGCCAAGCCGGCGCTGTCGGCACGCGTCAGTCCGGCAAGATCAAGCCGGGTCTGGGTGCCCGCAGCGAGCGCGCGGCGGCCCTCCGCAAGCGACCGCGCGGCGGTCGCAAACGTCAGTTCACCGTGCACGGCCAAGGTCGCCGCGTCTGCTTGCACCACTTCGGACGACGCGACCTGGCCGCGTGCACGCAACACGGCTTCAGTTCCCGCCACCGGCTTGCTTCGCCGGTTCGATGGCACTGGTGCCTTCGGTCTGCAGGCGCTTGATCAATCCATCGATGCCGACCTGCCTGATTTCCGCGTCAACCTGGTTGCGGTAGTTGGTGATGTAGGAAATGCCTTCGACGATCACGTCGTAGGCCTTCCAATCGCCCGACGCAGTCTTGCGGAACGCGTAGTCGACCGACAGGTTCTTGCCGCTGGCCAGCAACACCGTGGTGCGCACGATCGTGCGGCGGTTGTCGAGCGGGCCCGACGCCGGCAATACCTTCACCGAGCCGCGGGTGTAGGCCACCAGGCCCTCGGCGTAACGGCGGGTCAGCGCATCGTAGAACGCACGCGCGAACGCGACACGCTGCGCCGGCGTGGCCTCGCGCGCGTGCCGTCCCAGTACCAGCAAGGAGGCATAGTCGGTGTCGAAATGCGGCAACACGATGCCGTCGATGATCTTCACCACCTGTTCCGGATGCTGGCGCAATTCGTCCTGATGACCCTGGATGGCATCACCAAGCTGGTTGGCAATCGACTGCACGATCTGCTGCGGCGTCTGCGCATCGGCAGCAAACGCAGGTGCGGTGAATGCCACGCTCAGGAACACCGCCGCGACGAGCAGCATGCAACGCTTCAACATGGGTTTCTCCTCATTTCCGACGGCCGCGCCGCGGAGCGAATGGAATCAGGGCTTGCCGGAGGCCGGCGGCGAACTGGCCGCTGGCGCCGCGCCGGAGTCGCTGGACTTCGGGCCGCCATTGACCATGAACTTGCCGATCAGGTTTTCGATGCTCATTGCCGATTGGGTCAGCACCAATTCGTCGCCGTTCTTCAGGAAATCCGGCGAGCCACCCGGCTCGATGCCAACGTACTGGTCACCCAGTAAACCCGAGGTGAATATCGCCGCCGAGGAATCGTCCGGAATGTCGTTGTACTGCTTGTCGATCGACAACACCACCAGCGCATCCATCCGCTGCGGTTCCAGCTGGATCGACTGCACGTCGCCGATCCGCACGCCCGCGATCTTGACCGGCGCGCGATCCTTCAACTGGCCGATGTTCTGGAAGCGCGCCTTGATGGTGTAACTGTCGCCCCGATGGATGTTGGCCACCGAGGTGGTTTGCGTGGCGAGGTAGGCCAGCGCGGCGAAGCCGAGCAGGATGAATAATCCTGTTCCAATGGCATAACTTGGGCGTGCGTTCATTGCCGATGTTCCTGGTCATTGATCCGGCGAATGCCGGAGTCCCGCACTTTCGTCTTCCCGGCGAAGACCGGGATCCAGTGCGGCTTGATTGGAATGCCTCGTGCCGGTTCCGCTCGCCTCTGCGGCGAGCGGGCTACTTTCTGTTTCGGCAGAAAGTAGCCAAAGACCATTGCGCCTGCGGCGGTGGTCGATCGAACGTCGTGTTCGTTCGACTGCCCTGGCCGCTGGCCTCGCGCGCGCCGGCGCGAACTCGGCCATCCATGGCCTCGAACATGCGCGCCTTGCTCGCACGCTCGGCGTCGCGGCTGCGGCACCGCCAACGGCGCGGGAGAGCTCTGCTCCGCTGCCGACCATCCATGGCCTGCTCTACCGGCCCATTGAGCGATCTCGGTCATGTGAGGAACGCCGTCATCACGAAATCCACCGCCAATACCACGATCGCGGAAAACACCACGGTGCGCGTGGTCGAGTACGCCACGCCCTCGCTGGTGGGCGGCGCGGTGTAACCCTGGAATACGGCGATCAGGCTCACCACGCCGCCGAACGCGATGCTCTTGTACAGGCCATCCAGGATGTCGCGATGCAGCGACACCATCGAGGTCATGTTGCCCCAGAACGTTCCGTTGTCGAGCCCGAGCCAGGTGACGCCAACGAGATGGCCGCCAAAAATGCCCATGGCGTTGAACACGCAGGCCAGCAGCGGCATCGCGATCACGCCGGCAAGGAAGCGCGGCGAGGCCACGTAGGCCATCGGATCGACCGCCATCATCGCAATCGCATCAACCTGGTCGGTGGCCCGCATCAAGCCGATCTCGGCGGTGATCGCCGTGCCCGCGCGACCCGCCACCAGCACGGCGGTGAACACCGGGCCGAGCTCACGGAACAGCGACAAGGCCACCACCCCGCCGAGCGTCATGGTGGCGCCGAAAATCGACAGCGTGTAGTACAGCTGCAACGCCAGCACCATGCCGACGAACAGCCCGCAGGTCATCACGATCACCAGGCTCATCGCGCCGACAAACCAGACCTGCCGGCACAACTCGCGCCAGTAGCGCAGGCTCTTGGGCAGCGCGCCCAGGATCGCGACGAAGAACAAACCGCAGTCACCGACGCGGCCGATACCGTCCAGCAACCAGTTGTCGCGCAGGCGTGCGTTCACTTGGCGGCAGTCCCGAGTCCCAGAGACGTCGCATAGTCCGGCGCCGGATAATGGAACGGCACCGGGCCATCTGACTCGCCCCCGAAGAACTGCCGCGTCCACGGCGAATCCTGCTCGGCCAGTTCGTCCGGCGCGCCTTGCGCCACCAGCTTGCCATTGGCGATCAGGAACACGCGATCGGCCACGAGCCGGATCGCGGCCAACTCATGCGCCACCAGGATCGAGGTGATCCCGAGTGTGTGGTTGAGCGTCTTGATCAAGCGCAGCACCTGGTTCAGCGCAATCGGATCGAGCCCCACAAACGGTTCGTCATACAGGATCAGCATCGGGTCGAACACGATCGCACGCGCCAGCGCAACCCGCCGCGCCATGCCTCCCGAGAGCTCGGCAGGCATCAACTGCGCCGCGCCGCGCAGGCCGACGGCCTGCAGCTTGGTCAGCACGATGTTGCGGACCAATTCTTCCGGCAATCGCGTGTGCTGGCGCAGCGGGAAGGCCACGTTTTCGAACACGTTGAAGTCGGTCAGCAGGGCCGAATTCTGGAACAGGAACCCGATCCGTTCGCGCAGCGTGAACAACGCGCGCCGCGAGAGCTGCGTGACGTCTTCGCCATCGACAAGCAAACTGCCGGAATCCGGCCGCAGTTGTCCGGTCAAGTGCCGCAACAGCGTGGTCTTGCCGGTACCGGACGGGCCCATGATCGCGGTGATGCCGCCGCGCGCGACATCGAGGTCAAGGCCATCGAAGACCACTTTGGTGCCGATGCGCGTATGCAGATCGCGCACCTGCACCAACGGGGCGGGAGCGTTCGCTGTGGTTTCCTTTGGGGTTTGATGCTGGGACATGCCGCACTAAGTTAGCCGAAACCGGGGCCGGCGTGCACGCTTGCGTACCCGTCTTGCCATCGGGTGGGGCTTGCGGGAAAGTTCACGCAGGTCCGGCGTTCAGCTTGCCAGCAGCTGCGTGATCAGCGCAGCGTAGCGCTCGCGTGGCAAGGCTTTACCCGCACGCGCCGCATGCACGATCGCCTGCAACTGGGCGACTGCGTCTTCGAAGCGGTCGTTGACGACGATGCAATCGAACTCGTGGGCATGCGCGATTTCCTCGCGCGATGCCGCCAGCCGGCGCTCGATGGTCGCCTCGCTGTCGGTACCGCGTGCGCGCAACCGGTGCTCCAGCTCGGCGCGCGACGGCGGCAGGATGAAGATCGATACGCAGGGGATCTTCGCACGCACCTGCGCCGCGCCCTGCCAGTCGATTTCGAGCAGCACGTCGCGTCCGGCGGCGAGGGCGGGTTCGACCGCGCCACGCGAGGTGCCGTAGCCATTGCCGAACACGTCCGCGTGTTCCAGGAACTCACCGGCGGCGACCATCGCCGCGAATTGCGCGCGATCGACGAAGTGGTATTGCACGCCATCGACATCGCCCGGCCGCGGGCTGCGCGTGGTGTGCGAAATCGACAGGGAGATGCCCGGCTCGCGCACCAGCAGCGCGTTCACCAGCGTCGATTTGCCGGCCCCCGAGGGCGCCGCGATGATGAACAAGTGGCCTTTCATTCCAGGTTCTGCACCTGCTCGCGCAACTGCTCGATCAGCACCTTCAGTTCGACTGCAGCGCGGGTGCTGCGCTGATCGGCCGACTTGGAACCCAGGGTGTTGGCCTCACGATTGAATTCCTGCATCAGGAAATCCAGGCGCCGTCCCACCGGTTCGCTGAGCGCCAGTACGCGGCGTGCCTCGGTGACGTGTGCGGCAAGACGATCGAGTTCTTCGTCAACGTCGACGCGCGACAACTGCAGCACCAGTTCCTGCTCCAGCCGGCCCGGCTCGGCAGTCTGCTGCAATTCGGCCAGGCGCGATTCCAGCTTGGCGCGCAACGCGGCACGGACTTCGGGCAGGATCGCACGCACCTCGGCCACCACGCGTTCGATGCCATCCAGCCGCTCGCGCAGCGCCGTGGCCAGCTTGGCACCCTCGCGTTCACGGCCGGCAATGAATTCGTCCAGCGTGCGTTCGAGCAAAGCCTGTGCGGCATTCACCAGCCCTTCCTGATCGAGCTCCGGTTTTACCAACAGGCCCGGCCACGCGAGCAACCCCGCGACATCCGTCGAGAGTTGCGGAAAGCGCGTCTGCAGGCCGCCGGCAAGCTGCGCCAGTTGCGCGACCGTGCGTTCGTCGAGCGAGAGGTCTCCCGCAGCCGCCGGTGCACGATAGCGGAATGTCGCATCAATCTTGCCGCGCGACAGCCGCGCTGCAATGCGCTCGCGCACCTGCGGTTCGAGGGTGCGCAACTCGTCGGGCAGGCGCACGCTGGCTTCGAGATAGCGGTGATTGACCGCGCGCACCTCGCACGACAGCCATCCCTGAGGTGTGTTCGTCTCCGCGTTCGCGTAGGCGGTCATGCTTCGAATCATGTTGCTTCCCGATTGGCGCCCCAATGCGCGATGGTAAACTGCCCGGCCCTTGTGCGGAAACATCTGCGATGGCATTCACCCGCCCGTCCGGTCGCGCGCCCGACCAATTGCGCCCCATCACCATCGAGCGCGGCTTCACCAAACACGCCGAAGGTTCCGTACTGATTTCCTGTGGCGAAACCCGCGTGCTGTGCACCGCGAGTGTCGAAGAGCGCGTGCCGGCATGGCTGCGCGGCAAGGGTGAAGGCTGGGTCACGGCCGAATACGGCATGTTGCCGCGCGCCACCACCGACCGCACCCAGCGCGAAGCCGCGCGCGGTGGCCAGGGCGGCCGCACCATGGAAATCCAGCGCCTGATCGGACGCAGCCTGCGCGCCTGCGTGGATCGCGCGGCCTTGGGTGAGCGCGTGATCACGCTCGACTGCGACGTGCTGCAGGCCGACGGCGGCACCCGTACCGCTTCGATCACCGGCGCTTACGTCGCACTGACCGACGCCATGAACGTACTGATGAAGCGCGGCGCGCTGAAGCGCAATCCGATCCATGGCGCGGTCGCGGCGGTCTCGGTCGGCATTTACCAGGGCACCCCGGTGCTGGACCTCGACTACGCCGAAGACTCGAACTGCGACACCGACATGAACGTGGTGATGAACGACGGCGGCGGTTTCATCGAGGTGCAAGGCACTGCCGAAGGGCACGCCTTCCGCCGCGAGGAACTGGACGCGTTGCTGGCGCTGGCACAAAAAGGCATCGATGAACTGGTCGCGGCGCAACGGGAAGCGCTGGCACGATGATCGCGTGGAAAAGGGGTCAGAGTGAACTTTCGCACAACCACAGCAGCGGACTCGACCACGGTGCACGAAATTCACTCTGACTCCTTTTCCCAACGCATCGTGCTGGCCAGCGGCAATCCCGGCAAGCTGGCGGAACTGCGCGACCTGCTCGAAGGCAGCGGCATCGAACTGGTCGCACAACGCGAACTCGGGATTGCCGACCCCGTGGAAACCGGTACCACTTTCGTCGAGAACGCCATCATCAAGGCCCGCCACGCAGCGCGTGCATCCGGTTTGCCGGCACTCGCCGACGATTCGGGCATCTGCGTCGATGCACTGGGTGGCGCACCCGGACTGGATTCGGCGATCTACGCCGGCCGCCACGGCGACGATGCGGCCAACAACGCCAAACTGTTGCGCGAACTGACGGGCATGCCGGCAGAACGACGCACCGCGCATTACACCTGCGTCATGGTGTTGTTGCGCAACGCCGCCGATCCCGATCCGGTGATCGCGACCGGGCGCTGGCCGGGCCGCATCCTCGATGCCCCGCGTGGCAGTCACGGCTTCGGTTACGACCCGTTGTTCCTGCCGGACGACGGCGGCGGTCTCGGCTCCGCGGAGCTTGATGCAACAGTCAAGAACCGCATCAGTCATCGCGGGCTGGCCTTGGCGGCGCTGCGGGGAAACTTGCGCGCGCAGCAATGGCTCTGATTCCGCCGCCGCTGTCGTTGTACATCCACATCCCCTGGTGCGTGAAGAAGTGCCCGTACTGCGACTTCAATTCGCACGGATTGCGCGCGCCGATGCCGGTGGATGAGTACGTCGCCGCGCTGCTGGCCGACCTTGACGGCGACCTCGCCGACTTCGGCGCTGCCCTGGGTGGGCGCGAAATCATCAGCGTGTTTTTTGGCGGCGGCACGCCCAGCCTGTTCGCACCCGCGGCGATTGCGGCGATCCTCGATGGCGCGTCATCGCGCCTGGCGTTTGCCGCGGACTGCGAAATCACGCTCGAGACCAACCCCGGCACCGTCGAGCACGGCCGCTTCGATGGTTACCTCGGCGCCGGCGTCAACCGGATCAGCTTCGGCGTGCAGAGTTTCGATGATGACAAGTTGCGCGCGCTGGGCCGCATCCATTCCGCGGCCGAAGCGGAAGCCGCGATCAAGCTGGCGCAGGACGCGGGCGTCGCCAACATCAACCTCGACCTGATGTACGCCCTGCCGAAGCAGACGCTGGCCGGCGCACTCAACGATGTCGAGCGCGCACTCGCGCTGCAACCGGCGCACATTTCGCACTACCAGTTGACGTTGGAGCCGGGCACGCCATTCGCCAGGCGCCCACCACCCTTGCCCGACCACGACGCCGCCTGGGACATGCAGGAAGCCTGTCAGGCCCGCCTGGCCGAGGCGGGTTACGGGCAATACGAAATTTCCGCGTATGCCCAGCCCGACCGGCGCTGTGCGCACAACCTCAATTACTGGACCTTCGGCGATTATCTCGGCATCGGCGCGGGCGCACACGGCAAGATTTCGGGACCGTTGCTGACGGGCGACATGCAGATCCAGCGCCGCTGGAAAACGCGCTCGCCGGTCGCCTATCTGCAATCGGCCGGATCCGCACAACGCATCGGTGGCGACGATGAGATCGCCCCGGGCGCGCTGCCATTCGAATTCATGTTGAACGCACTGCGGCTGAACGACGGCATCGGCACCGAAGTCTTCAACGCGCGCACCGGCCTCGACGCCGCCGCCATCGCTGCGCCCCGGCAGGAGGCCTGCGCACGCGGCTGGCTGGTGGATGATCCGGCCCGGCTGCAACCCACACCGCTCGGGCGGCGCTTCCTCAACGACGTGATCGAACTGTTCATGCCGGGGCCGCAAACCGGTGCTTGACACCCACGCCGCCCGGACTTTTCCTGACCCACCATCCTGCTACTATCGCGACGGGCTCAGGGGAAGCGACCGCGATGGCAAGGGATTTGCATAACAATCACGGATCTCCATTCGACCAGCCACGATGAAACCGACACTCGCCACCCGCAGCGATCTCGCGCCCCGCGCGCGGCAGCTGCTGGGGCAACAACTGGACGAGTGCCGCAAGCTGCTGGAGCCGTTGCTGCATGGCGCGCTCGACGACCTGGAAGCCGAACTGTTCCAGATCGCCGAGCAGTCCAGCGGCGGCCAGGCCCAGCACGAAGCGCTCGAAGCGTTGCGCGAGGTCAGGCGTGCGCGCCCAGGCTTCCATGCCTATCTGATGGCCCTGCTGGAACAGCGCTTCACCGCGATCGGCGAACCGGAACCCGTTGCCACGCGACCCAGCGCAGGCGCGCGCGAAAACGACCTGACCCTGGTTGATCCGAACGAGTTCGACGAAGCCATGGCGCTGAGCGACTTGGCTTCGCGCAACGAGCTGCACGCCAGCAATGCCTTGTTCGAACTTTGCCATCGCTACGCGGTGTTGGTCGCAGCGCCACCGCTGGAAAGCGACGCCTTGCCGTCCGGTCCGCACATGCTGTCCGTGGTCCTGGGCGAAGCGACGCGTACCCTGGGCATGCAGGGTGACCATCGCAAGTTGTTCTACCGGCTGTGCGATCGCCGACTGTTTGCCACCGCCGAATCCTTCTACGGACGCCTGAACGGCCACCTGCGCGATGCCGGCATCCTGCCGCACTTGCGCAGTTACCTGCCACGCAGGCCACCCTCCACACAGGATCGTGAACCGCCCGAGCCCGAATCGGAAAGCCGGCTCACCGCGCCGATGGCGCCGGTCACCGATTTTTCGCCACCCAGCGGTACCGCAGCGCCCCAGCAGGCGCCAGCAATGGCGCAGCTGCACGGTTTGCTGGACGCGCGTCGGCACGCCCTGCATCAGGATGTTGGCGCCGACGGCGCGGGCTCGGCACCAAACGCAGCCAGTCCCGTCGCGTCCCTCGCCGACCTCGAATCCGCGCTCAATATCCTGCAGTCGCAACCGCTGCAGCCTCCCGCACCCCAGGCCGGCGAACGCTTGCGCGGCGACCTGATGGCGCAGCTGCGGCGCATATCACCAAGCGGAAGCGCCCCGCAGCTGCAACCCGAACACCGCGACGCGATGGACCTGATGTCGTTGCTGTTCGACCGCCTGCTCGATGAAACCCGCAGCGAAGGCACCGCGCAGCAACTGATGTCTTCGCTGCAGGTGCCGCTGGTACGCGTCGCACTCTCCGACAGCAACTTCTTCACGGTGCGCAACCACCCGGCGCGGCGCCTGCTGAACAACGTGCTGGAAACGGCCAACCTGTGGCTCGACCGCAGCGACGGCAGTTTCGACACCGCGCTCAATCAGCGCCTGCAGCGTTCGGTGCAACGGGTCGCGACTGAATACAAGGGCAACGACCTCAGCGTCTTCGAACGCGAGGCTGACGACCTCGATATCCAACTCAAGCAACTGGCGCGGCGCGCGGAAATCGCCGAACGCCGGCAGGTCGAGGCGGCCCAGGGCCGCGATCGCCTGCATACGGCCCGCGCCCAGGCGCGTGCCGCGATCGACAAGCGCCTGGCGCTGAAGCCAACCACGCCGTTGGTACGCGCACTGCTCGAACACGCCTGGGTTGACGCGCTCACCTTGACGTTGTTGCGGGATGGCGAGAACAGCGAGGGCTACCGGCGCCGGCTGGCGGCGGTCGACCAGTTGCTGGGCCCGGCAACGGCCCGCGACAAGAACCAGCTTTCCGCCGATATCAACCACGGCTTGACCCAGGTCGGGCTGCAAGCTGCCGAAGCCGACCAGATCACGCGCCACGCGCTTGATCTGCCGATACCCGCCCAAGGCGCGGCGCCGGCAGCCAGCCAGACCGAATTGCTGATCCGCCTGAAGGCACGCCAGAAGCCGGAAGAAAGCGTCGCCGAAGTGCCGGCCGGCCCCCGCAAGCTGTCGCTCACGCCGTCCGAGCGCAAGGCACTCGACACGCTCAAGGGCCTGCCGTTCGGTAGCTGGCTGGAATTCACGGTGAACCAGCAGGGCCAACGGGTCGCCCGCAAACTCGCCTGGTTCGCACCCACCAGCGGACGTTGCCTGCTGGTCAACGCGCGCGGCGCGGCCGCCCCCGAACGCACCCTCGACCAGGTTGCCCGCATGATGGCACGCGGCCAGGCTCGCCTGATGCCGCCGCAAGACGGCGGCATGCTCGACCGCGCCTGGAACGCACTGGTTGCGGGCCTGCGCAAGTTCAGCCGCAGCAAAGACGCCACGGAGGCCGCAACATGAACGACGAGCGCCGCACTGCCCCGCGCATTCCCGTGCCGGCGCCCATCGCGGTCACCGACAGCATCACTGGCGAAATCATCGGCCGCATGGGCAATCTCTCGCGCAACGGCATGATGCTGATCTGCCAGCAGCCGCTGCGCGATGGCGCGCTCTACCAGGTGCGCTTCCGGCTGGATGGCAGCAGCGAAGAAATCGAGACCGGCTTGCACACCATGTGGACCGAACAAGCCAGCACCGGCGGCCAGCAATGGTCGGGGATGCGCATCATCTCGATCAGTGCGCCTGACGCCGATCTGCTGGACAAGTGGTTGGACCGCGTGGCCGCCTGAGTTTTGCGTTGCGCGCCACTTCGCCGCATCATGGCGTGGCCCGTTCCGGTGACGCACGCCATGACTGCCTCCCCGCAAGACAACCTTTCCGCGCTGTACCCGGCGCACCTCGCTGAAGTCGAGCGTCGCAGCGCCGACGCGTTGGCGGCTTGTGGCCGCGGCACGCTGGCCGTCGCCGCCGGCCTGCCGCACGACTGGTTCCTCGATGACCAGGGCTCCCCGTTCCGGGCCAATCCGCATTTCCTGCACTGGCTGCCGCTTACCGATGCGCCGGGCAGCTGGGTGGTCTACACACCCGGACAGAAGCCCAAGCTGATCTTCCTGCAGCCGCACGATTACTGGCACGTCGTGCCGGCCGCACCGTCCGGATACTGGGTCGAACACTTTGAAATCGTCACCATCCGCAAGCCGGAAGAGGCACGCGCGCACCTGCCGGGCGATCCGTCACGCTGCGCGATCATCGGCCAAGCCAACGCGTCGGTCGGCGACTTCATTCCCGACAACCCCGCTGCGGCCTTGAATCTGCTGCATTACCGGCGCGCGTTCAAGACGGCGTACGAAACCACCATGCTGCGGGTCGCCAGCAAGCTCGGCGTGCATGGTCATCGTGCCGCGGAAAATGCGTTCCGCGAAGGTGCGTCCGAATTCGACATCCACTGCGAATACCTGCGCGCCACGCGGCTCGCCGAACACCAGCTGCCCTACGGCAACATCATCGCGCTGGACCAGCATGCCGCGGTGCTGCACTACATGCACTTCGACCGCAACCCGCCCGCGCACGCGCATTCCTTCCTCATCGACGCGGGCGGTACCTTCCACGGTTACAACTCCGACATCACGCGCAGTTATGCCTCGCCGGATTCAAGCGAGTTTCAATCGCTGATCGATGCCGTCGAACAAGCACAGCAGGGCTTCTGTGCAAAAGTGCGCGCGGGGCAAAGCTATCCCGAGCTGCACGTCCACGCGCACCACGTGTTGATGCAAGCCATGCGCGACCAGGGTTTCATCACCTGCTCGCCCGAGGCTGCGATGGCGTCGGGCATTTCATCGAGCTTTTTCCCACACGGACTTGGGCACTTGATCGGCCTGCAGGTGCACGATGTCGCCGGCTTCGCGCGCGACGAGCAAGGCAACACCACCCCGAAGCCGGAAGGCCATCCCTACCTGCGCTGCACGCGCACGCTGGCTCCCGGCATGGTCGTCACCATCGAGCCCGGCCTGTATTTCATCGACATGCTGCTGGCGGAACTGCAAGCCAAACCGGCGGCGAAGGACGTGGTTTGGTCAAAGGTCGATGCGTTCCGCAAGTACGGCGGCATCCGCATCGAAGACGACGTGGTGTGCACCGACGGCGAACCGCTGAACCTTACCCGCGAAGCCTTCGCGGCCGCATGAAACGCTCTTGCGGCCAAGCTGTCCGCGACACCAGCCCATCCGCGAACGCTGGCTGCGATACTGCGCCGACCGCACCCCCGCGTACCCGCAACGCACCACTCCATGGAAGGGCTACCTTCGTGCCAACGCTTGCATCCCGGCTGCACGTTACCCGGCGTCGGGTTCCGGCCAGCGCGCGCATCGCAATTTGTGTCACGGCCGTCGCCGCGCTGTGCGGATGTTCGAGTCCAGCAAAACCAAAAACCGCGCCGGAACTCCACCAGGCCGCGGTCCAGTGCATGCAGGCCCGTGACTGGGAATGTGCAGAATCCGATTTGTCGCAGTACATCAAGCTGCGCCCAAATGACAGCAAGGCGATCGCCAACTACGGCTTTGCGCTGCACTTCGATGGCAACGACAAGGCCGCCATCCAGCAGTTCCAGACCGCCATCGGCCAGGGCGAAGGCGCCTACGACCTGTTTGCCGCCTACGCGGACAGTCTCGCGGATGTCGGACGCACCAAGGAAGCCATCGACTGGTCATACAAGACGCTGCAGCTGGTGCCCTCGCTGGTCGACGTGCGCGGCAACCTGGCCAAGCTCCTGGTACGCGAGAAACGGTATTACGAAGCGATGGCGTTGCTGGCGGAGTTCGACCAGCACCTGGACGATCTTGGGCAGCCTCAGTATTTCACCGCCCAGCGCATCGCGATTGCGTCCATCATTCCCGCGGGCACGCCGCCACCGAACCAGGCCGAATCGAGCCATCTCCGGATGGTGCAGTTCGAAGGGCACTTCTTCGCACCGGTGCGGATCGGCGAGTCGCCGGTCGCGGCGTTCGCGGTCGACACCGGGGCATCGATGGTCACGCTCAACGATACCTTCCTGGTCACGTCCAAGGCCAAATACACCATCAGCAAGGTGCACGACCGTATTGTCGTCGCCGACGGCCGGAGCGTGGACGCCAAGCTCGTTGCCATCGACCATATGCAGATCGGGAATTTCGAACTCGACAACGTACCGGCGATCGTCTGCGCAAGTTGCCGGTTGCTGCTGGGCAACAACGCGCTGTCACAGTTCGACATGACCGAGAGCAAGGTTCAGGGCGTGGCTGCGCTCACACTCAGCCTGCACCAACCCGACGCCAAACACGGCTGAACATCACTCGCCCGGAACCACGGCGGTCCACCAAGTACGCGGGACGCTACTTCATCGCCACCGCATCGGTGGTGGTCGGCAGGCCGACCTTCCGGCAGAACGCGGCGAAGCGCGGGTCGTCCTTGTAGCGCAGGATCATGGGATCGGAGAGCAGCTGGAACACGCCGCCGTCGCGGTTGCTCCAGGCGCGATCCAGCCACTGGAACACCGCATCCGGATCCTTGCGCAAGGCGTACATCTCGGCAATCTGGTAGGCCGCATCATCGGCATGTGCCTTGGTGA
>DASSNC010000096.1:0-2729 GCA_035688305.1 Rhodanobacteraceae bacterium
CCTGCAGCGGCGCGCCGCTGCAGGCGAACTCGCGGCCTTGCTCGGGCCCACGGCACTGGCAATTGATGAAGACCATCGCCAGCACCGCTTTCGTGCGCTGGCCGGGCACGAGCTGGCCCTGGCATCGCCGGTCAAGCGCAAGTTGATCGATGCCTACACCGCGGGCGTGAACGCCGGACTCGCGCAGCTTTCCGTGCGGCCGTGGGAATACCTGCTGCTTGGCCAGAAACCCAAGCCATGGACCGACGCCGACACCATCCTCACCATCGACGCGATGGCATTCGACCTCAATCAGGATGGCGATGATCCGCGCGAATTGAACATCGCGCGCCTGCGCGCCGTGTTGCCGCGCCCGCTCGCCGATTTCCTGCTGGCACCGGCACCGCGCTGGGAAGCACCGATGCAAGGCGGACCTTCGCAACCCGTTGCCATGCCCGGCGTGGACGTGTTCGACTTGCGCGCGATCGCGACCGCGAACGTTGCGCTGACCGCTGGCATGCACGCCATCGCGCGCTCCAACGCCGCCAACACCGGCATCGGCAGCAACGGCTTCGCAGTCGGCGGCGCCCTTGCGGGCGGCGCAGCGCTGCTGGCCAACGACCCGCACCTGCACCTGCGCGTTCCAAACATCTGGTACCGCGCGCAGCTGCGCTATCCCGATCCCGCCGATCCTGCGCGGATGCTCACGTTGAACGGCGTCACCCTGCCCGGCGCACCGGCCATGGTGATTGGCAGCAACGGCCACATCGCATGGGGTTTCACCAACAGCACCGGCGACTGGATGGACTGGGTGCGCGTCATCGTGAACCCGGCTGATGCGTCGCAATACAGGACGCCGAACGGTTGGACGAAGTTCGTGACGCACGCTGAAGTGATCCACGTGAAAGGCGAGGCCGATGCCCACCTCACCGTCAAGGACACCATCTGGGGGCCGGTGATGGGCACTGCCCCGGACGGCACGCCGCTGGCGCTCGCCTGGACTGCGAAGGATCCACGCGCGGTGAACCTCAACGTGATGAAGCTGGAAACCGCAACCACGGTCGACCAGGCGCTCTCACTCGGGCCGACGATCGGGATCCCACCGCAGAACCTCGTCGTTGCGGATTCACAGGGCCACGTCGGCTGGACCATCGCCGGCAGCGTGATCCCGATCCGCGCCGGATTCGATCCGGCGGTACCGGCCGACTGGTCGCAGTCCGGCACCGGTTGGGTCGGCTACGCTGCGCCCGCACAGGATCCGCGCATCGAAAATCCACCCGGCGCGCGCATCTGGACGGCCAACCAGCGCATCGTCTCCGGCGCCGATCTCACCCTGATCGGTGACGGCGGCTACGACCAGGGCGCGCGCGCGCAGCAGATCCGCGACGACCTTGCCGCACGCGAGCACTTCACCCCCGCCGATATGCTCGGCATCCAGCTCGACGACCGCGCGTTGTTCCTGGCACGCTGGCAGCAGTTGCTGGTGGAAGTACTTGACCATGCACACGACCCGCACGTCGCGGCGCTGAAACCCTTCGTGCAGAACTGGCAGGCGCGCGCGGCCGCCGGCAGCGTCGGCTATCGCATCGTGCGGCGGTTCCACGACAAGGTGCGCGAAAACGTGCTGGCCCCATTTGCCGCCCGCGCCTCGGCAAAATGGCCAGACTTCGATTGGCCCACGCCCGCAGTGGGTGAATACGCCACCTGGACACTGGTGACGCAAAAGCCCGCGTGGCTGCTCGATCCGAAATACAAGGATTGGAACGCGCTGCTGCTTGCCTCGGCACGCGAAGTCGCCGACGAGTTGGCCAAGGTTCCCGGGCCGCTCGCCGCAAAAACGTGGGGCCAATTCAACACCGCACAAATCAACAATCCGCTGTCGGTGGCGCTGCCCGCGTGGATTGCGCGCTTCTTCGACATGCCACACGACCCATTGCCCGGCGACAACAACATGCCGCGTGTGTTGCACCCGAGCTACGGTGCTTCGATGCGCATGGACGTACAACCCGGCGACGAGGCGCACGGCATCCTCGAAATGCCGGCGGGCCAGTCCGACAACCCGTTGTCGCCGTGGTTCGGCAAGGGCCATGAGGCTTGGGTAAACGGCAAGCCCACGCCGCTGTTGCCGGGTCCGGCCAAATATCGGTTGACGCTCACGCCCACACCCTGAACTCATTGGCGCATCCGGCTTGCCGGGAGCGTGGCAAATCTGTGACCATCGAGCCATGAATTGCGCACACCCGACCCTGCACCACTGCACGTTGCTCGCCGCGCGGCTGGCCCTGCTGCTTGCCGCCGCAACGCTGGCCGCCTGTGCCCACGCATCCCACGGGGTGAGCAGCCGCGACGTGGTGCTCGACAACGTCCACTATCGGGTCGTGACGATCGATCTTGCGAAAACCACGCTCGGCCTGCACTGGCGCGATCCGGCCACCGGCAAGCCGTACGCCAGCATCGATGCCTTGCAAGGCTGGGGCGCGGCGCATGGCGAACAACTGCTGTTCGCCGCCAATGCCGGCATCTACGACGCCGCTGGCGAGCCGTTGGGGATGTACGTCGAAGATGGCAAAACCATCAAGCCGCTCAACACCGCCCACGGCAACCCCGCTTCCGGCAACTTTTCGCTGCTGCCCAACGGCGTGTTTTCGATCGACGCCGCAGGCCACGCGTCGGTACAAACCACCCAAGCGTTCGACGCCGCGCACATGGCGCCGCGCACGGCCACGCAATCAGGGCCGATGCTGGTGATC
>DASSNC010000098.1:0-20314 GCA_035688305.1 Rhodanobacteraceae bacterium
GATCACCAGGCGCTGCGAAATGACCGCGCGCAGGTTCAGGGCGAGGTTCATCAACACGTTCTTGTGCGCGCCCTCGGGGAAGAAGTTGAGGATGCGCTCGATGGTCTGGTCGGCGTTGTTGGAGTGCAGCGTCGCCAGGCAAATGTGGCCGGTTTCGGAAAAGCCGATCGCGGCGTCCATGGTGTCCACGTCGCGGATTTCGCCGATCAGGATCACGTCCGGCGCTTCGCGCATCGCGTTCTTCAGCGCCTCGGCGTAGCTGTGGGTGTCCAGACCCACCTCGCGCTGGTTGACGATCGACTTCTTGTGCCGGTGCAGGTATTCGATCGGATCCTCGATGGTGAGGATATGCCCGGCGGAATTGCTGTTGCGGAAGTCGATCATCGAGGCCAGCGTGGTCGACTTGCCCGACCCGGTGGCGCCGACGACCAGGATCAGGCCGCGCGGCTCCATGATCAATTTCTTGTAGATCTGCGGCAGTTGCAGCTCCTCGATCGAGGGGATATCGCTCTTGATCGCGCGGATCACCAGCCCGACTTCGCCGCGCTGCTTGAACACGTTGACGCGGAAACGGCCGACGTCCTTCACCGCCAGCGCCATGTTGTATTCCAGCTCGCGCTCGAACTTCGGCACCGAGCCTTCGTCCATCAGCGAGTAGGCAATCTTCTTGACCATGCCCGATGGCAGCGGCGAAGTGCCCAGCGCCACCAGCTTGCCTTCGATCTTGATGTGCACGGGGGTGCCGGTGGACAGGAACATGTCCGAAGCGCCGCGGTCCATCATCAACTTGAGGAAGTACCCGATATCCATCGTTCGATCCTTAGCCCGGAGATGCCGCGTCCCCTGCGCGGCGTTGCAAAGCCGAAATGGTACGCCGACAATGCTGCCATCACCCAATATGGTGTTTATGACACGCATGCGCGCAAAAATCCATGCCCTCGGCATCGCCGCGTTCGCGGTAACGCTGGCCGGCTGCGTGACCGCACCGCCGCCAGTCCAGCTGCTGGACCGGGCGCAGTCGGAAATCCGCGCGGCCCGGGCTTCCGGCGCTGCCACCACGGCACCCATGGATCTGGCCGAGGCCGAACGGAGACTCGCCGCGGCCCAGCAATTCGCCGCCAACAAGGATTTTGGCAAGGCCACAGCAAGTGCCGAAGAAGCCGAAGCCGCCGCTGCGACGGCGCGCGCCCGCGCCCGCTTGGCGCAGTTGAACCAGCAAATCAACGAGAAAACCACCTTGAACCAGCAGCTCCAGGCCGATCTGGAACGCCGCCAGGCCGCCGCTGCCGCAGCGCAACAGGCGGCGCTGGCGCCGCTACCCGCCCCGGCCAGCTCAACGGCGCTGCCAGCCGCGGGGTCATCTGCAGCGCTGCCCGCCGCAGGTTCTTCGGCAGGCGCCAACGCGCCGGTGATGCTTCCCTCCATCCAACTGGGGCAGCCCACCGTGCCACCCCCGGCATCCGCGGGTGAGCCGGCATCGGCCGGCAGCGCGGGAGGCCAGCCATGATGCGCCACGTAGTCATCGTCTGCGCGCTGCTCGGCATGTTCGCCATCACCGCGCCGTCCGCACAAGCCGCGAAACCGGATCCGGACGTGGTCCGCCTGTCGGCGCAAATCGAGAAGCTGGCCGCGGACCCCGTCCTCGGCCAATACGCGTTGGCGCAGCGCACACTCGCGCGCAACGCCATCACTGACCTCCAGAACGCCGGCTACCGCAACCGCGATCACGCGCGGTTCATGGCCGAACAGCGGGTGGCTTTCGCGGAAGCATCCGCCAAGGTCGATGCCGACCAGGCCACGCTCGACCAGCTCGATCGAGAACACGACCGGATCATGCTGGAGGCCAGCCAGGCCGACGCCGCGGCCGCACGCGCCGAACTGGCCCGCCAGCGCCTGCAATACCAGGCAGCGGTGGAGCAGACCCAGATGGCACAGGCGCAGGGCGCACAAGCGGCCCAGCAGGCCGAGCAGGCGCAAGCCGAAGCCGCGCAGGCGAAAAAGCTGGCGGCCGCGCAAGCGCGCGCGGCCAAGCTGGCACGCAAGGAGGCGCAACTGGCCGAGGCCGCCACGCGCGCGCTGCAAGGCGGCAACAACGCCACATCCTCGGGCGGGCACGCCGCCAGCCTGCACCTGTCGGCATCCTCGTTCGCACAGGCATCCGACGACTTGACCAGTTCCGGGCGCCGGCGGGTTGCCGATTTCGCCCGTGCCCACGCCAGCCAGCGCATCGTGATCGAACCGCGGGGCGCGCGTGATGATCGGGTGCTGGCAGGGCGGCGCGCGGTCGCGGTGGAAGCGGCGTTGGAAGCTGCCGGTGCCGGCAGCGTGTCGATCCGGCCGGTGGCGCACGCCGCCAAGGGCGCCGAGGTCGAAATTCGCGCCGAATAGCGCACGCTCCGACAGCGCCCGCCAGCCACAAACCGCGGCAGTCCAGCGGCCTGAGCCGCAGCGTGCGGCAGCCGTTCGAGCACCGCATCGGCACCGCCAACCGGGGCGGGGTTCAGTTTGATTAATGCCTATTAATCAGCATGTTGTGGCGATTTTGTGGCAATGTCATGGATCCGCCATCGGAAGCTTGCCAAGCCCCACCGACTGGAGTAGGGTCAACCTTGAGACCGGCCTCCACGCCGGTCCCGAGGCGCCATCGCATGAACCCCTTTCCATTCCCGTCTCCATGCACCGCAATCGCGGCGCGTGGATGTGGGTTCGCGCGCGCCGCAATCCGCCAAGCGTCGTCAACGCAAGAGGAGGCTGCTCCATGTTCGAACACCAGCAG
This sequence comes from Rhodanobacteraceae bacterium, assembly GCA_035688305.1. Classification (GTDB taxonomy): domain Bacteria; phylum Pseudomonadota; class Gammaproteobacteria; order Xanthomonadales; family Rhodanobacteraceae; genus 66-474. Next base: position 2,777 of record DASSNC010000098.1, read on the forward strand.
AAAGACCACATAGCCGCGGTGATGAAGGCGAACCCCGAGTTTCGACGCCTTTATCAGTACCACCAGGAGTTGGACAGCAAGGTGCATGATGCGGAACTCGGAGTCCTGCCGATGCATGAGAACCAGCTGCACGGCATGAAGAAGGAAAAACTGCTGCTCAAGGACCGCCTGACCCGAATGTGGACCCAAATCGGCACTGCGTGAGCATCGCGTGGTTGAAAGGAGACTCTGAAGCACCGTCGCGAGCGAAGGCAGATTGCGGGACGCCGGAGCGGAGCAAGCGGAGCGTACACGCCAGTACGTGAGCATTGCGAGCACCACCGGCACGCAAGCTGCAGAGCACGGCAGGTTGTTCAGATGTCTCTCGAAGAATTTCCACCGGCCCGCCCAACGCGGGCCGGTTTGTTGTTGGGAACGTGGGCCATGACGAGCAAGGCGATTGCAGCGACAATCGCAGCGTCATGGCCATGACCACCTCCGTCGTCCTATGCACATACAACGGCGCACGTTTCCTGCCTGCGCAGTGGGCAAGTGTGCTTGCGCAATCGCGCCTGCCTGACGAGATCGTGGTGCGCGACGATGCCTCGACCGACGCGACGCCAGCATTGCTGGACGGGCTGGTCGCCATGGCGCGCGCGCGCGGGATCGCCGTGAAGTTCAATTGCAGCGAACACAACCTGGGCTACGTCGCGAACTTCCAGACTGCGTTGCTCGAAGCGTCGGGCGACGTGGTGTTTCTCTGCGACCAGGACGACGTCTGGCATCCGCACAAGCTTGCCACGCAACTGGCCGCGTTCGAACAACGGCCCGAATTGCTGTTGCTGTGCACCGATGCCCACCGCATCGGCGAAGATGGCAGCGACCTCGGGCGTTCGCTGTTCGACGTCCTGCGCCTGACGCGCGCCGAGCGGCGTCGTATCCACGCCGGACGCGGCTTCGAGGTACTGCTGCGACGGAGCATGGCAACCGGGGCCACGGTGGCGTTGCGACGCGCGCTGCTGGCCGATGCGTTGTCGATCCCGGACGGCTGGGTGCACGACGAATGGCTGGCGATCATCGCGGCGGTACTGGGTGGTTTCGACGGACTCGAATTTGCGTTGATCGACTACCGACAGCACCGCGGCAACCAGATCGGGATGCCCGGGCGCAGCATTCGCACACGCGTGCGGAAGTTCCTTGCCCCATCCCCCATCGGGATCGGGATGCTCATCGCCCGTGACGAACAGCTGCTCGCGCGACTGGTGGCCATGGAAGGGCGCGTGCCCGCTGTTGCCACGGAACGCGTCCGCGAAAAGCTGCGCCACCTTCGCGTCCGATCCGCCCTGGCTACGGCGCCATGGACGCGGCTGGGGACGGTGTTGCGCGAGGCATGGAGCGGCCACTACCACCGCTTCGGCGCCGGCTGGCGGCTGGCGCTACGGGATTTGCTGCGGCGCCCTTGACCCTGGCCTGCCCGGCGGCCGGTATCATGCAGGTTTCCCGGACGCCACGTTGGCCTTGCGCGAGCCGGGATCCCGAAGCCTGCCTTGGAGTGGACATGGTCGTCGACAGCGTCCTTGAACTGATTGGCCACACGCCGATGTTGCGCGTGCGCAGGCTCGATACCGGGCCCTGCGAGTTGTTCCTGAAGCTGGAATCGGCCAATCCGGGCGGCTCGATCAAGGACCGCATCGGCCTGTCGATGATCGACGGTGCCGAAAAGGCCGGCAAGATCAAACCTGGCGCGACGCTGGTCGAAGGCACCGCGGGCAATACCGGGCTGGGCCTGGCATTGGTCGCGCAGGCCAAGGGCTACAAGCTGATCCTGGTCGTGCCGGACAAGATGAGCCGCGAGAAGATCTTCAATCTCAAGGCCATGGGCGCGGAAGTGGTGCTGACCCGTTCGGACGTCGCCAAGGGTCATCCCGAGTATTACCAGGACCTTGCCGCGAAGATCGCCAAAGACACGCCCGGCGCCTACTTCATCAACCAGTTCGGCAACCCGGACAATCCCGCCGCACACGAGGCAACGACCGGCCCCGAGATCTTCGAGCAGTTGGATGGCCGCGTGGACGCGATCGTGTTCGGCTGCGGCTCGTCCGGCACCATGACCGGGCTGTCGCGATTCTTCGCCAAACATTCGCCGGACACGCAATTGATCCTCGCCGACCCGGTCGGCTCGATCCTCGCGCAGTACATCAACGAAGGCACGCTTTCGACCAAAAGCGCTTCCTGGATGGTGGAAGGCATCGGCGAGGATTTCCTGCCCTCGATCAGCGATTTCTCGCGGGTCAAAAAGGCCTATCCGATCTCGGACAAGGAAAGCTTTCTGACTGCGCGCGAATTGCTGGCGAAAGAAGGCGTGCTGGGTGGATCGTCCACCGGCACCCTGCTCGCTGCCGCACTCAAATACTGCCGCGAGCAGACCACGCCCAAGCGCGTGGTGACGCTGGTGTGCGACACCGGCAACAAGTACCTGTCCAAGCTCTACAACGATTACTGGATGCTGGACAACGGTTTTCTCGAACGCCAGCCTACCGGCGACCTGCGCGACCTGATCATGCGCCCCTACGCGCAACGCGACACCGTGGTGGTGAAGCCCGACGACATGCTGATCACCGCCTACAACCGCATGAAGTTGTACGACGTCTCGCAACTGCCGGTGCTGGATGGCGAAAAGATCCTCGGCATCATCGACGAATCCGATTTGCTGCTGCATGTCTACGGCGACGAGAAGCGGTTCCTTGATCCGGTTTCGGCCGCGATGATCGCCAAGCTGCAGACGCTCGAGGTCAAGGCGCCGATCGAAGACCTGCTGCCGATCTTCGAACACGATCGTGTCGCCATCGTGATGGATGGCGAGAAGTTCCTTGGCCTCATTACCCGCATCGATCTCCTGAACTACCTGCGCCGCCGCGTGGCTTGAACTGCAATCCCCCATTTGGATCGAAACCTCCCATGCCTGCCAAGAAATCCCCCAGCCTCGCCCTCGCCACTCGCGCGATCCATGCCGGACAATCCCCCGACCCCTCGACCGGCGCGATCATGACGCCGATCTACCAGACCTCCACCTACGTGCAGCGCAGTCCCGGTGTGCATCAGGGCTACGAGTATTCGCGCAGCCACAATCCCACGCGTTTCGCGTACGAGCGCTGCGTCGCCGACCTTGAAGGTGGCAGCGCGGGTTTTGCGTTCGCCTCCGGTCTTGCCGCGATCGCGACGGTGCTGGAACTCAATGACTCCGGCGACCACGTGATCGCGATGGACGACTTGTACGGCGGCACCTACCGCCTGTTCGAGAAGGTGCGCCGGCGCAGTGCGGGCGTCGATTTCAGCTTCGTGGACCTCAACGACACCGACGCATTGAAGGCCGCATTGAAGCCGAACACCCGGATGATCTGGGCCGAAACGCCGACCAATCCGCTGTTGAAGCTGGTCGACCTCAAGAAGGTCGCTGCATTCGCGAAAAAGCACGGCCTGTTGCTGGCCGTGGACAACACCTTCGCCTCGCCGATCGTGCAACGTCCGCTGGAACTCGGTGCCGACATCGTGGTGCACTCGGCAACCAAATACCTCAACGGCCACTCCGACATGGTCGGCGGCATGGCTGTCGTCGCGGACAAGGGCCTCGCCGAACGCATGGCTTTCCTGCAGAACTCGGTGGGCGCGGTGGCCGGGCCGTTCGATTCGTTCCTCGCATTGCGTGGTTTGAAGACGCTGGCGCTGCGCATGCAGGCACATTGCGCGGGTGCGCTCGAACTTGCACGGTGGCTGGAAAAACACCCGGCCGTCGAACGCGTGATTTATCCCGGCCTGAAGTCGCATCCGCAACACGCGCTGGCGCGCCGCCAGATGCACGGCTTCGGCGGCATCATCACGATCGAGGTAAAGGGCGGCCTGAAGAAGGCGCGCAAGATGCTCGAGCGCTGCCACCTGTTCGCGCTGGCCGAATCGCTGGGCGGCGTCGAAAGCCTGATCGAACACCCGGCCATCATGACCCACGCCTCGGTACCACCGGCCATTCGCAATCGCCTCGGCATCAGCGACGGCCTGATTCGTTTGTCCGTGGGTGTGGAGGACATCCGCGACCTGCGCGATGAACTGGAACGCGCCCTGGCGTAGGGGCTGCCTCCGATCGGTACAATCGCCAGTCAGCCGGACGCCGCGATGATTCGCCATCGTCCCCTTGCAAGCCGCGTTGCATGGAGCACGCGCCCGTCATGACGACATCTGCCTATCGCCTGCTCGACCCATTGTCGCCCTACCGCGCCCTGGCGCGGCATTACACGCTGATCGTGCAAATGGCCAAGCGCGACATCGCGAGCCGCTATCGCGGTTCGTTCATGGGCCTGTTCTGGTCGTTCTTCAACCCGTTGTTGATGCTGGCCATCTACACCTTCGTCTTCGGCGTGGTCTTCAAGGCGCGCTGGAACGAGCACGTGACCGGCCATGTGGCATTCGCGGTGATCCTGTTCGCCGGGTTGAACATCAGCACCATGTTCAGCGAATGCGCGGGCAAGGCCGCCACCGTCATCGTCGACAACGTCAATTTTGTCAAGAAGGTCATATTTCCGCTGGAGTCGCTGTCCTGGAGCGTATTGGGCGCCGCGCTGTTTCATCTAATGATTTCCACCATCGCGCTGCTGGTGATTGAGCTGGTCGCGGTCCACCGCATTCCGTGGACGGTGGTGCTGTTTCCAGTCGTGGTCGCGGTATTTCTGCCGTTTGTCGCCGGCACGGTGTGGCTGCTGGCTTCACTGGGCGTATTCCTGCGTGACATCAAGCAGGCCATCGCGATCGTCACCACCGCGCTGATGTTCCTGGCGCCGATCATGTACCCGATGTCGATGATCCCCGGGCAGTACCGTATTTTCCTGTACCTGAATCCGCTGACCGTGATTGCCATGGCGTCCCAGAAGGTGTTGTTCCTGGGCGAGATGCCGCGCTGGGACCACCTAGGGCTGTACCTGGTCGCGTCGGTCCTGTTCGCGTGGGCTGCGTTCGCCTGGTTCGAGCGTACGCGCAAGGGCTTTGCCGATGTCGTCTGACCAGATCAGCGTCCACGTCGAGGGGTTGTCCAAGCGTTACGAGATCTACTCGCAACCCGTCGACCGCCTGAAGCAAATGGTACTGCCCAAGGTACGACGCTGGGCGAAGCGGGCGGACAAAGCCTATTACCACGAATTCTGGGCGCTGCGCGATGTCAGCTTCGATATACGTCGTGGCGAGACCGTGGGTATCGTCGGTCGCAACGGGTCCGGCAAGTCGACCCTGCTTCAACTGGTATGCGGCACCCTCACCCCTACTTTCGGGGCGGTGGAAGTCCGTGGTCGCGTAGCCGCCCTGCTCGAACTTGGTTCGGGGTTCAACCCGGAATTCACCGGGCGCGAGAATGTCTATCTCAATGCCGCGGTGCTAGGACTGACCCGGGAAGAAATCGACCACCGTTTTGACGCTATCGCAGCGTTCGCCGACATTGGTGAGTTCCTCGAACATCAGGTCAAGACTTATTCCAGCGGCATGTATGTTCGGCTGGCCTTTGCGGTCGCAATTAATGTCGATCCAGAGATACTGGTTGTCGACGAAGCATTGTCAGTGGGCGATGAAGCTTTTCAACGCAAGTGCTTCGCGCGAATCAACGCCATCAGGAATTCGGGCACGACGGTACTGTTTGTTTCGCATTCTGCGGGCACCGTGGTAGAGCTGTGTGATCGCGCTATCCTGCTGGACGGCGGTGAATTGATCAGCCGCGGACCGCCCAAGTTCGTAGTCTCCCGGTACCACAAATTGATGTTTGCGCCTGCCGACAAGGTGGCCGCGATTCGCAGGGAAATTCTGCTTGATTCGGAATCTTGCGAACACCCCCCGGCAACATCAACGCGCAAGCAGGGCCCGCGGTCCGACAACGATCAACGGGTCCGGCTGGTCGTCGAGGACGGCGCTGCGGACGACGATGACTCGGCGCATCTCGATGCGGGGCTCGTGCCGCGAAGCACGTTGCGTTATGAGACCTGTGGCGCGCGGATCGAACAGCCGCACATCGAAACGCTTGCTAGCCGCAGGGTCAACGTGCTGCGTGCTGGTGGTGAGTACCTATATACCTACGACGTGTCCTTTCAGCGCGCGGCAACCGGTGTCAGATTCGGCATGATGATCAAGACTGTCACCGGCCTCGAGTTGGGAGGAGCTGCATCCAGCGCCGAGCACGAACGGGATCTGGTTGTTGTCCCGGGCCAGCGGGTCCGGGTCGGATTTCGGTTTCGCGCGATGTTGGCCCCCGGTGTGTACTTCCTGAATGCAGGGGTGACCGCAGTCGAGTCTGATGGTGAGACCTTCCTCGATCGCATCGTCGATGCCGCCATGTTCAGAATTGCTTCCGATCCCGATCGAAAGGCCACCGGCCTGGTTGACTTCCAAGCGATCCCCTATATCAGGCTTGAGCAGGTGTTGGAGTGAAACCGCAGTCCCCGACGACAGCCCCAAGACGGGTATCGCGGTGGGTCGGGTGCCGTTCTGCGATTCTGGTGGCAGGCATGCATCGAAGCGGGACATCTGCGTTGGCGGGGGCATTGGAAAAGCTTGGCGTTCCCATGGGCGCGACGATGCTTGAACCCGGAGTCGACAACCCAAAGGGCTACTGGGAACACCGCGACATCGTCGAGATACACCACCGTTTGTTGTCTGGGCTCGGCATGCATTGGGACGATGTGCGCGCTCTGCCAGACGGTTGGCTTTCAGGCGAGCCTGCCCGGCGTGCCGCATCTGAAATCAAAGGCATCGTCCAGCGGGATTTTGCCGGGCAGCCACTTTGGGCGGTCAAGGACCCGCGGATTTGCCGTTTTCTGCCGTTGTGGATCGAGGTTCTCGGCCAACTCGACATCAACCCCGTGGTGCTGTTGATGGTGAGGGACCCTGGCGACGTTTCAGCCTCGCTTGAACTTCGCAACCATTGGCAGCGGCCGATCGGTGAGTTGCTGTGGTTGCGGCACGTATTCGATGCCGAGCGCGCCAGCAGCACGGTTCCAAGGGCCGTGGTGATGTATGACGACCTGCTTGCCGATCCTGTCGGAACCATTGACGCCGCTTTGCGGCGCACTGGATTACCGGCATTGGGCGAACTTTCCAAAGAAAACCGCGACGAGGTGGTTAAATTTGTTGATGCAACCGATCGTCACCACCACGCCGCGCGCCGTGAATCCCGCGATGCCTACTCCGCAGTCGCTGCCGAGGCCTACGCTGCGTTGGTTGGCGTGGCACACGCAGACGGTGACTGGCGTGCCGTGCAGGAAGCGGAGCGGAAGTTTGGGAGCGTGTGGCATGATGCCGCGCAGGAGCTTGAGGCCATGGCGGCGATGGCGGCGGAATACTCTGCGTGCGCGGAACGTACGCAGAGGGAGCGGCAAAAACTGGCTACGTGGGGCAAGGGTCTCAACGCCGAGCTGACGCAGTTGCGTGAAACGCACGGCAAGCTCGTGGCCGAGCACGAGGCGACGGCGGCCTGGGGCAAACGCCTGGATGCCGAGCTGATGCAGGTCCGGGATCAGTTGCGCCAGGCGCGCAGTCGGATCGATGGCACCGCGCATCAACTGGCCCTGCTCCAGCATCAATACCAACAGTTGCTTCATTCGACGTCATGGCGTGTGACGCGGCCGCTGCGTTTCCTGATGCGCATCGCGCGTGGGGACTGGCATGGCGTCCGCGAATCCGTGCGCGCTTTCAAACGCCGTCGCCTGGAGCGGCGCGTACCTTCCGTGCCAACTGGTTCCGTCACCACCGGCATCGCCGTGGATGCGGGTTCGCGACCGGGCAAGTCCGTGTCGCACAGCATCGATTTCGCGTTCCCGGACCCCCCGCATCCGCGAGTCAGCATCATCATTCCGACCTACGGGATGCTGGACGTCACCCTGTCCTGCCTGCGTTCGATTGCAGCCAACCCGCCGGATGCGTCGTACGAGGTACTGGTTGCGGAAGATGCATCGGGTGACGCGGTCATCCGGAAGCTCGCCGGGGTTCCGGGGCTGCGTTTCGAGGCCAACCCCGAGAACCTCGGGTTCGTGAAGTCGTGCAACCGCGCCGCGTCGCTGGCGCGCGGCGAGTACCTGTATTTCCTCAACAACGATACCGAAGTCACCGAGGGTTGGCTCGATGCCATGCTCGAGGTGTTCGAAACCCGCGCCGACTGCGGCATGGTGGGTTCGAAACTGGTGTACCCGGACGGCCGCCTGCAGGAAGCCGGCGGCATCATCTGGAACGACGGATCGGGCTGGAACTACGGGCGGATGCAGGATCCGGACGATCCCGAATACAACTACGTGCGCGAAACCGATTACTGCTCGGGCGCGTCGTTGCTGATTCCCGCGGCGTCATTCCGGGAATTCGGTGGTTTCGATGAAATCTACACGCCGGCGTACTGCGAGGATTCCGATCTCGCCTTCAAGGTGCGTGCGAGCGGGCGCAAGGTGTATTACACCCCCTTCTCGGTCGTGATTCACCACGAGGGCGTGTCCCACGGGACCGATGTCAACGCCGGCATCAAGGCACATCAGGTTACCAACCAGCGCACGTTCGCCAAGCGCTGGAACAACGAGCTGCAGGCGACGCAATTCGCCAACGCCGAAAATGTGTTCCGCGCGCGCGAACGTTCGTTCAACAAACCAATCGTGCTGGTGGTTGACCACTACGTGCCGCAGCCGGACCGCGATGCCGGTTCACGCACGATGTTCCAGTTCCTGCGCGCTCTGGTTTCCATCGGTTGTTCGGTGAAGTTCTGGCCTGACAACCTGTGGAATGATCCGCACTACACCCCCGCGCTGCAGAAGTTGGGCATCGAGGTGCTGTATGGTCCCCGATGGACGGACGGGTTTCCCCGCTACGTGTCCGAACACGGCAAGGATCTGTCCTGCGTGCTGCTGAGTCGTCCGCACATTGCAATGTCGTACCTCAAAACCGTGCGCAAGCACAGCCGTGCGCGCGTGGTGTATTACGGTCACGATCTGCATGGTGAACGCCTGCGGCAGCGCTTCGAGGTCTCCGGTGATCCGCAGGCACGGGCCGAGGCCGAGGCTTTCGAAAAGATGGAACGCAGGTTGTGGAAGGAATGTGATCTGGTGCTTTACCCATCGCAGGACGAGGCCGACACCGTCTCCCGGCTCGTGCCTGCTGCCAATGCGCAAGCGATCATTCCCTACTGTTTCGACAGTTTCGCGGCGGGGCCGGCCCTGTCCGATCCGGGTGACCGCAGGGACATTCTGTTTGTGGCCGGTTTCGGCCACCCGCCCAACGTGGACGCTGCCATCTGGCTGGTGCAGGAAATCCTGCCGTTGATCCGGCGGCGGATTCCCGACGTGCGCCTGTATCTGGTGGGGTCCAATCCCACCGAAGCGGTACAGGCGCTGGAATCGGAAAACGTGGTGGTGACCGGCTATGTCGACGATGAAGCCCTGGCGCGGTTCTACCGCGACGCGCGGGTGGCACTGGTGCCGCTGCGCTTCGGTGCGGGCGTGAAATCGAAGGTGGTTGAGGCGTTGCGCGGTGGCTTGCCGCTGGTGACAACGCCGGTCGGCGCCCAGGGATTGCCGGGGGTCGATGCCGTTTGTTCGGTGGCGACCGATCCCGCGGACATTGCCGCGGCGGTGTCGAAACTCTACGACGATGCCGCTCCCTGGTCGCGGCAGGCGCAAGCCGGCGTCGAGTACGTGCGGGGGCGGTTCTCGCGCGCCGCGATGGAAACATCACTGCGGCGTGCGATCGGATTGGACGCGCCTACAGACGACCGCAACGATCGCCGGGAGCAGCGCGCATGATCGTGCGGGCGCGCGCACCATTGCGACTCGGCCTCGCCGGTGGCGGTACCGACGTCGCGCCGTACTGCGAGCGCTACGGCGGCCGGGTGATGAACGTCACCATCGACCGTTACGCCTACGCCATTGTTTCTCCGCGTGAAGGCCGCGAAGCCTGCTTCCACGCGCTGGATGCCGGTCACGAAGAAGTGCATGCCTGCGGAGGCAACATCGACGGCGGCGGACCCCTGCAATTGTTGAAAGGTGTCTATGCGCGTGTCTCACGTGATTTCCTGAACGGCGAACGTCCGCCGTTGTCGGTGAAGACCTTTTCCGATGCGCCGCCCGGTTCCGGCCTGGGCTCGTCCTCGACCATGGTGGTGGCGTTGGTGCAGGCCTTCGCCGAATATTTTTCGCTCCCCCTGGGTGAGTATGAAGTCGCCCAACTTGCGTACGACATCGAGCGCAAGGATCTGCAACTGGCCGGCGGCAAGCAGGACCAGTACGCGGCCGCGTTCGGCGGTTTCAATTTCATGGAGTTCTACGCCGGGGACCGCGTGATCGTGAATCCGTTGCGCATCAAGGACTGGGTGCGGGCGGAACTGGAAGCCTCGCTGGTGCTGTACTTCACAGGCGTGTCGCGGGACTCGGCCGAGATCATCGAGCGGCAGGCGAAAAACATCGACGCACAGGACCGGGATGCCACCGAGGCCACCCATCTCCTGAAGGATGAAGCCATCCGCATGAAGGAATGCGTGCTGAAAGGCGACCTGCACGGCTTGGCCACCACCATGCAGGCCGGTTGGGAAGCCAAGAAGCGCATGGCCGCGGGCATCACCAACCCGCTGATCGACAGGATGGAGCAGGTCGCATGCGCGCACGGCGCGCGCGCGACCAAGGTCTCCGGCGCCGGCGGCGGCGGCTTCATGATGTTCCTGTGCGACCCGGAGCGGCGCATCGAGTTGTCGCGCGCATTGCTGGCCGAGGGTGGCAGTATTCTTGACTTCCATTTCACCCAGCAGGGAGCGACCTCATGGCGGGTGGCATGAACGACTACATCAATGGCGAGTTCGGGAAATCGCTCGCGCTGGTAGAGGCTATGGCCGGTGACAAGGCCTTGCATCATCAGATCGAAGATGTGGTGGCGCGTTCCGTCGCGGCGTTGAAGCGCGGCAACAAGATCCTGTTTGCGGGCAACGGTGGCAGCGCCGCCGATGCACAGCATTGGGCAGCCGAACTGGTCAGCCGTTTCAACTACGACCGTCCCGGACTGCCCGGCATCGCGCTGACCACCGACACCAGCGCACTGACCGCCATCGGCAACGATTACGGCTATGAGCGCGTGTTCGCGCGCCAGATCGAAGCCCTGGGCACGAAGGGTGACGTGCTGTTCGCGATCTCCACATCCGGCAACTCGAAAAACATTCTTCGCGCGATCGAGGCAGCACACGTGGCTGGCATCGAGGTGATCGGCCTCACCGGCCGCAAGGGGGGCAAGATGGCCGACGGCTGCACGGTATGCGTCAGGATGCCATCGGATGAAACCCCGAAGATCCAGGAAGGCCACGAACTGCTGGGGCACCTGATCTGCGGTCTGATCGAGCGCGAGATGTTTCCGCGTGCCACTGACTGACGAAGCCATCATCCTTGCCGGCGGGTTCGGCACACGCCTGCGTGAAGTGGTCGCTGACGTGCCCAAGCCACTGGCGCCGGTGGCCGGCAGGCCATTCCTCGCACGCGTGCTGGACATGCTGGCGGCGCAAGGCCTGCGTTGCGTGGTGCTGGCGACCGGCCATCAGGGCGACGTGGTCGAGGCGACGTTAGGCCACGCGTGGCAGGGCATGGCACTGCGCTATTCGCGTGAAAGCAAGCCGCTTGGCACCGGTGGTGCCATTGCCCTGGCGATGACCCACATTACGAATGATGTGTGCTTCGTGCTGAACGGCGATTCCTGGCTGGAGCTCGATTACGCGGCGTTCGACGCCGCCACGCGCGGACTCGGTGCGCGGCTTGGCGTGGCCCTGGCGGCGGTACCGGACGTGGCCCGATACGGCGCTGTGCGCGTGGCGGGGGCGCGCATCGCGGGCTTTGCCGAAAAAGGCGGCAAGGGGCCGGGGTTGGTCAATGCCGGCGTGTACCGCCTGGAACGGACCTTGCTGGCGGGAATGCCCAGCGGCGAGGCGTTCTCGTTTGAACGGGACGTGTTGGTGCCCGCGGTTGCGCGCGAGGCCGTGGCGGCTTTCCCGCAAACGCGCGGCTTCATCGACATCGGCGTGCCGGATGATTACCGCCGTGCACAGGAACGCTTCGCCGACAGCGGCGGTGCAGCGTGAACGCGCACCGGCGGGCGCTGTTCCTGGACAAGGATGGCGTGATCAACATCGATCACGGTTACGTGTGCACACCCGAACGCACGCAGTTCATCGACGGCATCTTCGCACTTTGCCGTACCGCCACCGAACACGGCTATCTCAACATCGTGGCGACCAACCAGGCCGGCATCGGGCGCGGCTATTACACCGAAGGCCAGTTCCTCGAGTACATGGACTGGATGCGTGGCGAGTTCCGCAAGCACGGCGCGCAGATCGACGCGGTCCATTACTGCCCCCACCACCCGGTACATGGGTTGGGCGAATACCTGCGTGAATGCGATTGCCGCAAACCCAGGCCCGGCATGCTGCTTGCCGCGCAGCGCGAGCTTGAGCTGGACCTTGGCGGGTGCATTCTGATTGGTGACAGCACGTCGGACGTGGAAGCAGGCGAGGCCGCGGGGATTGGCCGCATCTGCTTGCTCGGTGGCCTGGCGCAACAAGCGCGATCGGCTGGCGGGAACGTTCAGGGCACTGCAACGTTGGCGGATGCACGGCGCTTATGCTTTCCTTGAGGCGCCATGCCGAACCACCACGACAGGCAAAGTGATCCATGCGCCGCAACACTTACAATGACCGGCCGCTGATTGAATACATGCACAACCGGGAAACTTCATGAAGCTCATCATCCAGATTCCCTGTCTGAACGAGGCTGGAACCCTTGCGATCGCGCTGGCGGCATTGCCGCGACACGTGGAAGGTTTCGATGCGGTCGAGTGGTTGATCGTGGACGATGGCTCCACCGACGACACCGCCGACGTGGCACGTCGGAACGGAGTCGATCATGTGGTCCGGCATCCGGTCAATCGCGGACTCGCGGCGGCGTTCATGACGGGGCTGGAAGCATGCCTGCGCCTGGGTGCCGACGTGATCGTCAACACGGATGCCGACAACCAGTATTGCGGTGGGGACATTCCGGAATTGACGCGCCCGATCGTCGAGCACGCCGCCGACATCGTGGTGGGTGCGCGACCCATCGACCGTACCGAGCACTTTTCCTGGGTCAAGAAAAAGTTGCAGCGATTGGGAAGCTGGGCGGTGCGCATGGCCAGCAAGACCGACATCGCCGATGCACCAAGCGGTTTTCGCGCGATGTCGCGCGAGGCAGCCATGCGGCTCAATGTATTCAACCAGTACACCTACACCTTGGAAACCATCATCCAGGCCGGGCAAAGCAACCTGCGGGTGGTTTCCGTGCCGATCCGCACCAACGCGGACCTGCGCCCTTCCCGTCTGGTCAAGAGCATTTCCGGTTACGTGCGGCGATCGCTGCTGACCATCCTGCGGGTATTCGTCACCTATCGTCCATTGGCCCTGTTCGCCTGCATTGGCTCGGTGTTCCTGTTGGTTGGTGTGGTGATCGGCACACGTTTCCTGGTCGATTATTTCGGCGGCGGCGGCACCGGACACGTGCAATCGCTGATCCTGGCCTCGCTGTGCATCACGATCGGCACCCTGCTGTACATGATGGGATTGATCGGCGACCTTGTGGCCACCAACCGCAAGTTGCTGGAACGTCTCAACGTGCGCCTGCACTCGATGGCGTTGGGTGCGCAGGAGCGCCGGCATGAGGGCGATTGACACTGGCTCCGCCGTGCCGGCATGGAAGGGCGCACATGTCGCATCACTGATTGCTTCGGTGCTGCTTGGCCTGCTGCTGGTGGTCCTGTTCGCGCGCTCCGCGCAGATTGCCGTTGGCAATCCGCCGAGTTTCGACGGAGCGATGAACCTGCAGGTCGCCAGTTCGATCGCCCATGGCGAGGGTTACCGGCGCAGCTACGCAGCACGAGAACCGGTGCCCCACGAGATCCAGACCGGGCCGCCCTACATCCTGCCGGCAGCGGCCGTGTTCAGGATATGGGGCGTGGGGATTCCACAGGCGGAAGTGGTCAACATCGCCTATCTGGCGCTGTTGCTTGCTGCCGTGTATTGGCTGACAGCACCCATGGGTGGGCGGTTGCTGGCATTGTTTGCCGCCTGCACGGTCATGGTTGTGCCCGGGATCCATCAGTACGGATTTTTCGGCTACGGCGAGATACCCACATTGGCCTTGGCGCTGGCGGCAACGGTGGCCTATTTCCACAGGGAAGGGAATTGGCATTGGGGCTTTGCAGCCGGCCTGTTGCTGGCGTTGGCGGTCTACACGAAGACGGTGATGTTGATCGGTGCAGGTGCGCTGGGGTTGTGCGCGCTGCTGGAGATGATCACGAACCGGTCCAGCCGCGGAAGCTCCAGCGCACGGCGCATTGTGGCATTTCTGGCAGGCGGGATCTCGCTCGTCGTGATCATGGAATCCTTGCGGGCGCTGGCGCTGGGAGGCGTACACGTTTGGCGTGCCTGGTGGGAAACCGAGGCGGGGAGCATTTTCAGGCAGGCTGGCGTCGAGCCGGGCCTGGGAGGTGACTCCCACTCGTTGCTGCACAAGTTCGGAATTCATTTTGGTTTGCTCGGCCACGACTACCGCATGTCGCTTGTCCTGACGGGGTTGTGGTTGATCCTGCTGTTTGCGTGCATGGCCTGGCAGTTGCTGCGCGTGTGGCGCAGGCGATCCGTGGACTGGCGAACGCTCACGGTTCTGTTGATGGCGGGCGTTTATCTGGGTTGGTGGCTTTGCCTTACCCCGACCACGAAAGCCTGGCACCGCCGCATCATCGACGGGATGATCGCTGCCGACGTCGGCATGATCATGCTCGCAGCGGGATGCTTGGGTGCGCTGCGAGCGGTGCCCGGCATCCGGCGCCGAATCCTCATCGCGCTGATCGCGGGCATGACCCTGGTGTTGCCGGCGATGTGGCTGGTCAAGGGCACCCACACTTTGCTGTTCGCTCCGGTGAGCGACAAGGTGTGTGGCTGGCGCATGGCGGATGCCAGTGACTGCGCCCGTTTCAATCCCGGCGCCAGTGTGGCGGCGTTGCAACGCGTGGCGCATGAGGTGCACGCGCTGCCCGCAGATGCCTACGTGTTCGGTTTCGGCTGGTATTCGGCGCCGCGGATCGGCTTGTTCGCGCAGCGGCACATCCTGGATTTCCACGCTGCCCCGGTCAAGACACTGCAGCCGTCGCGACCAGTCTATTTTGTGCATGGCCCGGATACGCCACCGGCGGCATTGCAGCGTATCCGGACCTTGTACCATGTCAGCCCGACCCCCGATTATGCGTACGCGTTGATCCACGCAATCTCGCTGACGCCCAGGCCGCTGGTTCCGGGGACCGCCCCGGTGTTGCGGCATCTGAAGGCAGCGGATCAATATGCTTACCTGGAAGGCTTCAACCAATCGGAAGGAGCGAATGGCCGCTGGCTGACCGACGACAACCAGGTACTGCTGCTGCCGCAGGCAGGGGACGTGTTCGAATTGACTGCCTATGTGGTGCCGGCCACTCAGTATGACGGTCAGCGTGCGCCAAACGTTTTCGTGAGTTTCAACGGTTGCGTGGCGCCCGAAAAAACGACGCAACCCGGCCAGGTGAACCACATGGTGTTTGTGGTTCCGGCGCGTTGCGAAGCCGTTGCCGGGAAGCCGGTGACGGTCCGCATCGAGGTCGACAACCTCGTGGATTCCTCGGTCACGCATGATGCACGTGCACTCGGCATTCTGGCGAAGTCGTTTGGATTCGTACCACCGGATCCTGCGGCGTCAGGCGCCGCGAACGGTGGGTCTGCTGACTGAGCAGAGAGCGAAGGTATCTGGAGGATGATCCAATGCAACTGCAACCCGTAATCCTGTGCGGCGGTTCTGGCACACGCCTGTGGCCGGCCTCGCGGGAAGATCACCCCAAGCAGTTGCTTGCGCTGGTGGACGACGAAAGCCTGCTGCAGGCGACGTTGCATCGCATGGACGGATTCGACGATGCGCGCGTGCTGGCGCCGCTGGTGGTGGGCAACGAGAAGTATCGGTTCCTGATCGACGAGCAGTTGCGTGCGAGCGGCCAGCGACAAGCGCGGTTGTTGCTGGAACCGGCCGGGCGCAATACCGCGCCCGCCCTGACGATCGCGGCCGCGGTGGCGGTCGCGGATGGTGGCGATCCCTTGCTGCTGGCGATGCCGGCCGATCACGTGATCGCCGATGCACCCGCGTTTCGAGCCGCGGTGGCACGTGGCCTCGGCGCGGCGGATGAAGGCGATTTCGTGACCTTCGGCGTGGTGCCTACGCACGCCGAGACCGGTTACGGCTACCTGCGCAGGGGTGGCGAGAATCCCGGCCAGGCGGGCGTGTTCGCGCTTGATGCGTTCGTCGAGAAACCCGATGCCGCCACGGCGCAAGGTTATCTTGCCGGCGGAAGCTATCTCTGGAACAGCGGCATTTTCCTGGTGCGGGCTTCGGTGTGGCTCGCGGCAGTCGCCGCATTGCAGCCTGCAATGCACCGTGCCTGTCTCGATGCGGTCAAGGACACCCGCCGGGACGGTGACTTCCTGCGCGTCGGCCACGACGCATTCCTTGGCAGTCCGGCAAACTCCATCGACTACGCGGTGATGGAAAAACTGCACGCGCACCCCGAGCTCGGTCACGCCAGCGTGGTGCCGCTGGATGCGCGCTGGTCCGATGTCGGGGCCTGGGACTCGTTGCGTGCCATCGGGGAACGCGATGCATCGGGCAATGTGTCGCGGGGCGACGTGCTGCTGGAGGATTGCCGCGATTCGCTGGTGCTGGCGCAGCATCGCCTGGTTGCAACGCTTGGGTGTGAAGGCTTGGTGGTGGTGGAGACGCCCGATGCGGTGCTGGTGGCCGACGGGAAACACAGTCAGGACGTGAAGAAGCTGGTGGAGCGCCTGAAGGCCGCTGGCCGCGAGGAAGCAACCACGCCGCGCAAGGTGTTCCGGCCCTGGGGCTGGTATGACTCGCTGGAGCGCGGCCCGGGTTTCCAGGTCAAGCGCATTGGTGTGAACCCGGGTGCCAGTCTTTCCTTGCAGATGCACCATCATCGCGCCGAACACTGGGTGGTGGTGCACGGCGTCGGCCGCGTGACCAACGGCGAGAAGGTATTCGACCTGCACGCCAACGAATCGACGTACATCCCCGTCGGCACCCGCCACCGGCTGGAAAACCGGACTGACGAGCCGCTGGAAATCATCGAGGTGCAGACCGGCGATTATCTCGGCGAAGACGACATCGTGCGCTTCGAGGATCGTTACGCGCGCAGCTGATACAGCCGCGCGCCTCGGTCGCGCCTCCCGGCGCTCCTACACAGGGTCTTGCAGGAAGGCCGCCAGGGCCCGCTTCGGCGATCAGCTTGCCAACACCTCACGCAGGTCGGCGTAGACCTGCAGCGATCCCGGATTCGCCAGCGCATCGGTGTTCTTGATCGGCTCGCCGTGGATGGCCGCGCGCACGGCAAGCTCGGAAATCTTGCCGGAGATGGTGCGGGGGATGTCGGCGACCTGCAGGATTTTCGCCGGAACATGGTGCGGACTGG
>DASSNC010000086.1:0-10933 GCA_035688305.1 Rhodanobacteraceae bacterium
TGCCCGATGCGTATCCGATGGTGTTGCGCACCGCTGTGCTGAGCTTCCTCCTTGCTGCGGGCGTGTTGTGCGCGCGGCCCTCGATCGGCTTCATGGCGCTGGCCACGGGCCCCGGCTTTGCAGGCACGCTGTTGCGACGCCTGCTTCCGAGCTCCCTGCTCATGCTGTTTTTCCTGGGCTGGCTTCGAATCGAAAGTGAGCGGCGCAATCTGTACAGCACCGAACTTGGCGTAGCCGTGTTCACGATGGCGAATATCGTGGTCTTCACCTTGCTGGTGTGGTGGAGCGCGCGCACGATGCAGCGGCTGGAGCAGCAGCGCGATCTCAGTGAGGAGCGGCGCGCCAAGGCCGTGGCACTCAACGACCTGATCATGGACAACTCGCTCGACGTGCTGTGTGCGATCGACTCGGCAGGCCGCTTCCTGCGGGTCAGTGCAGCGGCGGAGGCACTATGGGGATATCCGCCGGACGACATGGTTGGGCGTCCGTATGCGGATCTGGTTCACCCCGACGATCGTGAGCGATCGGCTGAGATTGCCACGGACGTGATGTCCGGACACCCCGCACTCGGGTTCACCAATCGATACCTTCGCAAGGACGGTAGTGTCGTCCCGATTGACTGGTCGGCCGCGTGGTCCGCACCGGACCGGCTGATGTTTGCCGTGGCGAGGGATGCAACGCAGCGCCTGCAAACAGCCGAAACACTGAGACGCAGCGCCGAAGATCTGGCGCAGACCAATCGTGAGCTGGAGTCATTCACCTATTCGGTTTCGCACGATCTGCGCGCGCCGCTGCGGCATATCGACGGATACGCGCGGATGCTCGAGGAAGACGGCGGGGACCGGCTGGATGGCGAATTGCGTCGTTACCTGGGGGAGATCGGTGCCAGTGCACGGCGTATGGGCCGGCTCATCGACGACCTGCTGGCGTTTTCACGGCTTGGCCGTCAGCCCGTGACGCGACAAGACGTGGACATGGCCAGCCTGGTCGTTGGTGTCTTGCAGGGTATCCAGGCGGACCAAGCCGTGGTGGCCACGGTGTCGGTCGGGCCGCTGCCGGTGGCGCGCGTCGACCCGGGTCTGATCACGCAGGTGTGGATCAACCTGCTGGCCAACGCGCTCAAGTACAGCAGCAAACTTGGCGCGGATGCGCACATCGAAATCAGCGGCGAAAGCAATGGAGTTGTGACCAAATACTCGGTCCGCGACAACGGTGTAGGGTTCGATATGCGCTACATTGACAAATTGTTCCAGGTATTCCAGCGTCTGCATCTGCAAGATGAATTCGAAGGCACTGGCGTCGGCCTCGCCATCGTGCAACGCATCATCTCGCGTCACGGCGGCAGGGTTTGGGCGGAGGGCGAAGTCGGCAAGGGTGCGACGTTCACCTTTGAGCTGCCCGTTATCGAAATTGAACCGGAGGGGACATTGGCATGACTGATCACCGCGTCGATATTTTGCTCGTCGAAGATTCCGTGGCGGACGCCGAAATGACATTGCGGACGCTCAAGCGCCGTGGGGTCGCGAACGGTGTCGAGTGGGTTCGCGACGGCGTCGAAGCCGTTGAGTATCTGTTCAGCGAAGGCAAGTACGCCAATCGCAAACCAGGCATGCCGAAACTGGTGCTGCTCGATCTGAAAATGCCGCGCATGGACGGTATGCAGGTGTTGGCACGGATGAAGGAGCAGGCGCTGACCAAAGCCGTTCCGGTGGTCATGATGACCTCGTCGCGCGAGGAGGGTGACGTCCTTGCCAGCTATGCGCTGGGCGTGAACAGCTACGTGGTCAAGCCCGTCGATTTCAATGATTTCGCCGAAACCGTGGTCCAGGTGGGACTGTACTGGCTGGTCGCAAACGAAGCGGTTGGCTGACGCACACGCAGGACGAGCAACTCCGGGGAGGAGACATGGATGATCCACAAGCCACCTTGAAATTGCTGCTCATCGAGGACAGCACCGCCGACGCGGAACTGATCATGCGGGCACTGCGGGGCTTTCCTCAGCCGATTGAGCACATGGCGATCGCCAGCGAGGCAGCGCTCCGCCAGGCCCTCACGGATTTTTCGCCGGGGGTGATCCTGAGCGACTTTTCCATGCCGGGCTTCAGTGGCAAGGAAGCCCTGCGCATTGTCTGCGAGGTTGCGCCAAACATTCCATTCCTGTTTGTTTCCGGGACGATTGGCGAGGAACAGGCCATCGATGCCTTGCAGCGAGGCGCGTCCGACTATGTACTCAAGGACAACTTGTTGCGGCTACCGTCGGCCATTGAGCGCGCGCTGGATGAGGCGCGGCATCGCGCCGACCGGGCCAGGATCGAGCATGAGTTGCGCGACAGCGAAGAGCGCTTCCGGACGATCGTCGAGAGCAGCCAGGACTGGATCTGGGAGGATGGCGTCAACGGAAAACTGACCTACAGCAACGGCGCGATTGCCGGAATCCTCGGTTACGGCGTGGACGAACTGATCGGCGCTTCTGCCTACGACCTCATGCTGCCGGAGGATCGCGAGCAGGCAACGCGTCGTGTCTCGGAGTGCGCCGCGGCGCAGTGTGGATGGAAGGGCTGGCAACTGCGCTGGCGACATCGCGACGGGAGCGTGCGGGTACTGGAAAGCACCGCGACGGTGCGCCGGGATGCCGAGGGGGGCTTTGCGGGTTTCCGGGGCGTGGACCATGACGTCACCGAGCGCTTGCAACAGGAGGCCCGCATCCAGCATCTGGCGCGCATCCACGCCGTCCTCAGTGCGCTGGGCAACGTCGTATTGCGCGCCGACGATCACGACAGGCTGCTGGCGCAGGTATGCGAGGTTGCCGTGCTGCAAGGTGGCTTTGCAGCGGCGCGCACTGTCGTCCCGGACGATGGCCACGGATTGCGTACGGCGGCCAGTTTCGGCGATTCTTCCACCATCAGTTTGATTGAGGAGTGGAGTGCCCGCACCGGTGAGGACGCTGAGTCATCGGCACTGGGCGCAGGACTGCAGGCACTGAACGGCAGACGGAATGTCATGGTGCACGATTTTTCGCTGGCCCGGAACGTGCCCGCCAGCGTGCGACGTGAAATGGCGGCCGCAGGTATTTCCGCGCAGATCGCGCTGCCCATCGGGCAGCCGCCCTGGGCGGCCCTGGAGCTCTATTCGTCAACGCCACAGGAGTTCAACCTGGAAGAGATCGAATTGTTGACGCGCCTCGTCGGCGAAGTCGACTACGCGGTCGACTTCCTTGCCAAGAGCGAGCGGCTGGAATACCTCGCCTACCACCATCCCGTGACTGGCCTGTTCAACCGTGCGGCGTTCCAGTTGCAGGTGAGCAATTGCCTTCGGCAGGGCCACACGACGGTCGCGATGCTGAGCCTGGCAAACTTCCGGCGAATCAATGACTCGCGCGGTCGCGACTTCGGAGACCAGCTCATGAAGGTGGTAGCGCAACGGCTGCGCAACCTTGCCACCCCGAACATGATCCTGGCGCACGTCGGTGACGATGCGTTTCTGGTCGCGCAACCCACGGAAGATGATTTTGAAAAGGAGGTCGAACGGCTTGAAGGTTTGCTGCGCGCGATGGATGAAGCACCATGCGACATTGCCGGCGAGCAGATTTTCATCAGCGTGCACGGCGGCGTCGCAGTCAGTCCCGCCCACGGCAACGACGGCCGGACGCTTGAACGCAATGCTGCCGCCGCGCTTGCCGAGGGCCTGAAGCGGGAGGTGCGCCTGGAGCCGTATACCGAACGCCTGCGTGAACTATCGTCACGTCGGGTCGCACTGGAAGCAGACACACGAGGCGCACTCGCGCGCAACGAGCTGGAGCTGTTCTACCAGCCCACGTTCGCGGCGGATGGCAAGGGGCTGGAGGGCGCGGAGGCGCTGCTGCGATGGCGGCATCCGCTGCATGGAATGATTTCACCGCAGGAGTTCATTCCAATCCTGGAGGACAGCGGCCAGATTGTGCAGGTGGGTCGCTGGGTCATGCAAAAAGCCATCGAAACTGCACTGGCTTGGCGGGCAAGGGGCTTCCCCACGTTCCGCATTGCCGTCAACGTTTCGGCGCGTGAATTGCGAGACGCGAATTTCCTGGCCGAATCCCGTGCGCTGCTGGAACCCCACGCGGGGAATCAGTTGTTGGACGTGGAGGTCACCGAGAGTCTGCTTGTCGACGATGTCGAGCAGTGCATACGCTTGCTTGAAAGCCTCCGCTCATTGGGCTGCCGCGTTGCCATTGATGACTTCGGCACGGGTTATTCGTCGCTGAACTACCTGATTCGATTGCCTGCCGACGTGATCAAGGTCGACCAGTCCTTCGTCGCCCAGCTTGAACACAGCCAGGAAACGGTCAGCCTGGTGACCACGATCATCGAGCTGGCACATTCGCTCCGCATGCGCGTGGTGGCCGAGGGCGTGGAAACCGAAGTTCAGGCCGACCTTCTGCGACAACTGCATTGCGACTGGCTGCAGGGATTCTTGTTGGGCAAACCCATGCCATCGCCCGAGTTTGTCACACACTTGCTGTAATACGGGTCGCTCGCGCCAGCAGCCATGCCAACTCTTGCCGAAGCGGCACCCGTACGCGCTCTTGAGTGACTGGTGGTGGGTCCGGGCCGGAGGGATTCTGGGGTACGCATTGGACATCGGCTTGACGGAATAACATGGCGGCAACGACTACAAGTTCCGCCTGGATGGCTCCTGCCCCACCAGAAATGCGAAGTATCGACAAACCCGCAGGGCGAGCGCCACGCATGGCGCGCGCCATCCCCCGACTCCCCTCAAACAACAAGGCCCGCACAGCGCGGGCCTCGTCATCAAGCTTTTCACCACCCATCAATCGTTTGGCAACGACCCCGAGCGCCGGCTGATCCATACCGCCGCGAGGGTACCGATCGCGCCCGAGAGCAGGTACAAGCCGACGTAGTCGACGCCGGCGTATTCAGCCAGCGCCAACGCCACCAGCGGCGCAAATCCCGCGCCAATCAGCCAGCCAAGATCGGACGTGAGCATGGCGCCGGTGAAGCGGAACTCCGGGCGGAAATTGGAGCTGACCGCACCGGCCGCCTGCGCGTGGGTGAAGCCGAGCAATGCATAGCCGAAAATGATGAACAGGTAGCTGTTGATGGTGCCGCCGGAAAGCAGCAAGGCCGTCCAACCACTGTAGACTGCGATCAACACGCCGCCCACCGCAAGCGTGGTGCGACGGCCAAGGCGATCGGCGACGCGCCCCGACAGCAGCATGCAGGGAATCGCCACCAACGCGCCGACGATCTGCACCAGCAGGAAGCTGACCAGCGATTGCTGCGTGAACAACATCGCCCACGACAGCGCGAAGATCGTGACGAGATGGAACATCGCGTAGCTGCCCAGCGGCGCGAACGCACCCAGGACCACGTTGCGGCTTTGCGAACGCGCCAACTCGCGCACCGGTGAGGGCACCAGGTCGCGCTGCTTCATTTGCTCGGCGTAGCGCGGCGCCACCACCATCCGCAGGCGCGCGAACAGCGCCACCACGTTGATGGCGAAGGCCGCGAAGAACGGGTAGCGCCAACCCCACTCGATGAAATCCTGATGCGACAAGCTGGACCAGATGAACGCGAACAGACCGGCGGCGATGATGAATCCAACCGGATCGGAAAGTTGCGGCAACATCGCGTACCAGCCGCGACGTTCCTTGGGCGCCTTGAGCGCCATCAGTGAAGCCAACCCGTTCCAGCTGCCACCGAGCGCAAAGCCCTGGCCGAAGCGGAGCACCGCCAGGGCCGCAATCGCCCACCAGCCCAAGGTCGCATAGCCGGGCAGGAA
Organism: Rhodanobacteraceae bacterium; assembly: GCA_035688305.1. Classification (GTDB taxonomy): domain Bacteria; phylum Pseudomonadota; class Gammaproteobacteria; order Xanthomonadales; family Rhodanobacteraceae; genus 66-474. The sequence goes on from DASSNC010000086.1 coordinate 5,779, forward strand.
CGCGGTGCCCGCGGTCGCCATGCCCAGCAGGAACAGGCCGATGGTCAGTTTGGTCACGAGTCCGAAATTCCGATGCAACACCAGGAAAAACATCGAGCCCAGCGGGCGCGCGATGAAAGCCAGCGCGAAAATCCCGAACGAAAAGAACATCCCGTCGACGTGGTTGGCGAAGGGGAAAAAGACTGCGGGGAACGCCAGTACGCAGCCGATGCCGAATACGAAGAAGTCGAACGCCTGTGATATGCGGCCGACCACCACGCCGATGGCAAGATCGCCGGGCGTGAAACTCTCGGAGTGGGAATCCCCGGCGTGCGCAGGCATGGCCGAAGGATTGATGGGCGAGGCGTTGGAAGTCGACATGTGTTTCCGTGACAGCGCGCTGGCGACCGTTGATCATGTAATCGTGTTGCGTGATCCGCGCACGCTGGCAAGCGACAGCACGCTTACGCATCACGCGGCGGCGCGCATTATCGCGCATCCGGACCACACCCACGCCCGAGTCGCGTCGGACAGCAAGTGTGATGACGCAGTATTATAGGAGGGTTTCCTTGCTGTGCCCCACGCCCTCCATGTCCGTGAAATCCCTCCGCGGCTTGCTGTTGTCGCCGCTTGCCCTGCTCGGTGGCTGCCACCTGGTGCTGCTCAATCCGGCTGGTGATGTCGCCCGTCAGCAAAGCGACATCATGATCATCACCACGCTGATCATTGCGCTGATCATCGTGCCGGTGCTGATCGCGATCGGTGTCATTGCCTGGCGCTACCGCGCCTCGAACAGGCAGGCCAGATACGACGCCAAATGGGACCACTCGCCGCAGCTGGAACTGGTGGTGTGGGCCGCACCGCTGCTGATCATCATCGCGGTCGGCGCGATGAGCTGGATTGGCACCCACAGGACCGACCCCTACCGCCCGCTCGACCGGATCGGGCCGAACACGAGGGTCGACACCGCCACCCAGCCACTGATAGTGGATGTGGTGTCGATGCGCTGGAAGTGGTTGTTCTTCTACCCGCAATACGGCATCGCCACCGTCAACGAACTGGCTGCGCCGGTCGATCGTCCGATCCATTTCCGATTGACCTCGTCGGACATGATGGACGCGTTTTTCGTACCGGACCTCGCCGGCATGATCTACACCATGCCCGGCATGCAGACCAGGCTGCACGCCGTCATCAACGCTCCCGGCAAGTACAAGGGCATGTCGGCGAACTACAGCGGCGCGGGTTTCACCGACATGCGCTTCTGGTTCTACGGCATGGACCAAAAAGACTTCGACGCGTGGGTGGCCAGGGTGCGCGCCGAGGGCAGCAAGCTCGATCGCACTGCCTACGACCAGCTGCACAAGCCCGAGCGCGCCGTGCCGGTGCAGTACTACTCGGAATTCACGCCGGACCTGTATTCGCGCATCCTCAACCGCTGCGTCGATCCCGGTCAAATCTGCATCGACCAGCAGATGGCGCGCAACGCCGGGCATGCCATGACGATGCCGCCCAACGCCACGCACGACGGCACCGCGACGGCCATCCCCGCCGCGCCATCGGCGGCGATCCGCACGGCCGCACCGGCCAAACACTGACCCGCTCGGTACCACTGACCATGTCTTCGCACCCCGCCAACTGGAACTTCCTGACCGGGCGCTTCACGCTCGACTCGCTGCCGTTCCTGAATCCCGACCTCGAGGGTCGTATCGTCCTCGTCACCCTCATCGTGGTGGCGGTGGTCGGCCTGGCGATCCTGGGCGCCATCACCAAGTACAAGAAGTGGGGCTACCTGTGGAAGGAGTGGTTCACCAGCGTGGACCACAAGAAGCTCGGCATCATGTACATGATCCTGGCGACCGTGATGCTGCTGCGCGGCTTTTCCGATGCCGTGATGATGCGCTCGCAACAGGCCGTCGCGTTCGGGTCAAACATGGGTTACCTGCCACCCGAACACTACGACCAGATCTTCAGCGCGCACGGCGCGATCATGATCTTCTTCGTCGGCATGGCCTACATCGTGGGCCTGATGAACTACGTGATGCCGTTGCAGATCGGCTCGCGTGACGTGGCCTTCCCGTTCCTCAACAACATGAGCTTCTGGTTCACGTTCTGGGGCGCGATCATGTTCATGGTGTCGCTGTTCGTCGGCGACTTCTCCACCGCCGGCTGGCTGGGTTACCCGCCGGTCACCGAGCTGGCACACAGCCCGGGCGTGGGGGTGGATTACTACATCTGGGGCCTGCAATTGGCAGGCGTCGGCACGCTCCTCACCGGCATCAACTTCGTGGTCACCCTCATCAAGATGCGTGCGCCCGGCATGAGCCTGATGAAGATGCCGATGTTCAGCTGGACCACGTTGGCCACCAGCGGCCTGATCATCGCGACCTTCCCGGTACTGACCGCGACGCTGCTGCTGCTGACGATGGACCGCTACCTCGGCACGCATTTCTTCACCGCCGGCTTCGGCGGCAACGTGATGCTGTACATCAACCTGATCTGGGTCTGGGGCCACCCCGAGGTCTACATCCTGATCCTGCCGCTGTTCGGCGTGTTCTCGGAAATCGTGGCCACGTTCTCGCGCAAGCCATTGTTCGGCTACGCCTCGATGGTGTACGCCACGCTGGCCATCATGATCCTGTCGTACCTGGTGTGGCTGCACCACTTCTTCACGATGGGTTCGGGCGCGTCGGTCAACTCGTTCTTCTCGTTGACCACGATGATCATCTCGATTCCCACCGGCGCCAAGATCTTCAACTGGTTGTTCACCATGTACCGTGGCCGGGTCAGCTTCAGCGTACCGATGCTGTGGACGATGGGCTTCCTGTTCACCTTCACCATCGGCGGCATGACCGGCGTGATGCTGTCGGTGGCGCCGGCGGATTTCCTGCTGCACAACAGCCTGTTCCTGATCGCGCATTTCCACAACGTCATCATCGGCGGTGTGGTGTTCGGCATCTTCGCCGCCATCAACTACTGGTTCCCGAAGGCCTTCGGCTTCCGACTCGACGAATTCTGGGGCAAGGTCAGCTTCTGGGGCTGGCAGCTCGGCTTCTGGTTCGCGTTCGGTCCGCTCTACGTCATGGGCCTGATGGGCGTGACCCGTCGCCTCAGCCATTTCGACGATCCGAGCCTGCAGAAGTGGTTCATCATCGCCGCTTTCGGCGCGTTCCTGATCGCGATCGGCATCCTCGCGTTCATCATCCAGATCTACGTCAGCATCCGGCGACGCAAGGAATACGCCGTGGGCAACGATCCGTGGGACGGGCGCACGCTGGAGTGGGCGACCTCCTCGCCGCCGCCGGCCTACAACTTCGCCTTCATTCCCAGGGTGCACGAGCGTGACGCCTGGTGGGACATGAAGACGCACGGCTACAAGCGTCCGCTGGAAGGCTTCAACAACGTGCACATGCCCAGCAACACGGCCACGGGTGTCGTCATCGGCGTGCTGTCGTTCGTGTGCACCTTCGCGCTGGTCTGGTACATCTGGTGGCTGGCGGCGGTGTCTTTCGTGGGGCTGATCGCTTACGCCATCTTCCACACCTTCAACTATCACCGTGAGGAGCACATCCCCGCCGAGGAGGTGCGCCAGTTCGAACACACCGGCAACTGGTCGCCGGAAACACAGGGTGCCACCGCATGAATACCACTGTTGCCGATACCTACGGTTCCGCACCGACCGACTTTTACTGCGCCAAGGAGCCGCCGGCGCACAACGGGACCCTGATCGGGTTCTGGATCTACCTGATGAGCGACTGCTTCGTCTTCGCGGCGTTGTTCGTCAGCTACGCGGTGCTGGGCACCAGTTACGCCGGCGGCCCGACCGGCGCCGAGGTGCTGGATCTTCCGGGTCTGGCCGTCAACACCGCCCTGCTGCTGATCTCGTCGGTGACCTTCGGCTTCGCGATGCTGCAGATGCAGAAGCGCAACAAGGCCGGCATGCTGATGTGGCTGGCCGTGGCCGGCCTCCTGGCGGCCTGCTTCGTGGGTCTGGAAATCCACGAGTTCCTGGGGATGATCGCCGAGGGTGCCGGCCCCGACCGCAGCGCTTTCCTGTCCGCCTTCTTCACCCTGGTGGGCACGCACGGCCTGCACGTGACCGTGGGCTGCCTGTGGCTGATCGTGCTGATGGTGCAAGTGGGCCGCTTCGGCATCAACGAGGCCAATGTGCGTCGCCTGCAGTGCCTGAGCATGTTCTGGCATTTTCTCGACCTGGTCTGGGTCGGCGTCTTCAGCTATGTCTATCTGGTGGGAGTGCTGGTATGAGCCACTCGTCCGAACACGCCATGCCGTCCGAGCACGAACAGCACGGTGATTCCATGCACGTGCATCACGGCTCCGTACGCGGTTACCTGACCGGCTTCGTGCTGGCGGCGATCCTGACCGTCATCCCGTTCTGGCTGGTGATGGGCCATGTCATCGACAGCCGCGAAGTCACCATCTTCGTCGTGCTGGCCCTTGCCGTGGTGCAGATTTTCGTGCACATCGTCTACTTCCTGCATCTGGACACGCGCTCGGAAGGCGGCTGGAACATGATGGCCTTCATTTTCAGCGCGGTGCTCGTGATCATCGTGCTGGGCGCATCCATCTGGGTCATGTACACCGAAAACAAGCTCATGATGCCGATGTCGACGCAATCCACCATGCAGCCGATGCAGCAGCCCATGCGCCAGCCCATGCAGCCGCCCGAGCAGTAGTGAACCAGCGATCGCGCAAGGCCTCGGCATCGCGAGTCGGCGTCAAGTTCATCATCTGGATGGTGCTGGCGGCGGTGTTCTTCGCCGGCTTCATCTGGCTGGGCACGTGGCAGGTGTACCGCTATCACCTGAAGCTGCGCATCAGCCACGCCATGCAGACCCGTGTCCATGCCGCGCCGGTACCCGCCCCGGGGCCGGCGCAGTGGCCGCGCATCGCCGACGGACACTTGCACTATCTGCACGTGCGCCTGCGAGGCCGGTATCTGTCCGACGCACGCACGCTGGTGCGCGGCGCCAGCAAGGACGGCTACGGCTATTGGGTGATGGTGCCACTGCGCACCGATCGCGGTTTCATCGTGCTGGTCAACCGCGGCTACATTCCGGAAGACCTGCCGAAAAAGCCGGCCTTTGCCGCCGTCAAACCTCCCGCAGGCGAAGTGGTGCTGACCGGATTGCTGCGCGCGAGCGAACCGGGCGGTGGC
>DASSNC010000117.1:0-14743 GCA_035688305.1 Rhodanobacteraceae bacterium
CGCGTGCGCGCGCCACCCGCAATTCCACGCCGCCACGCTGCCGGTGAAGATCCTGCCGCCACGATTCAACCGTTACGCGGGCGGCGGCACCTACGGCGCGCACATCGACGGTGCGGTGATGGCGCTGGCCGACGGCAGCCAGCTGCGCAGCGACATCGCCTGCACGGTGTTCCTCGCCGATCCCGAAAGCTACGACGGCGGCGAACTGATCGTCGATGACACCTACGGCGAGCACGAAGTGAAATTGCCCGCGGGTGACGCCATCGTGTATCCCGCCAGCAGCCTGCATCGCGTGGAACCGGTCACTCGCGGCGCGCGCGTGGCCGCGTTCTTCTGGGTCCAGAGCCTGGTGCGCGACGAAGCGCAGCGCCGCACCCTGCTGCAACTCGACACCGCCATTCGTACGCTCACCGCCAGCGGTGCCGATGCCGCAGCCGTCAAGCAGCTCACCGGGGTGTACCACAACCTGCTGAGGCAGTGGGCCGAGACATAGGTTGGGCTGGCGGCCTCATCGGCGGAAGCCCGACACTGGCGCTGCGCGAGCCGATCGGCGTGCCATGCACGCTGCGGAAACCGATTCCGGATCGCGCTGCGAACGTCCGGAATGACGACAGCAGCCCGGTCGGACACCGTCGCATCCAGCCCACAACCTGCACGGCTGCAAATCTGCGCCCGGAGCCAACCAAAACCGCGTCCAGCGCCTCCGGCAGATCCATTTTTTCCGGCAACGGGCACCGCGACGCGCGATAATACGCAGCTTTCCGCAAGCGGATTCGCGATGGACTACATTCCGGGCCAACGCTGGGTGTCGGAAGCGGAGCCCGAACTCGGCCTCGGCACCGTGTTGCGTTGCGACGACCGCGCAGTGCAGGTGCTGTTCGCGAAGTCCGGGGTGGTACGCAACTATGCCTCGCACGGCGCGCCGCTCACGCGCGCCGCGTTCCGCGTCGGCCAACGCATCGCTGGGCGCGGCATCACCTTCGTGGTCGAACGCATCGACCTGCGCGATGGCCTGCTGGTGTACTCGGGCGAGAAGCGCGAGCTCGCGGAAGGCCAGCTCGACGACGAACAATCGCTGTCGCAAGCCGATGCGCGGCTGATTTCCGCGCGTACCGACAAGCCCCATCACTACGAATTGCGCAAACGCGCCCTGCTGGCGCGCGCGGCGGCGCGTCGTTCCGACGCATGGGGCATCCTGTCCGCGCGCGTGGACCTGTTGCCGCACCAGCTCGGCGTGGTTGCGGCGTGCATGGAACGCGAGCACCCCCGCGCGCTGCTGGCCGACGAGGCAGGACTCGGCAAGACCATCGAAGCCGGCATGTTGATCGCACGCATGCTGGCAACCGGCCGCGCGGCGCGCGTGCTGATCCTGCTGCCCGAAGCGCTGCTTGTGCAATGGTTCGTGGAGATGCGCCGGCGCTTCCAGCTCGCCTTCGCGATCATCGACGAGGAACGCTGCACCGCGGTCGCGGCCACCGATCCTGCCCGGAATCCCTTCGACGGGGAGCAACTCGCGATCGCATCCGTCGCCTGGCTGGGGCGGGACATGCGGCGACGCGATCAGGCACTGGCGGCGGGCTGGGACATGCTGGTGGTGGACGAAGCCCATCACCTCGAATGGACGCCGGAAGCCGCGAGTCCCGAGTACCGGATGGTGGAAGCGCTGGCCGCGATCGCACCGAGCGTGGTGCTGCTGACGGCAACGCCCGAGCAACTGGGCCGTCGCGCGCACTTCGCGCGGTTGCGCTTGCTGGACCCGGCACGTTTCGATGACCTCGAGCGTTACCTCGCCGAAGCGGAAGGCTACGCCGCGCTGTCTCCCGTTGCCGAACGCATTGCGTCCGGCGAGCCGCTCGACAACCATGAACGGGTTGCGTTGTGCGCGCGGTTTCCGCACGACCCCGCGTTGCAGGCGCTGGTCGGTGCGTACCCCGGAACCGCCGACGCACTGCTGTCGGCACTCATCGACCGCCACGGCACCGGGCGGGTGATGTTCCGTAACCGCCGCGAAGGCGTCGGCGGATTTCCCGAACGCCAGCTCGAAATCGAGACCGCTGCCGATATGGACGACTCGACGCGAGCGAAGCTGCTCGTCGAGTTCGAGGACGACCTGCGCGGCGCGGCATCCGAACCGCGGGCGCTCGATTATGCCGGCGATCCTCGCATCGACGGACTGGTCGGCTTGCTCGACGCCCATCGCGACGACAAGTTTCTGTTGATCGCGACCACGCGTGCGAAGGTCGAAGCGATCGATGCGGCGCTGCGCACGCGCACCGGCGTCAAGGTGGCGAGTTTCCACGAAGCGATGACGTTGCTGCAGCGCGACCGCGCGGCGGCCTGGTTCGCGCAGGCCGATGGCGCGCGCCTGCTGCTGTGCTCGGAAATCGGTTCGGAAGGGCGCAACTTCCAGTTTGCGCATCGGCTGGTGCTGTGGGACTTGCCGCTCGATCCGGATCTGATCGAGCAACGCATCGGCCGACTGGACCGAATCGGACAGCGGCATCCGGTGACGTTGCACGTGGCGGGACTGCCGGGCACCGCCCAGCAGGCGCTCGCACGCTGGCATGCCGAGGGCACCCGCGTGTTGCGCGAATGCCCCGCCGACGGCCGCGAGCTGCTGCGCCGGCACGGCGAGGACCTGATGCACGTCGCACGTGCCCACGCCGAAGCCAGCGAATCCGACGATCCGGAACTGGACGGCCTGGTCGGCGCGACCGCAGTGACGCATGCGGCGCTTTCCGAGGCCATCCGCTCGGGACGCGATCGCCTGCTTGAACTCGCCGCGCGCAATGCGGGCGGCAAGGCGTTGCTCGATGCGATCCGGGCATCCGATGACGATGCGGCCTCGCACACGCTGATGCAGGAATGTTTCGAACCGTTCGGCGTGCACGTCGAGGACCTCGGCGGCGGAACCCTCCTGCTCGACCCCGAATTCCTGTCCACCGATGCCCTGCCCGGCTTCACCGATGGTCCGCGGCGCACGACATTCGATCGCACCCTGGCACTCGCACGCGAGGACCTCGACCTGCTGCGGATGGACCATCCGCTGGTGCTTGGCGCGTTCGATCTGCTGCTGACCGGCGAATTCGGCAACGCATCGTTTCTCGTCGACTCGGCGTTGCCGCCGCGCAGCGTGCTGCTGGAAGCGATGTACGTGGTCGAATGCGTCGCCGACGTGCGGCTTGATGCGCCGCGCTTCCTGCCGTCGACGCCGCTCACCGTGTGCGTCGATTCGCGGCTCGCGGCGCGCGAATACACGCCTTCCGCGCCGTCACTCGCGCGGGCGCGTGAACGCGCGCCCGACATCTCGCGCTATCGCCGCTATCTCGCGCAACTGGTGCCGCCCATGCTGGAAGCCGCCGACGCGCTGGCGGCGGAAAGCGCGCGCGATGTCGCGGGCGCGGCGATCTCGGATGCTCGGGCGGCACTCGATGCCCGTTTGCAGCGCCTGCAGGCTTTGGCGGAAATCAACGCCTCGGTGACGCCCGCCGAAATCGCTGCCGCGGAATCCACGCGCGATCAGACCCTGGCGGCACTCGGCCATGCGCGTCCGCGCCTGGATGCGGTGCGGATGGCGGTGAGCGCCGATTTCCTGTCGCTGCGGTAGGTTGGGTGAGCGGGCTACATCCGCGAAGCGCAACAACTCGTGCCATGACGTCGGGCTTCTCTCGAACTGCGTTCAGGACCAGCCCAACCTGCGATCCAGGCGCGAGTTACGGGCGACGGGCCAACTCCGGGTTGTCCCGCGTCACCGGCATCAAATCCTTCTTCGAAACGCCCAGCCACAGCAGCATCGGGCTGGCAAAGAAGATCGACGAGAGGGTGCCGACCAGGATGCCGATCAGCATGGTGATGGCGAAACCATGCACGGCATCGCCGCCGAACAGCCACAGCGAGGCCATGGTGATGGCAGTGAACACCGAGGTGATGATGGTGCGCGACAAGGTGTTGTTGATGGCGCGATTGAGGATCTGCGGCGTGTCGGCCTTGCGGGTCAGCCGGAACAGTTCGCGCACGCGATCGAACACCACCACCTTGTCGTTGATCGAGTAACCGATCACCGCCAGGATCGACGCCAGCACGGTCATGTCGAATTCGCGCTGGACCAGCGCGATGATGCCGACCGTGATCACCGTGTCGTGGATTTCGCTGGCCACCGCGGCAAACGCGAAGCGTTTTTCGAAGCGCGCCCACAGATAGACCATGATGCCGATGATCACCACGATTGCCGCATAGATGCCGCTGGTCTTCAGTTCCTGCCCGACTTCGGGGCCGACGAAATCCGGCGGTTTTGCGAGCTTCGCGCCCGAATTGGACGCCTGCAACGCGGCCATCACCTGCTTGGAGACCTCACCCGCGACCTTGTCCGGACTTTCCTTGGCGCCGGCATCCTTCGGCGGCTGCAGGCGAATGGAAATTTCGCGCGTGCCACCCATGCTCTGCACGACGGCGTGCTGGAAACCGGCCTTCGTGAGCGCGCTGCGCACGTCACCGACGTCGACCGGCTTTTCGTAACTCACGTTGAGCAGGATGCCGCCGGTGAAGTCGAGGCCGTAGTTCAGGCCCCGCACGGTGATGGCCCAGACCGACACGATCAGCAGGATCGCCGAGATGACGATGCTGACCTTGCGCATGCCAAGGAAGTTGATGTTGAGATCGTGGTGGAAGATTTCCATGGATGTCGCTTTTCTCTTGGAACCCCTCTCCTCCGGGAGAGGACAAGGGGTGGAGGTTCATGCTGTGCGGATCATGCGTATTTCGCCGTACCCTCACCCGCCGCTTGCTTGCGCCATCCATGGCGATCGCCCCTACGGGGCCGGCCTCGCCGTTCCGCAGGCGATCCCGGCGCCTGCAGGCCGGGACGCCCTTTCTCGCAGGGAGAGGGGCAAGCCAGTCAAACCCAAAGCGTCTTGAGCTTGCGCTTGCGACCACCATGGATCAGTGCGGTGATCGCGTGGGTCATGGTCACCGAGGTGAACAGCGAAGTCGAAATACCGATGAACAATGTGACGCCGAAGCCCTTGATCGCGCCCGAACCCACCGTGATGAGACCCAGCGCCGCCAGCAAATGGGTGACGTTGGCGTCGAGAATCACCGACCACGCCTTCTCGTAACCCGCGCGAATGGAAGCCAACGGTGTCGAACCGTTTCGGAGCTCCTCTCGGATGCGTTCGCAGATCAGCACGTTCGCGTCGATCGCCATGCCGAGCGTCAGCACGATACCGGCGATGCCCGGCATGGTCAGCGTGACGCCGATCGCCGACATCACCGCGATCAGGATCAGGAGGTTGAATACCAGCGCGATGTCCGCGACCAGTCCGAACAGCCGGTAGTAGATCGCCGCGGCAAGCAGCACCAGCGCAAGGCCCAGGATCACCGCGCGTTCGCCCTTCCTGATGTTGTCCTGGCCGAGGCTGGGGCCGATCACGCTCTGTTCGACGATGTCCATGGGCGCGGCCAGCGAACCCGAACGCAACATCAGCGACAGCGTCTGCGCTTCCTGCTGGGTCAGGCCGGTGGTCTGGAATTTCTTGCCGAACACGCCCTGGATCACCGCGTTGTTGAGCACCGTCTCGGTGGTCTTGGAAGAATGCACTTCCTTGCCGTCGACGATCTTCACCACCGGGGTGGTTTCGATGTAGACCACGCCCATCCGCTTGCCGACGTTCTCGGTGGTGAAGTCCAGCATCTTGCGGGCGCCGGTGGAATTCAGCGTCACGTTGACGTTCGGCATCCCGGTTTGCTGGTCGTAGCCCGACGAGGCATCGACCAATTCGTCGCCGCTCACGATCACGCGTTTTTTCAGCACCACCGGGGTGCCGTCCTTCATGTAATAGAGACGATCATCCGGGGGGACGTTGCCGGTGCGCGCGGCTTCCTGCGGATTCACGTTCGGATCATCCGCGTGGTATTCCAGCGTCGCGGTAGCTCCCAGCACGCGCTTGGCCTCGGCGGTGTCCTGCACGCCCGGCAGTTCCACCACGATGCGGGTCTGACCCTGCTGCTGGATCAACGGTTCCGACACGCCCAGCGCGTTGACGCGATTGCGCAAGGTGGTGACGTTCTGGATGATGGTGGCCTGCGCCAGTTTCTGCAGCACGTCCGGCTTGATCTCCGCATGCAAGGCATAGCCGCCGCCCGGCGTGCGGCTGTCGCTGAGATCGAGATCGGTCGCATCGCCGCGGATCGCGGTCTCGGCACGATCGCGATCGTCCGCGGTCTTGAACACGGCCTGCACGCCGCTGCCGCTCAGCGACACGGAGTCGACCGGAATCTGCTTCTGGCGCAGCGTCGAACGGATGTCATCGAGATAACGCTGTTGCTGCTTCTGCAGCACCGCGTTCTGGTCCACCGCCATCAGGAAGTGCACGCCGCCCTGCAGGTCGAGGCCGAGCGGCATCGCACGCGCACCGATCTTCTGCAGCCATGCCGGCACCGTGGTCGCGAGGTTCAACGCGACCGTGTAGTCGTCGCCCAGCGCCCCGCGCAGCACGTCGGAACCGCGCAACTGCACGTCGGTGTTGGCGAAGCGCACCAGCATGCGGTCCTTCTCGATCGAGATGTCCTGGTAGGACACGTCCGCCTTGTCGAGATCGGCGGCGACCTTCTTCTGCAGCGTCGCATCCACCTTGGCATCGCGGTTGGCCACGATCTGCACGGCGGGCTGCGGCCGGAACGCGTTGGGCGAGGCGTACAGCAAGCCAAGCACCATCGCGAAGCCGACCAGCCAGTATTTCCAGCGGGGAAAGTCGATCATGGTTCGGGAAAAGTGGTCTGCGCGAATGGAGGCACGCCGTGCGGCGTGCTCAGGAGGATTTCAGGGTGCCCTTCGGCAGCACGTTGGAAACGGCGCCCTTCTGCACCCGGATCTGCACGTTGTCGGCTACTTCCACGGTGAGGAAGTGTTCGCCGACGTTCTCCACGCGGCCCAGGATGCCGGCCGCGATTACTTCGTCGCCCTTGGCGATCTCCGAAATCATCTTGCGCTGCTCCTTGGCGCGCTTCTGCTGCGGACGGATCAGCAGGAAGTAGAACACCACGAACAGAAGGATCAGGAAACCGAACGAGTACATCGGGTTCGGTTCGCCCGCCGCGGCGGGCGCCGCAGCAGCGGCGAAAAGCGTCGAAAACATGTGGGACTCTCGGTTGTGGGGCGGCCGCAACAGCGGCGGGTCTGCCCAAAAGACAGCGGATTATGCCACGCCCGGCCGCCCTGCGCATGCGCCGGCAGGCATTGGCCGGTCGAGCCGTGACGCAGGTTGGACACGCTGCGATAATTCCGGGTTCCGCAGAGCCCCGAAGGAACCGCCACGATGCAGCACCTCACGGTCGTCACCACCGGCGGCACCATCGACAAGGTGTACTTCGACGCCAAGTCCGATTACCAGATCGGCGCGCCGCAGATCGGGGAAATCCTGGCGCAACTGGGCGTCGCGTTCGAGTTCGACGTGGTGCCGGTGCTGCGCAAGGACAGCCTGGAGATGACCGACGCCGATCGCGCGGCGATCCGCGACACCGTTGCGAAGCAGCCGCATCGGCACATCCTGATCACCCACGGCACCGACACCATGGTCGAAACCGCACGCGTGCTGGCCGGCCTTCCGGGCAAGACCATCGTGCTGACCGGCGCGCTCAATCCCGCACGTTTCCAGGGTTCCGACGCGGTATTCAACATCGGCTGCGCAGTGGGTGCGGTGCAGACGCTCGACCACGGGGTCTGGATCGCGATGAACGGGCGCATTTGGGATCCGGCGCAGGTGCGCAAGAATCGTGTGGCGAACCGGTTCGAGCAAATCGACTAGCGACTCTCCGCTTCGGCTCGTGAAAAAACGAGCCCGGCATGTGCCGGGCTCGAATCGCAACCGTACGTTCGATCAGAGCGACGCCGCCGCCTGACTCATGATGATGCTGCCGAAACCGGTGCAGTAATCCCAGCCCGAAGCGGCCCGTTCACCGCCGTTGCTGCCGGAAGTGACGTCGTGGAACGCCGAGGCCGGCAACTGGTAGAGCTTCGGAGCGGCGAAGCCGATGCCCGTGCCCTTCGCCGCAATCATGCGCGCCCAGAAGCCCACGAACAGGGGCGACGACAGGCTGGTGCCGCCGTACTGCGCCGGGCTGCCGTTGACGACGATGATGGCGCCGCTGTTGGGGTCGGCGTCGAACGCGATGTCGGGCACGCCGCGCGTGGCATGGCCCGCATTCTGGCCCACGCCCACCTGCCAACTCGGCATTGGCTCGAAGGTACTGGGGCTGCCACCCGTATCGGACCAGACCGTCTCGCCTTGCCAGGTGCTGGTAGTCGCATTCAACGTGGTGCCGCCCACCGCCACCACGTACGGCGAGCTGGCCGGCCAGCTCGGCGTGGTGCCCTTCGGGCTGCCACCGCATTCGTTGGACCCGGAGTCGCCCGAGGACACCGAGAAGGTCTGCCCTTGGGCGTCGGCCTGCTGGAAGATCGCGTCGGCGGCTGCGGCCGAACCATCCCCCTTCGCCGAGGTTTCGCACTCGCCCAGCGACACGTTGATGACCTTGGCCGCATTGGCAGTGACCACGGTGTTGAAGTCATCCACCATGCTCGAGTTCGCCAGCGTCGGAATGTTGTAGAACACGATCTTGCCGACCTGGCCACCACCCATGCCGACGATGTCCTGGCTGTCGAGGTCCCATTCGGGCGTGCCGCTGGTGTCGGTGCCGGTGCCATCGGTGTTGACGATCTGCGTCGTAACCGCGGCAAGACCGTTCTGCGAAGTGAAGGTGTTGAGGTCCTTGATCGACTGCGTGAGATCACCATTCGAAATGATGCCCACGGTCACACCGGCAGCGGTGGGCAGGCTGATGCCGCCGTAGATCGACGGGAACTGGACCGGGTTGTGGCCGATGATGGAACCGCCGCCACCGCCGCCAGGCTTGCCTTTCATGACATGACCCACGGGATGCGGCACGTGCACCGTCTGCAAACCGATCACGCCGCTCACGCCGTGCAGCGAGGCAGGAACCGCTGCGTCACTGGCATTGGCGAAGGCGCTGCGACCGTCATGGGTGTGGACGTGCACCAGGTTCGTGTGAAACGCGGACTGCACGGCGGCCGCAGGCGCGGTCCCGGAAACCAGCAGGCGGTTGGATGAGACGCTGACATCGGAGAAACCATGCTGCGTGAGCCACGCCGCGACGGCATTCGCATCGGCTTCGCTGGGCCCGTACTGCGCGGTAAACTGGGCGGGCGTGAGGTTGGGGTGGTTCGGATTGGCGATGAAGGCCTGGAGTTGCACCTCGTTGCGCAATTGCAGCGATACCGACACCCGCACCGGTTGGGTCAGGGACATCGGGCCCGTCACCGTATCGCCAGCGTGCAAAGCCGCCGCACGCGCCACCAGCTGGCTGGCCGCAGGCGCCGCCGAACATGCCAGCGAAGCGGCGGCGAGGCCAAGGCCTACCACCAGACTCTTCATATGCAACTTGTGTGACATCGAGATCTCCTCAGGAAGGGCACGAAGACAATCGAACTCGCGATTTCCGCGCAAGCTCCGGCATGCAGACCATGCCGGACACCACCTCCCCTGGCGCTTCGCTCATTGCGGCAACAGGCATGCGCGGAACACCGGATCGAAATCAAGACCACCTGGACGCGCCCTCGCGCGCACAAGCCGCCAGACATTAGTCCCGTTTGCGATGCCGAGTCACGCTGCAATGCACCGCCGCCCCGTGATCGCGATGACGCCGGAGGCCGGCGCCACCAGCGCTAGCGCCGCATGCCACCCATCAGGTGAGTCGGCCGACTGCGCAGCACCCACGCCGCAAGCGCCAGCACCAGCAACGCCGGCGTGGCCCAGTACAACACCACCAGCAGGCCCCGCAGCGGCCCCCGCGATTCGGTGAACAACTGGCTGGCGGCGGTGGCTGGCGATGCCATGATCGAGGGATAGGCGTCGGCGAAGGCGGCGTCCGCCACGCGTTGGCCCGACCAACCGGTGTGCGCGGCCAGCGGTTCGCCCAGCACGATGTAGCTGTGCAGCAACGGCGCGTTGGCACGCGCCGAAGACGCGAGGGCGGCGCCGATTGCCGGTTCGCGCGCCAGCGATCCGTACAGCCACGCATCGAATGCGAGACACAGCACGAACAGCGTGAACAACACTCCGTATTTGCGCCAGTGCATCGCCTGCCCTCCTCCCCCGCAAGCATCGCAAGCGGCCCGCGGATGGTCAATGTGCAGCCGGTCATGGCCACAAGAAAGGGTCCGGCCGAACGGCCGGACCCCAAGGTTGCAATGAAGCGAGTGCGTGACGACGGGCACCCTCAGAAGGTCATGCTCCAGCCGTTCAAGGTGCCGTAGTCGCCGCCATCGCCCCAGACGTCGTCGTCGATCACCTTGAGTTTCCAGGTGCCGTTGCTCGACACCGAGGAGGCGTTGATGTCGTAGGTCTTGTCGATGTTGCCGTCGTTGTTGTAGTCCGGGTATTGCAGGATCGCGTAGGCGCCGCTCGGCGCATACAACACGATTTCCAGATCGCCAGACCAGTTGTGCGTGATGTTCACGTGCACCGGCAGATCCGATGGCGCGGCACCGGATTCGCCGGTCACGGCGATCGCGCTGGTCGCGCTGCCGCTGTCGGGAATCACATAGTGGTTGTTGTTCGAGAACGTTCCGCCCGGCGGTGGCGGTGGCGGTGGCGGTGGCGGGGGCGGGGGCGGCGGCGGGGGCGAAGTGCCACCACCACCGCCGCTGCCGGCCACATTGCCCACGAAGCTCGCGATGTTGATCGAGCCGAAACCGGTGGTGTAGTCCCAACCGGTCGCGGCCGATTCGCCACCGTTGCTGCCCGAGGTCACGTCGTGGAAGTCGGAGGCATAATGCGCCGCGGCATCCTGATAGATGAGCGGTGCCGCAAAGCCGAGGCTCGAGTCGGCCGCCAGCGCGCGAGCCCACACGCCCACGAACAGCGGTGAGGCAAGACTGGTGCCGCCGATCTGCTCGCTCGAACCATCCACGATCACCAGGGCGCCGGTGTTGGGATCGGCATCGAACGCCACGTCCGGCACGCCACGCGTGGAATGTCCCGCATTCTGACCCACGCCCTGCTGCCAGCTCGGCATCGCCTCGAAGGTGCTGGGGCTGCCGCCGGTGCCGCTCCAGGTGGTTTCGCCCGTCCAGGTGGTGCCGCTGGTGTTCAGGGTGGTGCCGCCCACCGCCACCACGTACTGCGAATCGGCGGGCCAGCTCGGCGTCACGCCTCCGTCTCCGCATTCGTCGGCGCCGGAGTCACCCGATGAAATCGAGAACGTCACGCCTTCTGCATCGGCTTCCTGGAACACGCTGTCGCCGGTGGCCGCGCCATTGGTCTCGCTGCCCGATTCACAACCCCCGATCGAGACATTCACCACCCGTACCTGGCCGCTGGTGGTGGCCTTGTTGAAGCCGTCGACCAGGTCCTGGGTGGTGAGCTGCGGGATATCGTAGAGATACAGCGCCTGCACGCCGCCACTGACGCCGACGATGTCCTGGCTGTCCAGGTCCCATTCGCCATCGCCGCTGGTGTCGGAACTGCCACCGTCCACCGTCACCACGTTCATCGGAATGTTGCCGTAGCCGTTCTGGCTGAGGAACGACTGGAAGTCGTTCAGCACGTTGCTCATGCTGCCCTGCGTGATGATGCCCACGCTGACGCTGGCTGCGGTGGCGGTGCTGCCGGCTCCGTAGATCGACGCGAAATCGGACGGATTGTGTCCGGTCTGGGCCTGGGTCGAGGCCATCGGCTTGGCCGGCATCACGTGGAACTTGTGCACGTTCTGCAGGCCCAGCACTTCGTCGACGACCCCGCGCAGCGCGGTCGGAATCCGGGCGGGCGTGGCGTTGGCGAATGCCAGCCGCCCCTTGCGCGTGCGCACGTTCACGATGCTGGTGTGGAACGCCTGCTGCACCGTGGCCACCGGCGCCTCGCCGGAGACCAGCAGGTTGTCCGGCGTCACCGTGATGTGGGTGAAGCCCTGTTTGTGCATGAACGCCTTGACCTGGTCCACCTGCGCCACGGTCGGCCCGTATGCGGCCATGAACTCGGCGTGGCTGAGATTCTTGTGGTGCGGCTGGGCGATGAACGCCTGCAATTGCGCCGGGTTGCGCCAGTGCAGCGAGATCGTCACCCGCATCGATTGGGCGAGCGCCATCGGGCCGACGACGGAATCGCCGGTCCGCAACCGCGTCGCCTGCGTGACGACCGCGGTGCTGGCCGCTCCCGCGGCGGGCGTTGCGGCAATGGCCGTCGATCCGACGGCCAAGCCCATGGCAACGACTAAAGCCTTCAATCTGGGATTGCTTGGCATCATTGAGCTCCTGCTGATGGGAAGGAGCACGGACACGCCCTGCGAGCACGCATCCGTGCGACGCAAATCCGCGATGCCCACTCCCCACCCGGCAGCGAAGCCGCCAAGCCCTGTTCGATTCCTCACATATGCCGCGCCGGTCGACACGACGCGAATGCGGATTGCCCGGCCGGTGCCCTCAACAACCGGCGGACTCCGCAATCGTAAACAAATGTAAACTTCCGGTCACGCTGCGACGCAGCAATGCGTTCAGGACGTGGACAGCAACTTGAACGGAAGTCGCCGTGCGGGGTGCGGGGTCACGGGCTGCGGGGTCAGAGTCGACTTCCGCCCGCGCCGCACTCTTGCTCAGGAACCTGGATCGAAAATCGCTCCGGCCCGGAGTTTCGAGCTACATCATGCCGGTCTGCAGCTTGGCTTCGTCCGACATCATCGTCTGGTTCCAGGGCGGATCGAACACCAGATCGATTTGTGCCTCGGACACGGTGGGAATCACCTCCAGCTTGGTGCGCGCATCCTCCACCATGATGTCGCCCATGCCGCAGCCCGGCGCGGTGAGCGTCAGCTTGACGTACACCTTGCGACAGCCATCATCCAAGTGCTCCATGCTGAGGTCGTAGACGAGCCCCAGGTCCACCACGTTGATGGGGATTTCCGGATCGAACACGGTGCGCAACTGTTCCCACACCACCAGTTCGACGTCCTCGTCGTTCGGATTTTCCGGCACCGACAGTGGCGCCGGCGGCGGCTTGCCCAGCGCATCCGCATCGCTGCCATCCACGCGAAACAGGCTGCCCTCGACATATACCGTGAAGCTGCCACCCAGCGACTGGGTGATGTAGCCGGTCTGACCCGCCGGCAAGGTGACGGCATCGCCGTAGGGCACGTGCACCGCGGGACAATCGCGCTGCAGGGTGAAGGGCTCGCTGGATGCACTGAATCCGGACATGGTTTTCCGAGTCGACGATTGGAAGGCGCGTAGCGGTACGGCACGCAACGCGAAAGCATACCAATACGTCGTGCCGGGGTTTCTTGATGGAGGTCAGGCGCGCCCATCACAAGGTGAGACCGCGATAGCAGCGCCGCGCAGGATGCTGCTCTATCATCGGAGATTCGCCTTCCCGGTCCGCACCGCTTGGACGATTCCGCCAGCACGCCGCCAACCGCAGCTTCCACCCATGCCGAGGGTACGGTGTTTGCGCACGTGTTCGGTTGCCTGACCTCGGCCTTCGGCTGGCTGATGTGCACACTTGCCGCGGGTGCGGTCGCGGCCTTCGCCGCTATCGTGTTCGATGTGCGCCCGTGCTGGTCGATCCTCGTGCTGGCGCTGCCGTTGACACTGGCGCTGAAGGCGTGCGGGTGCATGTCCACGCGCGGGTCCGCGGCGATCGCGGTGATCGCGGTTTTGCTGGCCGGCTTCTATGCCTCGTGCCTGGTCGCGGTCGCGCGCATCGCGGCGACCACCGGCTACGCGTTCGGCGAGGCCTTTCGAACCGGCGGCATCGGACTGACGTTGCAGGTGGCCCAGCTCGGCCTGGATGCGCTCGCGGTGCTGGTTTACGCGGCCGCGGCTGTGATCGCCGCTGCATTCGCGACATGGCTGGCGAGGCCGCCGTCGCGGCATTGAACCCCGCTGCGCCGCGAACGGCAAGGGCTCCTGGACGCGGATTCACCCGGATGCAAGAGCGGATCGGAAGCGTGCGCGGGTGACCCCGAGCGAGGTACGACACTCGACGATCCGCGTGATCCGCTGTCAGCCGCGCCAGACTGCCCTTGGCTCTTTCCTGCAAGAATGCGGCAGCAGGCGTCAGCTATCGAGCGTCTTGAGGCCCGCCACCAGTTCGCTGGCCGCCGCCTGACCGTCGCCATACAGCATCCGCGTGTTGTCGGCGTAGAACAGCGCGTTCTCGATGCCGGCGAAGCCGGTGCCCTTGCCGCGCTTGATGACGATGGTGTTCTTCGAATTCACCACGTCGAGGATCGGCATGCCGTAGATCGGGCTGCCCGGGTCGGTCTTCGCGACCGGATTCACCACGTCGTTGGCGCCGATCACCAGCGACACGTCGGTATTGGGGAATTCCGGGTTGATGTCGTCCATGTCCGCGATCAGGTCGTAGGGCACGCCCGCCTCCGCCAGCAGCACGTTCATGTGCCCCGGCATGCGCCCGGCGACCGGATGGATCGCGAACTTCACCTTCACGCCGCGCTTCATCAGCTGCTGGGTGAGCTCCCATACCTTGTGCTGCGCCTGCGCCACCGCCATGCCGTAGCCGGGCACGATCACTACGCGTTCGGCGTAGGCCATCATCGCGGCGACGTCGCCGGCCTCGATGGGCTTTTGCGCGCCGGTGATCTCCTGCTGCTCCCCGCCCGGGCCGAAGCTGCCGAACAGCACGCCGGAGATGGGCCGGTTCATCGCCTTCGCCAT
>DASSNC010000121.1:0-65791 GCA_035688305.1 Rhodanobacteraceae bacterium
TACTTGTTGGCGCACTCGCTGCGCGAGCATCCGGAACAAACAGCGCTGCGCGCAGCCACGCGTGCGCATCCACTCGGCGGCATGCAGATTTCGCCCGAGCAGGGCCAGTTCATGCAGCTGTTGGTGAAACTGATCGGCGCGCGGCGCTGCATCGAAATCGGCACCTTCACCGGTTACAGCGCATTGACGGTCGCCCTTGCACTGCCGCCCGACGGCCGGATCCTCGCCTGCGACGTGAGCGAGGAATACACCGCAGTCGGCAAGCCGTTCTGGCAGCGCGCGGGCGTAGCGGACAAGATCGAGTTGGTGATTGCGCCCGCCGCTGGAACGCTGGATGCGCGGCTCGCCGCAGGGCAAGCCGGCCACTACGATTTCGCCTTCATCGACGCCGACAAGGCAGCCTACGATGGCTATTACGAACGTTGCCTCAAGTTGTTGCGCCAAGGCGGCCTGATCGGCTTCGACAACACCCTTTGGGGCGGCGCCGTGGCAAGGCCGGCCGAAGACGACGACACCCGCGCGTTGCAGGCACTCAACGAAAAGCTGCACGCGGATGAACGCATCGACATCGCCATGCTGCCGATCGGCGACGGGCTTACCTTGGCGCGCAAGCGTTGATGGCAACTCTGCGAGCCGGTGCTCCGCAGACGTCGCGATGAAACACGCGCTCGTCGCCTGCTTGATCGCCACATTGCTGCTGCCGCCCTGTGCGTTGGCGCATGGCGAGTTCGATGGTGAATGGGGACTCGATCCGCCAACGCTGCGCATTTCCCACGGCGCACACACCGTCATTTCGCTCCAAAATGGCATGTACCAGTGCGAGGGGTGCAATGCATCCATCGTCAGCGTCAAGGCCGATGGCGTGGACCACGTGGTTGTCGGCGATTCCGATATCGATACGCTCGCGGTCGACGTCGTCGACGATCACGTCATCAGGGTCATCGGCAAGAAGTCCGGCAAGGTCGTGTCGACGTCTACCGACACCGCGGCGGCGGATGGCCGGTACTGCACGGTCACTTTCGCAGACAGTGGCACGCGGCCACGGAGCGGTGTCTACGTCATGCGGCGGGTCGGCGCGAGGGCACCCGGTCAATACCCGGTTGCGGGAACGTGGACGTTTGATCATTACGAACGCCTGACCGACCCCACGGACGTCATCGAACTGGAGGTGCTCGGAGACACAGTTACCGTGGGCATCGGGGGAACGCATGAAAAGTTCACCGCCACGATCGGCGGCCGCGCCGTACCGTTCAAGTACCGCGGCGCGCAACACACCACGGTATCGGTGCAGCGCGCCGGGAAACACGGTTTGCGTGAAACGTTCATGAAGCATGGCAAGATCACGCTCGTCAGAACCGTAACGGTCCTGCCGGGCGGAAGGGTCATGCGGATGACGGTACACAACTTGCGTACCGGGGCGGTGTTGACGATGCTGCACGACAAGCAGTAGCGAACAACATGGACGTTCACCACGACCCCGACTATCTTTCTCGCGTCCGCAGCAGTGCTTCCGGCGCCGGTTTTTCTGGACGGCAGCCCGTATCAGGCGTCGACGGTTTCGGTGTGGCGCACCAGCAATTGCAAAGAGTCACGCCCGCGCCATTCGTTGACCTGCAACTCATAGGCGACGCGCAAGGGCGCGCTTTGCGCGACGTCCCCTTCGACATTGAAATACACTGCCTCGTGCACGCCACCACCGTGTGGATCGCGCAGTTGCAGCCGACGGTGGTTGCCATTCGCGCCCATGGTCTTTTGCGACACACACTCGAACACGTTGTCGAAGATCGGCACCGGAAAGCCCTGTCCCCATGGTCCGGCGGTGCGCAATTGGCGCGCCAATTCCAGCGCGAAACCGGTGGGTTCAAGTTCGCCATCACTCAGCAACACCGGTTGCAACGCGTCGGGCTGGATGCGTTCGCGCACCACGGCATCGAAGGTTTCCGCGAACCGCACGTAGTTGTCGAGTCGCAGGCTCAGGCCTGCCGCCATCGCATGGCCGCCGAAGCGCTCGATCAGGCCCGGGCAGCGCGCATCGACCTCCGCCAGCGCGTCGCGCACATGGAATCCCGGCACCGAGCGCGCCGAGCCGCGCAGCGCATCCGAGTCGTCACCCGCGGGCGCGAACGCCACCACCGGCCGGTGCAAACGCTCCTTCACTTTTGCCGCAACCAGTCCGACCACGCCGTGGTGCCATGCGGGATTGAACAACGACACGCCAACCGCGTCGTCGACTGACAGTTGATCGAGGCTGGACACGGCAGCCTCGACCATCGACGCCTGCAGGTCGCGGCGCTGCAGGTTGATCTCGTTCAACATTCCCGCCAATGCTTGCGCACGCGTCGCGTCGTCCGCGAGCAGGCACTCCACCCCGATGGTCATGTCCTCCAGGCGCCCGGCGGCGTTGATGCGCGGACCGATTGCAAAGCCAAGATCACTGGCGGTCGCGTTGCGCACGCCACGCCCGGCAATCCCGAACAGGGCCGCAATGCCGGCGTGTCCCTGCCCCGCGCGAATCTGCCGCAAGCCGCCCTCCACCAATGCACGGTTGTTGCGATCAAGCGGCACCAGGTCGGCAACCGTACCGAGCGCGACCAGATCCAGCAGTGGCGTGAGATCAACCTCGTTGCGCTTGCCGAGTGCCGCGCGCAAGGCCAGCAACAGATAGAACATCACGCCGACGCCGCACAGCGCCTTGCTCGCGAAAGCACCTCCGGTGGCGTTGGGATTCACGATCGCATCGGCCGCAGGCAACGCCGGCCCGGGCAGATGATGGTCGGTGACGATGACCTTGCAGCCGCGCGCCTTCGCCGCTGCAACACCCGCGAACGAAGCAATGCCGTTGTCGACGGTGACGATGAGCTGCGGCGCCGGCTGCATCGTTGCGACCAGTGCGGGCGTGAGGCCGTAACCATGCACCGCACGATCGGGCACCACGTAGCCGGCATGACGTGCACCCAGCATGCGCAGGCCACGCACCGCGACGGCGCAACCGGTCGCGCCATCGCAGTCGTAGTCGCCAGCCACGAGGATCTGCTGGTTCGCATGGATCGCAGCGACCAGCAAGCCCACTGCGTGTTCGATCCCGCCAAGCGCATCCGGCCGCAGCAGGCCATCGAGCCGCAACCCGGCTTCGTCGGGACAGGTTACGCCACGCGCTGCATACACGCGTTGCAACACGGGATGCACGCTTGCGGGCCAATCATGCGGCGGGCACGGCATTTCGCGCCGCCGCAGCTTGAGCGTTTTCGCTGCAACCGTCACGCGTGTCGCCAGAACCGCAGGCGGTGGATGTGGCGCACGCGCCGCCGCTCGCCATCCGCGAACGCCATCTCAATCGCATCGAAACGGCGCTTGCGCAGCCAACTTCTGAACATGGGCAACCAGGCCGCGGCGAAGTCAACCTGGTCGTCCATGCCAAGGTCCAGCAGTGCGTCGCCAGCCTTGCCGCAAGCATCAAGGCCTTGCCCTGCGATGTCTGCCGGATCGACGCAAGCGATTCCGACTACCTTAGCAAGCCCGCGCACGACGGCATCCGCGCTGGCAATGAACTTCAATTCGGTGGCAACCGGGCCCGGCAGGGCACCGGCACCCCAGAACCACAGCGCATTCACCGGCACCTTGCCAGCCGCGACGCGCGCAGCATTGACGGGGTGCGCGTGCAGGATGACCTGCGCTTCGTTGAACAGGCGCCGCCAAGAACGGCCAGCGTCACCTTCGGGCAGGCACTCAAGCAGATCGACGCCCAGGGCAGACGCAGGCGGCGTGAACCGGACTGCCGGTGCACCACTCGCCCGACGCAGGCACCACGCCGATGGAGTGTCGAGCGCGAGCGGCATGCCGGCATCGCCGAACAACGGGCGCAACGCGTCGACGAGTTGCGCGGCTTCCTCCGTCGTCAAGTCTGCAACCGGGCATGCCAGCAGGCGCGCGCCTGCCGCCTCGCTGCGAACGTAGGCAGGATCGGCGGCCAGCCAGGCGCCGTTGTGCGCATCATCGGCGACGGCGTGATGCCGCAACGCAGCGACCGGCACGGTCGCGCCGGCGAATCGAAACAGCGTGCGCACGCTTGACTCGCGCGCATCGACCGCGCTGGCCAAGCTGTCGCCATGCGCCAGCCACGCACTGAACGCCGCATCGCGACGCATTTGCGCGAGCGGCGGCAGCAAGACATGCAAGGTGCTCATGCGGCAGCGTCCAGTTCCTCGAACAACTGCAGCCATTCTGCTTCGAGCGCAGCCTTTTCGTCACGCAGCGCATTCTGCTTGCGGCCGATGTCGGCAAGCGTGGCGGTGGGGCCTCCGTAGACCGCGGGATCACCGAGGCGCTCCGTCAACGCCGACAGCTCGGTGTCGATCGCCGCCATGCGCACCTCGATTTTCCCGATGCGCTTGCGCAAGGCCCGGCCGCGCTCACGCTCGGCCGCAGCTTCCCGGCGCCGCTCGCGTGGATTGGACGTGCTCGCTGCGTTCGCTGCGGAATCGTTGCGTGCGGTCGACTCGCTGCCGCGCCCACGCAACCAGCGCGCGTAATCGTCGAGATCACCATCGAACGCGTCGACGTGGCCATCGGCAACGCGCCAGAAGCTGTCGCAAACAAGTCCAAGCAAGTGTCGATCGTGCGCCACCAGCACCAGCGCACCGGGGTAATCGTTCAAGGCATCGGCCAGCGCTTCGCGCATGTCGAGGTCAAGATGGTTGGTCGGTTCGTCCAGCACCAGCAGGTTGGGCTTGCGCCACGCAATCAAGGCCAGCGCCAGGCGCGCGCGTTCACCTCCGGAAAACCCGTCGACCGGCTCGAACGCGCGGTCACCGGCAAAGTGCCACTGCCCCAGCCAGTCGCGCAGGCTCTGCGCCGGCGCGTCGGGGGCAAGTTCACGCAAATGCTCGAAAGGTGTCTCGCCCGCGCGCAGGCTTTCCACCGTGTGTTGGGCGAAATAGCCGATCACCAGATCCTTGTGCGCAGTGCGTTCGCCCGCTAGCAGCGGCAACTCGCCGACCAGGGTCTTGACCAGTGTCGATTTGCCCGCGCCGTTCGGGCCGAGCAAGCCGATGCGATCGCCGGCTTCCACGCTGAAACGGACATCGGCAAGCACGACGGTGTCGCATCCATCGCCTGCAGGAGCGTGCGTGCCGGCGCCCGACTTCACACGTCCGGTCGCGACCACGTTCTCTCTTGGGGCACCCGTATAACCCGCGTCGCCATGCTTCAGCTGCAGCATCGATTGCGGCACGCGTTCCGGCACGGGGAACGCAAACGAGAATGCGCGTTCGATGCGCACCGCTTCGGTGCCGGCGAGTTTCTCCAGACGCTTGACACGCGCCTGCGCCTGGCGGGCCTTGGTGGCCTGCGCACGGAAACGGTCAATGAAGGATTGCAGGTGCGCGCGCTCGGCCTGTTCCTTCACGTAAGTGGCCTGTTGCTGGTGCAGGCGCTCGGCACGCTGACGCTCGAAATCGCTGTAGTTGCCGGTGTACAAACGCGCGCGGCCCTGTTCGAGATGCAGTACATGGTCGACCGTGCCGTCCAGGAACTCGCGGTCGTGAGAGATTACCATCAGCGTGCGCGGGTAACGCCGCAGCCATTGTTCCAGCCAGATGACGGCATCGAGGTCGAGATGGTTGGTGGGCTCATCCAGCAGCAACAGGTCAGACGGCGCCATCAACGCGCGCGCCAGGTTCAGGCGTCCACGCCAACCGCCGGAAAACGCGGCCACCGGCTTGTCATGCTCATCCGCCTTGAAGCCCAGTCCATGCAGCAGCTTGCCAGCGCGCGCACGGCCGTCGTAACCCCCCATTGCGTCAATCCGATGGTGGGCATCAGCTACGCCGGCGTGGTCACCCGCGGCCTGCGCGCGGGCTTCATCGCCGAGCGCCGACGCCAGCTCGGTGTCACCGCCGAGCACATAGTCGATCGCGGGATCCGGTAGTGCCGGCGTCTCCTGCGCGACCGCTCCGATCCGCAACCCGGCCGGTACGTCCAGCGCGCCGGCATCGGCCTCGACGCCACCGAGGATCGCCGCGAACAGACTCGACTTGCCGCTGCCGTTGCGGCCAGCCACGCCGATCTTCCAGCCATCGTGCAGTACCGCATCGACGCCTTCGAGCAGCAGGCGTCCGCCGCGGCGCAAGGCGAAGTCGCGGAATGCAATCATCCGTAGCGCACGCCCGTGATCTCGTAGTTGCGCTCGCCCGCCGGGGCATCGAATCCGAAGCTGTCGCCCTCGTGTTTGCCGATCATCGCGCGCGCGATCGGCGAGGACACCGCGATCAGGCCCTGCTTGATGTCGGCCTCGATGTCGCCGACGATCTGGTAGGTGACGGCATCGCCGCTGTCGGAATCCTCGAGATCCACCACCGCGCCGAACACCACCTTGCCGCCCGCATTCAAGGTGGCGGAGTCGATGATCTGCGCGGTGGAAAGCGCGGCCTCGATCTGGCCGATGCGGCCTTCGATGAAACCCTGCTGCTCGCGTGCAGCATGGTACTCGGCGTTTTCCTTGAGGTCACCGTGCGCGCGCGCTTCGGCGATCGCGGCGATGACCCGCGGACGGTCAACGGATTTCAGGCGCTCCAGTTCCTTGCGCAGGCGTTCGGAACCGGCTTTGGTCATGGGGGCTCGCTGCATGGCGGGACTCCTCTGGTGGTGGACCAGCGCGGTCATGCGACCACGCCAGACAGTGATGGGGGTGAATGCGCGACTTGCCTACGCTGCGACAACCTTGCCTTCTGCGGCAGCCGCTTCGCGCTCGGCCAGTTCGGCGTGCAATTCCTGCAGGCTGACCACGGTGACGTGCGTGCGGAAATCCAGCGAATGCAACAGTGCCGCGGCACCGGCGACCGTGGTCGAATAGGTGACGTGCTGCTGCAACGCCGAGCGCCGGATCGAAAACGAGTCGGTGATCGCCTGCCGGCCTTCGGTGGTGTTGACGATGTAGGCGATCTCGCCGTTCTTGATCGCATCGACGATGTGTGGACGCCCTTCCAGTACCTTGTTGACGCGTTCGCATTCCACGCCGTGTTCGCTCAGGAACGCACAGGTACCACCGGTCGCGATCAACGGGAAACCGCGCTTGATCATGTCACGCGCGACTTCCAGCAGGCGCGGCTTGTCGGCGTCGCGCACGGACAGGAAGATCTTGCCACCCGGCACCGGGGGCGCGATTTGCGCGGCTTCGTGGCCACGCGCGAAGGCTTCGCCGAAGCTGCGGCCCACGCCCATCACCTCACCGGTCGAGCGCATCTCCGGGCCGAGGATGGGGTCGACGTTCTGGAACTTCAGGAACGGGAAGATCGCTTCCTTCACCGCCCAATAATTCGGTACGCGTTCAATGGTCGCGCCCTGCTCGGCCAAGGTCTTGCCAGCCATGCAACGCGCGGCGATCTTCGCCAACGGCCGCCCGGTGGCCTTGGAAACAAAAGGCACGGTGCGCGACGCGCGCGGGTTCACTTCCAGGATGTAGACGTCGTCGCCCTGGATCGCGAACTGGGTGTTCATCAGGCCGACCACGCCAAGCTCACGAGCCAGCAACGTCACCTGGCGGCGCAGCTCATCCTGGATCGCCGGCGACAGCGAATACGGCGGCAACGAGCACGAGGAATCGCCCGAGTGCACGCCGGCTTCCTCGATGTGCTGCATGATGCCGCCGATCAGCACCGCACCATCGGCGTCGGCGATCACGTCCACGTCGACTTCCACGGCGTTGTCGAGGAAACGGTCCAGCAGCACGGGCGAGGATTCCGATACCTGCACCGCGGCGCGAATGTAACGGGCCAGGTCTTCGTCGGCGTGCACCACTTCCATGGCGCGACCGCCCAGCACGTAGCTGGGACGCACGATCAGTGGATAACCAAGTTCGCGCGCCAGCACCATCGCCTCCTCGGCGGTGTGCGCGATGCGGTTGGGCGGCTGGCGCAGGCCAAGCTTGTCGATGAGTTTCAGGAACCGCTCGCGGTCCTCGGCAAGGTCGATCGAATCGGATGAGGTACCGATGATCGGCACGCCTGCGGCTTCAAGTGCGCGCGCAAGTTTCAGCGGGGTCTGGCCGCCGTACTGCACGATAACGCCGGTGGGCTTTTCCTTGTCCACGATCTCGAGCACGTCTTCGAGCGTCACCGGCTCGAAATACAGGCGATCGGAAGTGTCGTAGTCGGTCGAGACGGTTTCCGGGTTGCAGTTGACCATGATGGTCTCGAAGCCGTCTTCGCGCAGCGCCAGCGCCGCGTGCACGCAGCAATAGTCGAACTCGATGCCCTGCCCGATCCGGTTGGGGCCGCCGCCGAGCACCATGATCTTCTTGCGATCCGACGGATGGGCCTCGCATTCTTCCTCATAGGCCGAGTACATGTACGCGGTGTTGGTCGCGAATTCGGCCGCGCACGAATCCACGCGCTTGTATACCGGACGCACGCCCAGCGTGTGGCGCAAGTGGCGTACCGCGAGCTCGTCCGACTGCAGCAGCGTGGCGAGGCGTTTGTCGGAAAACCCCATGCGCTTCAACTCGCGCATGCGCGACGCGTCCAGCACGCGCATGCCGCCCGCGCGCACGTCGGCCTCGGCGGCGATGATGTCCTCGATCGCGGCGAGGAACCACGGATCGATCTTCGAAAGTGCGTGCACGTCGTCCAGCGAGAGACCCGCGCGGAAGGCGTCGCCGACGTGGAAAATCCGCTCGGGGCCGGGCTGGCGCAACTCGCGCTTCAGCGACTCCATGCCCTCGGAGGTCGTCCAGTCGATGCCGCCACGGTTCAGTCCGTCGTGGCCCGTTTCGAGGCCGCGCAAAGCCTTCTGCAACGACTCGGAGAAGGTGCGGCCCATCGCCATCACCTCACCGACCGATTTCATCTGGGTGGTGAGGTGCGGATCGGCAGCCGGGAATTTCTCGAACGCGAATCGCGGAATCTTGGTAACGATGTAGTCGATCGACGGCTCGAACGATGCGGGCGTCTTGCCACCCGTGATTTCGTTCTTCAATTCATCCAGCGTGTAACCGACCGCGAGCTTGGCGGCCACTTTCGCGATCGGGAAACCAGTGGCCTTCGACGCCAGTGCCGAGGAGCGCGATACGCGCGGATTCATCTCGATCACCACGACCTTGCCGTCGGCCGGATTCACGCCGAACTGCACATTGCTGCCGCCGGTATCGACGCCGATCTTGCGCAGCACCGCGATCGAGTAGTCGCGCAGGCGCTGGTATTCCTTGTCGGTCAGGGTGAGCGCGGGCGCCACCGTGATCGAGTCACCGGTGTGCACGCCCATCGGATCCACATTCTCGATCGCGCACACGATGATGCAGTTGTCCGCCTTGTCGCGGACCACTTCCATCTCGAATTCCTTCCAGCCCAGCACCGATTCGTCGATCAGCACTTCATGCGTCGGTGACAGCTCCAGCCCACGCGAGACGATCTTCTCGAATTCCTCGACGTTGTAGGCGATGCCGCCGCCGGTGCCGCCAAGTGTGAAGCTCGGGCGGATGATGCATGGAAAGCCGAGCGCCACCTGCCCTTCCCGCGCTTCGTCCATGGTCCGCGCAATCGCCGACCGCGGCGACGCCAATCCGATTTCGTCCATCGCGTTGCGGAACAATTCGCGATCCTCGGCCATCCGGATCGCATCGCGCGAAGCACCGATCAGTTCGATGCCGTGCTTTTCAAGCACACCGTGGTCGGCAAGGTCGAGCGCGCAATTGAGCGCGGTCTGGCCGCCCATGGTCGGCAGCAGCGCGTCCGGCTTTTCCTTCTCGATGATGCGCTCGACCGTCTGCCAGTTGATCGGCTCGATGTAGACGCGGTCGGCCATCTCCGGATCGGTCATGATCGTGGCCGGGTTCGAATTGACCAGCACCACGCGAAAGCCTTCCTCGCGCAGGGCCTTGCACGCCTGCGCGCCGGAGTAATCGAACTCGCAGGCCTGGCCGATCACGATTGGGCCAGCGCCAATGATCAGGACAGTCTTGATGTCGGTGCGTTTGGGCATCGGAATTCCCGTGAGAGTCAGGCGGCAGGTTGCAGAACTTCGGATTGCAGCATGTCGATCAGTGGTTTCTCGCCGTGCACGCGCAGCATGGGCAGCACGTCGGCGACCACCTGCTGCGCCAACTCTGGCTTGTCGCAACGGGCCAGTGCCAACGCGAGGTAACCCGAAGCTGCCGCCATTGCAGCCCATGCTGACGGCGATTTGAGCGACATCCTGAGGAACTCGTCCCGTGCAGCCTGCAAGTCTTGCAACGCGACATCCGGCCGATTATCGCGAAGAAGGATCACGCCATTCACGAAGCGTACGAACGGCTGCGCAACCGGCGGCAACAGAGATGTGTCAATGCCAGCCAAAATGGCCTGCGCGTGGTGCAAGTCACCGAACTTTGCATGGGCCATGGCGACGTCCACAAGCCGTGATGGATCGTTGCCGCTGAGTTCTGCGGCCTCGTCCATCAATCGTTGGTAGCCATCGTAGTCCCTGGCAGCGAAGTAAACGCTTGCCAGGCGTGCCTCGAACATTCCCGCTGCCTTTGCGGTCATTGGCTCCCGCCAAGCTTCGAGGCTGGCCAGAGCGGCTTCGAGGTGGCCTTCAAGGGCCTCGATGCAAGCCAAGCGTACATCGACGTCCCACGGCAGCAACGCATTTGAACTGGCCTGTTTCACCTTGGGCGCAAGCCGACGGACCTCATCCCAATGACCGAGCGCATAGGCCTTGGCCAGCCTCTGGTAATGGCTCAGGTGGCGGCGCTTCCAGAACAGCATCGCAAACGGGTACGCGAACAGCGCCAGGCCGGCGACAACCAGCGAAGCCTCGTGCAACCAAGCGCCTGCGCACAGCACCGCCACGCACAGCGCCAGCGGGAAAACGTTCCTTGTTGCCACCCTGCGCATGGCAGCAACCAACCCCGGCTTCGCCATGACTTCGACCCGCAAGCGAGCATGCTGCTCGGGTGTCAGCCCTGGCGGAGTCTCATTGAACGTAGCCAGACCCGGCGACTGCAGGAGGACGACGTCATTCAGCCCTCGATCAATGAGCAGCCGCATGGCCTCGGCGGCGCTACCTGCTTCGACGAAATCGGTGACACCATTGCCGTCGGCTGCGGTCGCGCGGTAGAGAATCCTGCTCATGTTACGCATGACTCGCAGCGCAGGCGTGCATCAACGCGGCAAATCGTTCGAAAAGATATCGGATGTCATGCGGCCCCGGGCTCGCCTCGGGGTGGCCCTGGAAACAGAACGCGGGCCGGTCGGTCAACGCGAAGCCCTGCAAGGAGCCATCAAACAGCGACACGTGCGTGACGCGGGTGTTGGCTGGCAGGGTTGCCGGATCGACGGCAAAGCCGTGGTTTTGCGAGGTGATCAGCACGCGCCCATCGTCGAGGTCTTTCACCGGATGATTCGCGCCGTGGTGGCCAAACGGCATCTTCAGCGTCTTCGCGCCGAGCGCGAGGCCCATCAGCTGGTGGCCAAGGCAAATGCCGAACAGGGGGATCTTTGCGTCGAGGAATTCGCGCGTCGCGGTAATCGCATAGTCACAGGCAGCCGGATCGCCGGGGCCATTGGACAACAGCACGCCATCGGGTTTCATCGCCAGCACTTCGGCCGCGGGTGTCTGCGCCGGCACCAGGGTGATGGCGCAACCCTGCTCCGCCGCGAGCCGCAAAATGTTCTGCTTCACGCCGAAATCGTAAGCCACGACCTTGAATTTTTTCGCAGGCTGGCGGAAAGCCTGCGCGTCGAGATCGTAGGTACCCGCGTGCCACGCCTGCGCTTCGCGGATGCTGGCGACCTTGGCCAGATCCATGCCGTTCAGGCCCGGAAACGCCCGCGCCTTCGCGACCGCGGCGTCCGCGCCGATCGCGTCGCCGGCGACGATGCAACCGTGCTGCGCGCCCTTGTCCCGCAGGATGCGCGTGAGTTTGCGCGTATCGATGCCTGCGATCGCAACCACGTTGTGGCGTTGCAGGTAATCCGGCAGCGATTCGGAGCTGCGCCAATTCGATGCCAGCCGCGGCACGTCGCGCACGATCAGACCCGCGGCCTGCACCTGGGTCGATTCCTCGTCCACCGGATTGCAACCGGTGTTGCCGACGTGCGGCGCGGTCAAGGTGACGATCTGGCGCAGGTACGACGGGTCGGTCAGGATTTCCTGATAGCCCGTCATCGCGGTGTTGAAAACCACTTCGCCGACCGTGTTTCCTGCCGCCCCGACGGCCTCGCCGTGAAACAGGGTTCCGTCGGCGAGGGCGAGCAAGGCGGGCGTGCGCATCGGCAAACTCCAGATACAAGGTGACCCACAAGCCGCGCAACAGCGGGCTTGGGGAAAGGGTATTCAGGCAAGACGCAATGTTAGCAGAACTGTTCCCGGCATTCACGGTCCGCTGGGGGAGCGGCGATACAATCCGCACACCGCAAGGAAACGTTCATGCCTGCTGCTGCCCTGCTCGACCCCGCCCGCCTCGACCGCCCGGACACGCTGATCGGCAAGGAGCCGTTCTCGTTCCTGATCGCGCACGGGCAACTGCCCGAGCATGCACGTGCGGATCTCGACCGCGACTTCCCGAAGTACTCGGGCGCAGGGTTTTTTCCCTACCACGAAGAAGAATGCGGGCCGGCGATTCGCGAACTGGTCAACGCCGTGACGTCACCGGCGTTTGCCAGCGCGGTCGGCGCCAAACTCGATATCGACAACCTCGGCCAGTATCCCACCCTGGTGACAATCTGCCGGCACTTGAACAAGCGCCACGGCACCATCCACACCGACAGCAAGTCGAAGGTCGCCACGGCGCTGATCTATTTGAATCCCAGCTGGCACGACACCAGTGATGGCTGCCTGCGCTTCCTCGCGAAAATCGACGACATCGACACCGCGATCGCGCCGGAAGTGAAGCCGTTGTACGGCGAGTTCGTGGTCTTCAAGCGCGCCGACAATTCCTTCCACGGGCACTTGCCGTACGAGGGCGAACGCCGCGTCATCCAGGTTGCGTGGCTGACCAGCGAGGAAGAAAAGCTGCGCAAGACCCAACGCGGCACCACCACGCGCTTCATGAAGAAATTGCTGGGCGGGCTGGACCGCAAGTTCGGTGCGGGCCGCGACCGCAACGCCGCGCATCGGGACTGACTCCGAGGCTGCACTTACTATCCCACGCGGCGCGAAGATAAAGCCCTCTCCACCGCGCCGTTCGCGGGGGAGAGGGAGTGTTTTCATCAGCCGCGAATCGCCACAAGCGAGTGAAATGACGCCAGGACAAATTGGAAGCCGCGGGGACCGAACCCGGGCACACGCAGCACCATGCTACGCCACGACCGCCGGAACGCGCTCGAGCGTTGCCAGCGAATGCCCTTGCTCGCCAAGGTATTCCAGCCAGCGGTTGAGGAACGCGTTCATGCGCAGGCGGTGTTGCATCACGTTGCGCGCGGGCGCAAACGGGCCAAGTACCTGCCACAGATCGCGGCCCGGTTCGCAATGCAACGCCTCGGTCATGCGCGCGTCGAGGTAACTGCGCAGTTGCGCCGAAGGCGCGGGGTTGCCGGTGCCGGCATCAACCATCGCGTAACTCAAACCAATCTCGATGGTGTACGGATGCCGCGACTGCAGAGACAAGCACACGTCGAGGCCATCACCAACGCTGGACTGGTACTCGCCCTCCGCCAACCGCTGCGGCGCGAACAGGCGCGCGAGGCGCTGGTGGTTCTCGCTGTACAGCCCCATCAACCACTCAAGCCGGTTGGGCAGCATCGCCGCCGCGAACGAGCGCGTCGGACGGCGAATTTCGGGGCGGGCCAGCAATGATTCCATGGCCCGATCTTAGCGCACGAATCGCGTTTGACACGTCTTGTTTTTTGCGTGCGAAAGGCGCAACGTGACGGTCTGCACGCAGGCGGCCGAAATTCTGCCCGTGACGGTTTCTCATCGTAGCGGGTACGGCGCTCCAGGGCTCCGCAACGCACGCCCGCGCCTTCCGTGCGGCGGCACGCGCGACCTGAACGGATGCAGGATGGATCCGTTTACAACGTCTGCGCGCTGAAGGTGTCGCAGGCGTTGATGTCGCCGGCCTTGAACCCCGTCTGGAACCAGCGCACGCGTTGCTCGGAGGTGCCGTGGGTGAAGGAATCGGGTACCACGGTTCCGCGCGCCGCTTGCTGCAAGGCGTTGTCGCCGATTGCTGACGCCAATCCCAATGCACTTTGCACGTCGCCCGCCTGCAGCCACTGCAATTGTTGTTGCGAGCGGTTGGCCCACACGCCGGCGAAACAGTCGGCCTGCAACTCCAGCCGCACCGACAAGCCCGTCGCGCCCTTCATCGGTTCGCCCTGCGCTTCCAGCTGCTTTTCCTTGTCCATGATGCCGAGCTGGTCCTGCACGTGATGGCCGATCTCGTGCGCGATCACGTAGGCGCGCGCGAAATCGGCGTTGGAATGGAACTGCGTGGACATTTCCTGGAAGAAATCGAGATCGAGATACACGCGCTTGTCGCCGGGGCAGTAGAACGGCCCGACCGCCGCCGAAGCGCCGCCGCAAGCGGTGTTCACCTGGCCATGGAACAACACCAGCTTGGGCTCGACATATTGCTTGCCCAGTTGCTGGAAGTATGCGCCCCATACGTCTTCGGTGCTGCCGAGCACCTTGCTGACGAACTCGACCTGCGGGTCGCTGCTGTCGGCTTTCTGGATTTGCGCCGGCGTATCGGATGCCGTCATCCCGCCGCCGCCACCGAGCAACCCGAAAATGATGCCGCGGGTCGACGGGAAGATCAGCGCGATGATGATCGCGATGATGGTGCCCCCGAGGCCCAAATGGATGCGACCAAAACCACCGCCACCGCCGCCACCCCCGCCGCTGGCTTCTTCCACGTTGTCGCTGGACCGGCCCTTTCTCCACAGCATGACAAGCTCCTGTCCCCGCTGGCGCCCGCGACGCCGTGCCGGCAATCTTTGCGGCAAACGGCGCTGGCACGCAAGTGCGCCGCCATGCACCGTGTAGAGAAAGGTTGCACTGACGTCCTGTCCCCCCGATGATCGGCCGGTACCGGGCGCGTCGCAGCGGGCGCGCGTCGATCCACGCTAGCACGAGGGGCTGCCATGTCATCCACCGAGATTCCGTCCGGCGCCGGCGACGATCGCCGTCTGAAGCGACACATCGGCACCATCGGTCTGCTGTTCACCGCGGTCGGTTCGGTCATCGGTTCGGGCTGGTTGTTCGGGGCCATGTACGCAGCCGAGCAGGCCGGGCCCGCTTCGATCCTGTCGTGGACCTTCGGCGCGATCATGATCGGTTTCATCGGCCTGACCTACTCGGAACTGGGCACGATGTTTCCGGTTTCCGGCGGCGTGGTGCGGTTCCCGCATTTCGCGTTCGGATCATTCGCCAGCTACACCACCGGCTGGATCACCTGGCTGGCCGCGGCCTCCACCGCACCGATCGAGGTGCTGGCAGCGCTGCAATACGGATCCAACTACGTGCCCTGGCTGCAACACTTGCAGGACGGCGTGGCGGTGCTCACCACGCCCGGCTATTTCGTCGCAGCCGGGTTGATGTTCCTGTTCAGCCTGATCAACGTGATCGGCATCCGCTGGTTCGCGCGGCTCAACAACGCGCTGGTGTGGTGGAAGCTCGCCATCATTGTCATCGTGATCGTGGCGTTCCTTTCGGCCGATTTCAAAATGGGCCACTTCAGCCACCCCGCGCAAGGCGGTTTCCTGCCATTCGGCTGGCACGGGGTGTTCTCGGCCATCGCCACTGCCGGCATCGTGTTCTCCTACCTCGGTTTCCGCCAGGGTGTGGAACTGGCCGGTGAAACCAACAACCCCCAGCGCAACGTGCCGATCGCGGTGCTCGGCTCGCTGCTGATTTGCGGCGCCATCTACATCCTGCTGCAGGTCGCGTTCATCGGAGCGCTGCCGAGTTCGGCGCTCGCGAACGGTTGGGAACACATCGGCACCACCTTCTCGGGCGGCATCGAGGGGCGGGCGCTGGCCTTCGGCCCGCTGGCGACGCTGGCGATGACGCTGGGCATGACCTGGCTGGCGCTGTTGCTGTACATCGACGCCTTCGTGTCGCCCGCCGACACCGGCCTGATCTACACCACCGTCACCGCCCGACTGTCCTACGCGATGGGCCGCAACGGCAATGCGCCCAAGGTGCTGGCCAAGGTCAGCGAACGCGGCGTGCCCTGGGTCAGCGTGATCCTGGCCTTCATCGTGGGATTGATCTTCTTCCTGCCGTTCCCGGGCTGGCAGAAACTGGTCGGCTTCGTGACCTCGGCCACGGTGCTGTCGTTCGGTTCCGGGCCGCTAGTGATGATGGCGCTGCGCGCGGAGTTGCCGGAACAAAAACGGCCGTTCCGGCTCGCCGGCGGCTGGATCATTCCCTATCTCGCATTCCTGTCATCCAATCTGATCGTGTTCTGGTCCGGCTGGGACGTGGTCTGGAAACTGATGCTGGCCGTGGTGCTGGGATTGGTCTTGCTCGCTGTCCACGAAGGCGTGCAAGGCAAGCACACCCCGCGGCTGGATTTCCGCGCCGGATTCTGGGTGTTGCCGTGGCTGGGCGGGCTGGCGCTGATCAGCTGGTTGGGCCGGTATCCGGAAATGGGCAAGCAGGCCGGCAACCTCGGGATGCTGGGCATGGGCTCCGGCCTGCTCGTGATCGCGATCTTCTCGGGCCTGATCATGTGGCTGGCGCACGCGTTCCGGCTGCGCGGACAGCGGGTGATCGACCATCTCCACGAGCATTGGGCGGACGACGACGCGATGACCGGCGTGTAAGCGCCAGCCATCCCTGGTGGCCCTTGGCATCGCCGGGGCCATGCCACAGCCCCGGGTGACTGCGGCAAAGTACGTCGCCCGTGCGTCGCGCCCCTGAACGCAACACAACCGCATTGACGCTACGGTAACCCTTGCGCGCTAGCATCCATGTCTGATCACTTGGAGTGCGATGCCATGGACGAGCAAGAGGAATTCTTCAAGAAGGGCGGCACCTCGCTGGCCACCTTCTACCCCACGCACTACATCGTCGCGGCGTACCCCACCCGGGCCGATGCCGACGCGGCCGCAAAGGCATGCCGGAAGAATGGTTTCGCCGACGACGACGTGCGCGTGCTCGACGGCGATTTCGTCCTGGGCAGAATCGAAGCCCGCGAAGAAGACGCGAACTGGATTGAGCGCGTGAAGCGGCAACTGGCTCAATTCGCCGGCACCGAAAGCGACTTCGTTGATGAAGACGCAGCTTTTGCGCAAACCGGCGGAGCATTCCTGTATGCCTACGCACCGGATGACGAAGCGGTTGAACGGGCCAGGCGCGTGTTCGCACGACACGGCCCGGTGTATGCCCGGCGCTATCTGCGGCTGGCGATCGAGATCATCGTCCAGAATCCCGAAGCAATCTAAAGCGGCCTGCCACCACGACCACCGCCGACAGCGCTGGTGTGTCGGCCAAGTTGTGCCAGAATTGACTGACGGACGGCGTGCAACACGCCGTCCGTTCCCTTTTTCCGCCCACCACTCCGATGTCTTCCAACACCCGCGCCCACTGGCAACTGCATTTTTGCGTCCTGCTGTGGGGGTGTACCGCCATCCTCGGCAAGCTGATCACGCTCTCCGCACTGCAGTTGGTGTGGTGGCGCATGCTGCTGGTCACGCTCGCGCTGCTTTTGTTGCCCAAGGTC
This sequence comes from Rhodanobacteraceae bacterium, assembly GCA_035688305.1. GTDB lineage: Bacteria > Pseudomonadota > Gammaproteobacteria > Xanthomonadales > Rhodanobacteraceae > 66-474. The sequence continues at coordinate 17,642 of DASSNC010000121.1, forward strand.
TGGCGCGAACTGCGGATGATGCCGCGCCGGCACCTGGCGGCCTTTGCCGGGATCGGTGTGCTGGTCTCGCTGCACTGGCTCACGTTCTATTCGGCAGTGAAGCTGGCCAACGCCTCGGTCGCGGCCACCTGCATCGCGCTGGGACCGATCTTCCTGTCGGTGATCGAACCTCTGGTTACCCGCCGCAAGTTCGACGCACGTGAGCTGCTGCTGGGCGTGGCCGTGGTGCCGGGCGTGGCGATGGTGGTCGGCGGCGTACCGGGCGAGATGCGCATCGGCGTCGCGGTGGGCGTACTGTCAGCGGCATTCGTCGCGGCCTTCGGCGCCTGCAACAAGCGCATGGTCGACCGCGGTGGTGCGCTCACGGTCACCGGCATCGAGCTTGGCGCCGGAACGCTGTTCCTGACCCTCGTCACACTGTTCTGGCACGCGGATGGATCGTTCGTGATCCCGGACCTCCACGACACGCTGCTGCTGTTGCTGCTGGCGATCGTGTGCACGCTGCTGCCGTTCGCGCTGGCGCTGGCGGTGCTGCGCAAGCTGACGGCCTACACGGTACAACTGACCACCAACCTGGAGCCGGTGTATGCCATCGTGCTGGCGGTGATCATACTCGGCGAGCAGCACCAGCTCGACGCCTGGTTCTACGGCGGTGTCGCGATCATCCTCGGCGCAGTATTCGCGCATCCACTGCTGGTACGCCGCCCGCGCGCCCGGCCGCCGGGCGCGGTGCTGGGCACGGCGGAGGCGAAAGCAATAGAGTAGGCCGCATGTCCGCCGCCCCGCCCCGCGCCCGCTCCGATCCCGGCGAAACCGGATTCCGCGAGTTCACGGTGTTGCGGGTCGGCGAGGGTGCGCGTCGCGAGCAGTCGGATCCGGTCGTCGCCGAAGCGCCGGTCGCGTTGGTCTACAACGGCGTGTCGTTTGCGGTGATGCTGGCGACACCGTGCGACCTTGCCGACTTCGCGTTGGGCTTTGCGCTGGCCGAAGGCATCGTCGCCAGTCGCGACGAATTCGAGCTGGTGGATACCCTGCACAGCGAGCGCGGCATTTCATTGCAGGCCCTGATTCCCCATGCGCGGTTCGAAGCGTTGCAACAACGCCGGCGCAGCCTCGCCGGGCGCAGCGGCTGCGGCCTGTGCGGCATCGAAGCGCTGGAAGATGCAGTGCGTCCGGTGCCGTCTGTCAGCTCAACCCTGCGGGTCGATCGCAGCGCAATCGCCGCAGGCATGCGCGCGCTCGCCGCGAACCAGCCGCTCACCGCCGTTACCGGCGGCGCCCACGCCGCGGCCTTCATCGTTCCGGATGGACGCGCCACCGTGCGTGAAGACGTCGGCCGTCACAACGCACTCGACAAGCTGATTGGAGCCATGGCCACCGACCACGATCACCGCGTGGATGAAGGTTTCCTCGCGATCACGTCGCGGGCTTCATGGGAAATCGTGCACAAGGCCGCGCACGCGGGGATCGCGGTGATCGCCGCGATCTCGGCGCCTACATCACTTGCGATCGAGGCCGCCGATGCGGCCGGCATCACCCTGATCGCGTTCGCGCGCGACGCGGCGATGAACGTGTACACGCACACCAGCCGCGTGGCATAGCGTCAACAGGTCGTGATCACGCGCCCATGCAGGGTGTGCTCAACCCTTGGATTCCTTCTTGGCGTGCTTCTCGGCGCGCTTTTCCTTCAGGGTTTTCTGCGGTTTCTTCTTTTCTTCTTTTTTCTTTTCCTGGCCTTTCATGGTCATCTCCCATTGGCAGTGCACTCGTGCACGCAAAAGATGCGCCAGTCCGCAGCGATTGGCAAGGGGGCACCGCAATTCAGGCACAGCTTGCCGCGGCGATTGGCCAGGGGGTACCGCCATTCAGGTACAGCTTGTTGCAGCGATTGGCCAGGAGCCTGGGCGGTAGAAACTTTCGAGGCGAAAAGGTGACTGCGTGAGGACAGACTTTCGACGACTCGCAGACCCATAGTGGTTCTATGGGTCAAGAGCCGGCGGAAATATGGACCGCGCAGGTGCCTTTGCAGCCCGGAAGATTTCTGCCACCCAAGCTCCTACACTCTGTGCCGTGACTTCAAACCATCATTTCCAGATGCTCTGGCGCGTGACCGGCAAAAGCCTGTTGCTGGCGGCGGTGTTGGCGCTCGCCTGCCCCGGCGTGCACGCGCAGGCGGCCAGCGCGCCGCCGATTCCGGCCACCAAACCGAAGCCGCCAGCCAGCCTCACGCAAGCCATCAACGCGTACATCGCGCAACCCCAGTTCGCGCGCGCCGATTGGGGCATTGCCGTGCGCTCGCTCGACACCAGCAAGGTGCTTTACCAGCACAACGCCGACCGCCTGTTCGTACCCGCCTCCAACGCCAAGCTGTTCACCGCGGGGCTGGCGTTGGCGACACTCGGCAGCAACACGCGCATCGCCACCACGCTGTATGCGACGAGCACGCGGGTGGATGCCAAGGGCAACCTGCGTGCCGATTTGATCCTGTACGGGCGTGGCGATCCGTCGCTCGGCTTGCCCGATGGTTCGCCTGACTGGGCCGACAAACTTGCGGCGGCACTCGCACAGCGCGGCGTCAAGCGCATCCACGGCAACCTGATCGCCGACGCAACCTATTTCACCGGCACGCCCATCGGCGGCGGCTGGGAAGCCAACGACCTGCAGACCTGGTTCGCCGCCGCCCCTTCGGCGCTCAACGTGCAGGGCAATGTGATGCACGTCGATGTCAGCCGCGACGCACGCAGCTGTTGTTCGATCAGGGTGACGCCCGGTGCCGCGGGCGTACGGCTGGTCAATCAGACTGCGGACTCCAGCGCCGATCCCTTGGGGCTGTATCGGCCGCTCGGATCATCCGCGCTGTACGCGATCGGACGCATGCCGACAAAGACCCGCAAGCACAGCTACGTGTTGTCGATGCCTGATCCGGCGCGCACCGCCGGCAATCTGCTGCGCGAAGCGCTGGCGCGCCAGGGCATCACCCTCGCGGGTCAGGTCAACGTGTTGCACTGGCCGGAATCCGACCCCGGGCTGACGCAACCCGGCACCCGCGAGATTGCGCACATCGACTCGCCGATGATCGCGGTGATGGTCGACCACATGTTGAAGCACTCCGACAACCTGTATGCGCAATCGTTGCTGCTGCAGACCGGCGTCGTTGCCGCCCAACGCAAGGCGTGCGCATGGTCGAACACGCCTGACACCAGCGCCGCATGGGCACTGTGTGCGTTGCGCGGGCTGCAGGCCAAGGCCGGCATTCCGCCAAGCGCGGTGCTGTTGTCCGAGGGCAGCGGCCTCGCGCGCCGCGATCTCGTCACGCCCAACGCGTTCGTGCAATGGCTCGCATGGACCAGGTCTCAACCTTGGGGGCCGGACCTGCGCAGCGCGCTGCCGGTGGCCGGCATCGACGGCACGCTGGAGCACCGATTCCTCGATGGCGCGGCCAACGCCAACCTGCAGGCCAAGACCGGAACCCTCAGCCACGCTTATGCGCTCACGGGATTCGTGACCGATGCCGGCGGCGAGCACCTGGTGTTTTCGATCATGCTCAACCGCTATCCGCGGTGGCAAGTCGCCAGCGAATATCCCGATGCACCCTCGCCCAAGGTCGCGCTGGATGACATCGCGCGGCTGATCACGCAGACCGGAGCCCGCTGATGCGACGCAGCTGGCGCAGCGTGTTCCCACTGGTCATCCTTGCGCTGGTGGTGGGGTATCTGAGCCTGCATCGCGGCGGCGCGCCCGTGCCCGCGACGTCGGTGACCGCGACGACGCCACGCAACCAGCCACCACCCACCCCCGGCGATTCCACACTGCCCGCATTCCTGCCACCCGAGGCGCGCGACACGCTGGCACTGATTGCGCACGGCGGGCCGTATCCGCACCAGCAGGACGGCGTGGTGTTCGGCAACTACGAACACCTGCTGCCGCGCGAGCCGCGTGGCTACTACCACGAGTACACCGTCGAAACCCCGGGCGCGCACAACCGCGGCGCGCGCCGCATCATCACCGGCGGCGATCCTCCGGACGTTTACTACTACACCGGCGACCACTACCGCAGTTTCCGCGCGTTCACGGTGCCGCGATGACCGCCACCATCGACCTCGCGGATGCAGCCCGCAACGGTGCCTGGCTCGTCAGCGACGCCGATCTCGATGTGCTCGCCGCCGCCGCGCACGCCGAAGGCCACTGCGTGCGCCGCATCAGTCTTGCCCGCTGCGCCAAAAAATCCGACCTGCTGCAGCGCGTCGCCAGTGCGCTCGAATTCCCGGCCAGCTTCGGCGCCAACTGGGACGCCCTCGCCGATTGCCTTGGTGATCTCGGATGGTTGCCAAAAGCCGGGGGCTACGTATGGCTGTTCGATCACGCTGGTGATCTGCGCGACGCATGCGTGAACGACTTCGACGTACTGTGCGACATCCTCGAAGGCGCCTGCACGCACTGGCGCGAACGCGCGCTGCCCTGCTTCGCCTTCCTCGCCATGCCGGATGACGCATTTGCAAGGCGCTCCGGTGCCAAGGGCAAGACCGCGAGGTAAATGACGCTACCCCACGCGCCGCCGCGGGCATCAGCATGTGCGCTGTATCATGCTTGCCTGTACCGAATTTCCGCGAGGCAAGTGTGGCCAAGCCAAACTATTCATACGAAAAGCGCCAGCGCGAACTGGCGAAGAAGAAAAAGAAGGAAGAAAAGTCCCGACGCAAGCTCGGCAAGAACCCGGCGTCGGCTGATGAAACCGATGCATCGACGCCGCATTCGCCGGTCGTTCCCCCTGACGTGGTGTAGCGGAAGTCACCGGCAACGTTTGGGTTTGGGTTGCGACGTCCGACCCGCATCCAGCCCCGCCCTCCTGCCGTCTGTGATTCGTGATTCAAGCGCCGAGCGATTTCGGCATGCCAAGAGCACGCGCATGGGTATCCATGCCGGCTGCAACCGATCCCCTGACGCCGGCCGCCGACGGAATCCGGCCATGCATTCCGCGGCCGTTGCGCTTGACGGGCATCAGGGAAACCATCGCCAGTCGGCGCCACCATGCGCCGTTTGCAACAATCGGGAACCTCCATGTCAGCGACTGCCTCAACCCCATCAATCGCCCGCCCACCGCTGCATCCGTTCCGCCCCTTGTTTTTCTGCGCGGCGCTGGCGGCCAGTCTCGGCATGCTGGCGTGGGGTGCGTTCTGGCACATGGGCTGGCTGCCGCCGATCACGTTGAATCCGCTCGCGTGGCACGCACACATCATGTTGTTTGGCTTCGGCGGCGCACTGGTCGGCGGATTCCTCCTGACCGCGTCGGCCAACTGGACCGGCATCGCCACCACCACCCGCCGCAGTCTGTGGCTGCTCACCGCAACCTGGGTCATCGCGCACGTCCTGCTGCTGACGCCGCTGCCGTTCTGGATCGGCGCGCTGTTCGACGTCGGCTACCTGTTCGGGCTGGTGTTTCTCGTCGGGCGGGTGTTGTGGTTGTCGCGCAACAAGCGCAATGCGTTCCTGATCGGCATCCTGCTGATCTTCACCGGACTCGACATCGCATTCTATGCGGGCGCACTGGCCGGCAACACCGCGGTCTCCACGCGCGCGCTGATCGGCGTGGTCGACCTGCTGACGGTGCTGATGCTGGCGATTGGTGGACGCGTGATCCCGTTCTTCACCGGCCGCAAGTTGAGCGGCCACGCCATGTGGGTGAACAAATACCTGATCTGGGCCGTGAACGGCGGTGGCGCGCTGGTGTTGCTGTGCGGGCTGGCCGGCGCAGCGGCCTTGCCGCGCGGAATCCTGATGCTGGTGGTCGCGGCACTGGCGCTGCTGCGCGTGCTGGGCTGGCGGGGCTGGCGTACCTGGCACGAACCGATGTTGTGGGCGCTGCACCTTGGCTACCTGTGGCTGGCGATTGGACTGGCGGTGCGCGGCCTTGCCCTGGTCGGTGTGTACGCCATGCCGGAAATCGACACCCTGCACGGCATCACGGTCGGCGCGCTCGGCACCTTGTCGCTGGCGATGATGACGCGCGTCGCGCAAGGCCATAGCGGGGTCGCGATCGAGTCGAGCTTCGCGCTGTCGCTGATGTTCGTGTTGCCGACGGCCGCGGCGGTCGCGCGGCTCGGTTTCAACCAGCCGCACGGTTGGGTGTGGGCGGCGGCGTTGTGGTTTCTCGCCTACGCGATCTACCTCGTGGTGATCGGCCCGCTGCTGGTACGCGGGAAGGTGGCGCTCGTCCCGCGAACCTGAATGCCGCACTCGACGCTCGCGCCTGCCCGCCGTAACCTGGGGCCGGCGCGCAACGAATGGTCTTGCATGAGCCACTCGAGTCGAGGCATCGCATCCATGTTCAGACGACTGATTCCGCTGGCGGCAAGCACGCTTCCGGCCATTGCGCTGTTGTCATTCGTTGCCGCCTGCGCGCCCGCGGCGGGCAGCGCTTCCGATTCGCTTCGAGCCGTACCCGCGCCGCAACAGGATGCTGCGCTGGCCACGCAGCCGCGCATGCAAACGGCCGTGCTGGCCGGCGGCTGTTTCTGGGGCCTGCAATGGGTGTTCGAGCACGTGCCGGGGGTCATCAATGTGACCTCCGGATATTCCGGCGGCGCAGCTGCGAGCGCGCACTACGAGCGCGTCAGTGAGGGTGGCACCGGGCACGCCGAAAGCGTGCAGATCGATTACGACCCCTCGAAAGTCACCTTCGGCCAGTTGCTGCGGGTGTATTTCACCGCCGCGACCAATCCCACCGAATTGAACCGCCAGGGCCCGGACACTGGCACGCAATATCGCGGCGTGATTTTCTACACCAATCCGGAACAGCAGAAAATCGCGCAGGCCTATATCGCGCAACTGAGCGCTGCGCACGTGTACTCGGCGCCGATCGTGACGCAGGTGGTGCCGTTCAAGGCGTTCTACCGCGCCGAGGATTACCACCAGGATTTCGCACGGCTGCACCCCAATGCGCCGTACATCGCGTACAACGATGCGCCCAAGGTCGTGGCCCTGCAGCGTCTCCTGCCGCAGCTCTACCGCGCACAGCCGTCGATCTGGCACGATCCCGAACCTGCGGTGGTCACGATCGACCTGAAATAGCCATCCAAGCCAGAATCGGCAGTCCCGGCGAGCGGAGTGAATCTATACTTCGATAGTCACTCCGGGGCCGTCCATGAATTATCGTCACGCCTTCCACGCCGGCAACTTCGCGGACGTGTTCAAGCACGCCATCGTGTTGGCGCTGCTCGACGCGCTGACCGCCAAGGACAAGCCGTTGTGCTACGTCGACACGCACGCCGGGCGCGGCACCTATCGGCTCGATGATGCCGCTGCGCAAAAGACCGGCGAGTGGCGCGATGGTATCGGTCGCTTGTTCGCTGCCGAGCGGATTCCGGCGCCCCTGCAGCGATACGTGGATGCGGTCCGCGCTGTCAACCAAGGTGACGACTTGCGCGCGTATCCGGGCTCACCGTTGCTGGCCGCGCAAGCATTGCGCGCGAACGATCAGCTGGTGTTGTGCGAAGTGCAGTCCGGTGAAGCGGACGCGCTGCGCGGGTTGTTTCGCTGCGACCAGCGCGTGCATGTGCACCAGCGCGATGGCTACGCGGCGTTGGGCGCGTTGCTGCCACCGGCGCAAAAGCGCGGCATGGTCTTGATCGATCCGCCGTTCGAGGCGCAGGACGGCGAATTCACCGTCATCGAAGCCGCGCTCGTGAAGGCACACGCGCGCTGGCCAGGTGGCGTCTACGCAGTGTGGTACCCGATCAAATCCCACCGCTCCATCGTGCCATTCCACCGACGCATGGCGACGAACCTGTTCGACAACATGCTGGTCGCCGAACTGCTGGTGTTGCCCGACGATTCCCCGTTGCGTCTGAATGGCTGCGGCATGTTGATCGCCAATCCACCGTGGCAACTGGATTCGAAGCTGGCAGGCATGCTGCCGGCGTTGCGCGATGCGCTCGCGCAATCCCCGCTCGCCGCGCAGCAACTACGCTGGCTGCGGCGTGAATGATCTGCGACACGCAACACGCCGCGACACACTTTTGTCGGTATCCTTCAAGTCGTCCCGTCGCGCGAGGCCAAGCCCATGCACGCACCAAGTCTTTCCACGCTTCGACTGTTGCCGGCGTTTGCCGCCGCTGCCCTGATGGCGGCCTGCGCGCCCGCTCCGATCTACAAGACCGGCGCATCTGCCGTGGCCGCGACGCCGACGCAGGTCGCCACTGCGCCGGGCAACTTCGCCGGATCGCAGGTCATCTGGGGTGGCACGGTCATCGGTGTCAGCAACCGGCAGGATCGCACCGAAATCCGCATCCTCGCCTACCCGCTCGACAAATCCCAGCGGCCGCGACTGAAGCAAGCCGCCGAAGGCCGCTTCACCGCGGTGGTTCCGGGATTCCTTGATCCGATGAACTATCCGCCGGGCTCAGCCGTCACCGTGGCGGGCAATCTCGACGGCACAGTGGTTGGAAATGTCGGGCAGGCAACCTACACCTATCCCCTGGTGAATGTCGCCGGCGGCAGCCTGCATCGCTGGACGCCCGACGAAATGGCCAAGGGCCATCCCAACATCAGCTTCGGAATCGGTGTGGGGACGTGGATTCGCTGAGCGCGCGGACACGGCACCCGGAACGCGGCTGATAGAATTGACGCTTTCATTTCCTGCTGGCGCACACAAGCGCTCCGGCAGTGCCCAGCTTTGCGCGAATTCAACCCATGACCGCATTCAACACCCCCATTCCGCCGTTGCCGCGCAGCCCCGGCCAACAACGCGACTGGCAGGAACCCGCCGGCTCGTCGCTGGCGCTGTTGTTGTGCCAGGCCGCACGCGCTCGCGACGGGCTGATCGTCGCCGTCACCGCCGACAGCCGCGCGGCGCGCACGCTGGAAGACGAACTTCGCGTGTTCGCGGGCGAGTTGCCGGCGCTGCACTTGCCGGATTGGGAAACCCTGCCCTACGACATGTTCGCGCCGCACCCGCAACTGATATCGCAACGCATCGACACGCTGTACCGGCTTCCTTCGACCCGCAACGGCGTGCTGGTGGTACCGGTCGCGACCCTGATGCAGCGGCTCGCACCGCGTGCGCATATCGCCGGAAGTGGACTTGCGGTGGCGTGCGGCGAGCGCCTCGACGTCACCGACGAACAGCGCCGCCTCGAAGCCTGCGGCTACCGGCATGTCCCGCAGGTCGGCGAGCACGGCGAGTTTGCGGTCCGTGGCGCCCTGCTCGACATCTTTCCGATGGGCGCGAACGAACCGTATCGCATCGAGTTGTTCGACGACGTGATCGAATCGATCCGCGCGTTCGATCCGGAAACGCAACGGTCCTTGCACCAGGTGGAGTCGGTGAAGTTGCTGCCGGCACGCGAGTTTCCGCTGACCGACGAAGCCATGCGCAGTTTCCGCGACCGCCTGCGCGAGCGCTTCCCGATCGACGTGCGCCGCTGCCCGCTGTACCAGGACATGAAGCAGGGCGTCACACCAAGCGGCATCGAGTACTACCTGCCGCTGTTCTTCGAAGCCACCGAAACCCTGTTCGACTATCTCGGCGACGCAACCGTTTTCGTACTCGGGCGTGGCGCACTGGAAGCCGCCGAGCGCTTCTGGACGCAAACCGGCGAACGTTACGAACAGCGTGCACACGACATCGAGCGGCCAATCCTGCCGCCGATGGAATTGTTCCTGCCGCCGCAATCGCTGCGCGAGCGGTTGAACCAGGTCTTGCGCATCGACCTCGTCGGCATGGGCGAAGCGCGCGCCGCGGCCACCGGCACCCAGGCGGCACCGGATCTCTCCATTGGCGGCGCGGCCGGCGGCGGATTTCCGGCACGCTTGCGCGACTGGCTCGCCGCGAACGCCAACCGGCAAGTGTTGATCGCGACTGACTCGCCCGGGCGCCGCGAAGCACTCATCGAGCAGCTGGCCGCGGCGGAATTGCGCCCGGCGCCCACCGACAGCTGGAATGAATTCGCCAGCAACGGGCACGCGGGCCTGTCGATCACGCTGGAACCGATCGAACGCGGCTTCAGCCTCAGCGCGCCACCGATCACCGTGTTCACCGAGCGCGAACTGGTCGGCGACCGCGCCCGCAGCGAACGCCGTCGTCGCACCGTCACGCAACGCGACCCCGAAGCGATCCTGCGCGACCTTGCCGAGCTTGAAATCGGCGCGCCGATCGTGCACATCGACCACGGAGTCGGGCGCTACCTTGGCTTGGTCGCGTTGGAGATCGGCGGCATGTCCGGCGAATTCCTCGCAATCGAATACGCGCGCGGCGACAAGCTGTACGTGCCGGTGGCGCAACTGGCCCTGGTCAGCCGCTACAGCGGCGCCGAGGATGAAGCCGCGCCGCTGCATTCACTCGGCGGCGAGAGCTGGGAGCGCGCCAAGCGCAAGGCCGCGGAAAAAGTGCGCGACGTCGCCGCCGAATTGCTGGCGATCCACGCGCAGCGCACCGCGCGCAAGGGCAACGCGATCCATTACGACCGCGCGATGCTGGCACGCTTCGCCGAGGGTTTCCCGTTCGAGGAAACACCCGACCAGTTGACCGCGATCGACGCCGTGTTGGCCGACCTGGCGGCGCCGCAACCGATGGATCGCGTGGTCTGCGGTGACGTCGGTTTCGGCAAGACCGAAGTTGCCTTGCGCGCCGCAGTCGCCGTCGCCAGCGCCGGCCGGCAGACCGCGGTGCTGGTGCCGACCACCCTGCTCGCGCAGCAGCACTACGACAGCTTCAAGGACCGCCTTGCCGACTTTCCGGTGCGGGTGGAATTGCTGTCGCGCTTTCGCGCCAGGAAGGACGTCGAAGACGTGTTGCAACGGCTCGCCGACGGCAAGCTCGACATCGTGGTCGGCACCCACAAATTGTTGCAGTCGGACATCAAGTTCCGCGACCTCGGCCTCGTGATCATCGACGAGGAGCAACGCTTCGGCGTGCGCCACAAGGAGCAGCTGAAGAAGCTGCGCGCGGAAGTCGACCTGCTGACGCTGACGGCAACCCCGATCCCGCGCACGCTCAACATGGCCATGAGCGGCATGCGTGACCTGTCGATCATCGCCACGCCGCCGGCGGCACGCATGGCGGTGAAGACCCTGGTCGCGCAATACGACCCGGCGCTGATCCGCGAAGCCTTCCAGCGTGAGCTGGGGCGTGGCGGCCAGGTGTACTTCCTGCACAACAGCATCGACACCATCCAGCGCACCGCGCGCGACCTGGCCGAGCTCGCCCCCGACGCGCGCATCCGCGTCGCGCATGGGCAGATGGGCGCACATGAACTGGAACAGGCGATGCTGGACTTTCACCGGCAACGCTTCAACGTGCTGGTGTGCACCACCATCATCGAATCGGGCATCGACGTGCCAACCGCAAACACCATCGTGATCGATCGCGCCGACCGCTTCGGCCTCGCGCAGTTGCACCAGTTGCGTGGCCGCGTGGGCCGCTCGCACCATCGCGCCTACGCCTACCTGATCGTGCCCGACAAGCACGCCATGACCGCGGACGCCGAAAAGCGCCTCACCGCACTGGAATCGCTGGAAGAACTCGGCGCCGGCTTCACGCTGGCCACCCACGACATGGAAATCCGCGGCGCCGGCGAGCTGCTGGGCGAAGCGCAGTCCGGCCAGATCGAGGCGATCGGCTTCGCCATGTACAGCGACATGCTGGAGCGAGCCGTGCGTGCACTGCGCTCCGGCAAGGTGCCGGACTTCGATCTCGGCAGTGGCAACGGCACCGAGGTCGAGTTGCACATGCCGGCGCTGATTCCCGACGACTATCTCGCCGACGTGCACGCGCGCCTGACCCTGTACAAGCGCATCGCTTCGGCACGCGATGACGACGCCCTGCGCGACCTTCAAGTTGAAATGATCGACCGCTTCGGCCTGTTGCCGCAGCCCACCAAAAACCTGTTCGCGATCGCGGCACTGAAGTTGCGTGCCGACGCCCTCGGCATCCGGAAGCTCGACCTTGGCGCCATGGGCGGACGCATCCATTTCCGCGCGACGCCGGAGGTCGATCCGGCCACGATCATCCGCCTGCTCCAGCAGCAGCCACGTACCTACAAGCTGGATGGCCAGGACAAGCTGCGCATCGTGATGGAGTTGCCCGAACCGACCGAGCGCCTGCGTGTGGCCGGGGAGTTGCTCGACACACTTGGCGTGCGCAGCAAGGCGGCGTGATGTGCGCTTCCCCGGCATGACGCCATCGTCACACTCGTGAACCAGACCTGATTGCGCAACGATCGCGTGCAAGCTGCGCGCGAACGGCATGCCGCTGCCGCGGTCATACGCATGTGTCCCGACCCTTGCGTTACCGCCCGGAGGTTCTCCATGCACATGCAACGACTCATCGGCCCATCTTTGGCAGGCATCATCGCGCTGGGCTTTGCGGGCGCGGCTGCCGCACAGACCGCAACCCCAGCGGCCAGCCCGCAGGCTGCCAGCAGCAGCCCGTTTCACCCAGGCACCCAATCGACGGCGACCTATCCGATTCCGAATGGCACCCTGACGGTGAACGCCGGCATGCCGGCCCGCGTCAAGCAATTCGGGCCGCCGCCATCCTTCAAGTCGCTCGATCGCGACGGCAACGGCCGCCTGAGCCAGCAGGAAGCGGAGGTCTATCCGCCGCTCGACAACGCGTTCCTGTACGTCAGCGGCGGGAAGCCGTCGATCAGCCGCGCGCAATATGAACGCTGGGTGCAGCAGCCCAACTGAAGCACACTTGCAGGGATGTGTGGCCGCTCGCCAGAATGCGGGCCTCCGCCTTCGCAATTGCCCACATGCCAGCCCCGACCCCGGCGCAACCGGCGACCTTCGCCACGACCCTTGCCACGCTCGCCGACGCCGATGCGCTGGCACCGCTGTTCGACGCCTATCGGGTGTTCTACCTACAACCGCCGAACCTCGCACTCGCCCGCGAGTTCATCCGCGCACGCCTGCGCGGCGACGAGTCGACGATCTTCCTGTGCCGTGACGCCGACTCCGGTGAAGCCCTGGGCTTCACCCAGCTATACCCGAGCTTTACTTCGATCTCCGCGCGGCGGCTCTGGATCCTCAACGACCTGTTCGTCGCCGCGCAAGCGCGCAGGCGCGGGGTGGCACGGGCCTTGATGGAACGGGCGCGCAGGTTTGCCGCCCATACCGGCGCACTGCGGCTGGTGCTGGAAACGGCGGACGACAATCACGCCGCGCAGGCACTGTACGAATCGCTTGGCTACGTGCGCGAGGCGCATGCGCAGCATTACGCGCTGGCGCTGGAATGAACGCCTATTCGGCCGCTGACGACTGCCGGACGCTCGCGACTTCGTGCGAGTGGAAGCGCTCGTACACGAAGACTTTGGCTGGCGGCAGGTTGCGCACCGCGAAACCGCCGCGGCGCATGCGCAGACCCAGCGCCTCGCGTTCGCGCCGGCGCACCGGGCTGAACGGACCGTAGGTGAACTGGATGAAACGGCCATCGTCGGCGAGCGCCGCGAATGCAGCACGCAGGATCTCGAAGCGCAAGGCCGCGGACATGCTAAGCATGCCCAGTCCACTGACGACAGCATCGACCTTGCCATCCGCGAGCAGGCCGTGCTCGTCCGCCAGCGCCGCAAGATGGCGCGCGTCCGCACATGCCACCTTGACACCCGGAAAGCGGCTACGCAGGAAAGTCGCGAGGTCCGGATTGATCTCCACCACCAGCAATTTCGAGCGGGCAATGCCGGCATCCAGCAAGGCACGCGTGAACACGCCCGTGCCCGCCCCCACTTCGATCACACGCGAGCAATCCGGCGGCAATTGCTCGACCATCAGGCGCGCAAGTTGCCGCCCCGACGGCGTCACCGACGCCATCTTCACCGGGTTGCGAAACCACTGCCGCAGGAAGGTGCGGATCGAATGCAGGTCGACGGCGGCTTCGCCGCCGCGATGGTTGTCGAGAGGGGGATCGGAGTACGGATTCATGCGTGCAGTGTTTTAGCACACCGCGCGTGCGAAAACCGTAAACGCGTGGCCACGATCGCGGCCACGCCAACGATCAATGGCCGTGGTGGTAATAACCACCCTGGTTGTCGTGATCGTGGTGGTGGTCATGATCACCATGGTCGCCACGCCACCCGTCATGGCCGTAGTTGCCACGCCAGCCGCCGTGTCGATAGTCGCCGTAGCCACGGTAGCGGTAGTACGGGACATAGCCACCGTAATAGCCGCCCACATACCCTCCGTAGTATCCGCCGTAGTAGCCATAGCGGACAGGCGCCGGACGCGTCACGTAATACGGAGGATCAAGGTAGTACACGGGTGCCGGATAGGCCGAGCCGTAGTACCCGTAACCGGCGTACGGTGGCGGTGCGTAGACACGCGGCGCGTTCCAGTAACCACAACTCCAGCAGTTGCCGATGCCCACGGTGATGCCGGGCAAATTGATCCCGACGCCCACGCGAACATGGGAGTGGGCCGATGCAACGGGCGCGACCCCGACCGAAGCCAAGGCCACGGCGACGCACACGGCAGCGTACCGAACGACGTTGCGGAAGTACATGGCATCACCCTCCTGCGCTGTCTTGCCGTCATCATGCGCGCCCGGAAAACCCACGTCAATCCACGCCGGCAGCCCTGTTCAGGTGCCTGCTTTACGCAGCAACCAGCAACCGTGGATTTGCGGCCTGCGTGCAAAATCGGGGGGGATGCTGGCGCGCCCGATGTCTTCAATGTTGAAGGTTTTCTGCAGGGCATCGACATCGAGCTTGAAGCGGCGAAAATTGTTGGAAAAAACGATCACGCCGTCGTCACGCAAGCGCTTGCCGCTTGCTTCCAGCAATGCCACGTGGTCGCGCTGTACATCGAATTCCGCAGCGCGGCTGGAGTTGGAAAACGTGGGCGGATCGACATAGATCAGTCCGTAACGTTGGCGGTCTTCGCGCAGGAAGGCCATCACGTCACCTTGAGCGAGACGATGCGCATCGTTGCCGTAGCCGTTCAAGTCAAAATTGCGCGAAGCCCATTCGAGATACACCGGCGACAGGTCGACACTGGTGGTGCTGCGGGCGCCACCCGCCGCCGCGTACACGCTGGCGGTCGCGGTGTAGGCGAACAGGTTGAGCACGTCGCGGTCGCGCGCGAGTTCCCGGACGCGCGCGCGCACGAAGCGGTGATCGAGGAACAGGCCCGTGTCCAACCGCTCGCGCAGGTTGACCAGGAAGCGCAGCCCGCCTTCTTCCACGATCAGTAACTCGTCCTTCTCGGCGAAGCGTCCGTATTTGCTGCCGCCCTTGCCGCGCTCGCGGGTCTTCAGGGCCATGCGGCTGCGGGGAATTTCGAACACCGTGCAGGCGGCGCGCTGCAAGTCGCGCAGGCGCGTTTGTGCGGCACCGGCATCGACGGTCGCCGGCGCGGCGTATTCCTGCACGTGCAGATACGTCTGCGCCTCACCGCCCGTCTCCGGCGCACCGACGTAGACGTCGATCGCAGCGGCGTATTCCGGCAAGTCGGCATCGTAGGCGCGGAAGCAGGTGACACCTTCGCGGGCCAGCGGCTTGCGCAAATTGCGCAGGTTCTTGCGGATGCGGTTGGCGACCATTTCGGCGCCGGCCGACAGGGGTGTCGCCTCGCGTGCTGGCGCGTCGCGCCCGAGGACCGCGAAGACCGAAAGCCGGCATTCGAGTGCGCCGTTGTAGAGCACATAGCGTTTGTCAGGATTGAGGCCCAGCGCGCGCTCGAGTTTCGGTTCCGAGGTCAGCACCGCCGCACGCCAGCCGGGAAAATCCGCCTTCAGGCGATCGCCAAACTGGCGGTACAGCGCGGGCAATGCCTCGACATCACCCATGCGTTCGCCGTAAGGCGGATTGGTGATCACCAGACCACTCGCGAAATCCGGCGGGCGTTGCAGATGCGCCACGTCGTGTTTGCCGAGCGTGACGAAGCCGGCCACGCCCGCGCTCTGCAGGTTGTGCGTCGCAGTCGCGATCATGCGCGGATCGGCGTCGCTGCCGAAGAAGCACGAGCGCAAGCCTCGCAAACCTTCGGTGGCGCGTTCGCGCGCGTCGTAGCACAGCCGCTGCCACAGCGCCTGGTCGTGGCCACGCCAACCCAGCAATCCGAAATAGCCACGCTCCAGACCCGGCGCGACACCCGCCACCATCCACGCGCCCTCGATCAACAGCGTGCCGGAACCGCACATCGGATCGACCAGTGCGCCACCCGCAGCGTAAATTTCTGGCCAGTGCGCGCGCAGCAGCATCGCGCAGGCAAGGTTCTCCTTCAGCGGCGCTTCGCCCGCCTCGCGCCGCCAGCCACGCCGGTGCAGCGGCTCGCCGGACAAGTCCAGCGACAGCGTTGCGCGGCCCTTGTGCAGCCGCAGGTTCAAGCGCACGTCCGGGCGATCCGTTTCAATCGTGGGGCGTGTGCCGAAACGCTCGCGGCACTGGTCGGCGATGGCGTCCTTGGTTTTCTGCGCCGCGAACTTCGAATGCGTGATCGAACCGCTGCTGCCGCCCGCGTCGATGGCGAGCGTGGCATCGGGTGCAAAATGTCCGGACCAGTCGATCGCGCGCACGCCGGCATACAATGCTTCCGCATCGGGCGCGTCGAACTCGGACAAGGTCAGCAGGATGCGGCTGGCCAGCCGTGATTCGAGGCAGGCGCGGTAGGCGTGTTCGAGCGATCCCGAAAAACGCACGCCCGCGAGCGCTTCGTGCGCCTCGGCGCCGAGCGCAGCCAGCTCGTCGCGCAGCAGGTATTCAAGGCCCTTCGGGCAGGTGGCGAAGAAATCGGTCATCCAGGGTCAGCTCACGCCACCGCCACCGCGAGGAAATCGCTGAAGGCGCGTTCGATCACCGGTACCTGGTCGGCGAGGCGGTGATCGCCCGGCAACAACAGCGCCGGCATGCCGCGACTGCGCGCGAACGCCTGCGCGGCCAGCACCGGGCACAGGCTGTCCTCGTAACCGTGTACCAGCATCGCCGGCACATCACGCGCCATGTCGAAGGCCTGCGGGTACCCGGGAATCATCGTCGGCAACGCAATCAGGAATACACCATCGCACGGCGCCTGCAAGGATGCGAGGCCAGACGTGAACGCGCCCATGCTCGATCCGGCCAGCACCAACGGGCGCGATGCTTCGCGCATCGCCGCGGCGGTCCTGGCCACCCGCAGCGGCACCGCTGCGGCGTAACCGCCCGCATCATCTGCGCGAAAATCCAGCCGCCGCGCCTTCCAACCGAGCGCCTCGGCCACCCTGGCCAGGGCGCTGACCTTGGTCGCGTCGGGACCGCTCTCGGAACCGTGGCAAAGAATGACTGTACCGCGCATGGCGTCGGTGAATCCGTGGAATCAAGAACGCGAAAGGGTATCAGGCCCGTCGACCGATTCCCCGTGATTTCATGCCAAACTGTGGCGATGGAAACGGCCCTGACGATCATCGAGCAGCCCCTGCCCTACGTCGGGCAACTCCAGGCTCGCGACCCGGCCGACGTCGATCTGGTCGTGATCCACTGCACCGAGCTGCCCGACCTCGCGACCGCGCGCGAATACGGTGAACGCATCGTGCATCCGAGTGGCACCGGTAACAGTGGTCACTACTACATCGACCGCGATGGCACGGTATTGCGCTACGTGCCGGAAGACCGCATGGCCCACCACGTACGCGGCCGCAACGCGCGCACGCTCGGCATCGAGCTGGTCAACACCGGGCGTTGGCCGGACTGGTTCGATTCACGCCATCAGGTGATGAACGAACCGTACCCCGACCCGCAAATTGACGCCTTGCTCGCGCTGCTCGCACATCTGCGCCGTGCCCTGCCCAACCTGCGCAGCATCGCCGGCCACGAAGAACTCGATACCGACACCCTGCCCGCCAGCGACGATGCTTCCCTGCGAATCCAGCGCAAGCTGGATCCGGGGCCCATGTTCCCGTGGCCGCGCGTGATGGCCCATTGCGGACTGGTGCGACTCACCGCAGCCGGCAACGCTGCTTGAACCGCGGCGACGACGCTTGCACCGCTTCGGCATCCGACCACCACGCGCCACCGCGGTCCATCAGTCGCCGTAGAAGCGCACCCCGAACGACGCGCCTGCAAATTGCACCATCTGGGCGCGGCCACTGGCATTCAGGCGCAGCGTGATCGGGCGCTGGAAGAATTGGTTGACGATCGAATCGGGCAAGCCATAGTCCTCTTTCAGCGCCTGCTTGCTGATCGCACCAGCCTGGCAAGCGCGCGTGACCCAGCCGCTGTCACCCTCATCCGCACCCGGCTGCAACGTTCCCCAATGCTCGCTCAACAGGCCGATCGGCGCGGTCAAACTTCCGTTGAATGGCTGGCCCGTGACCGGATTGATGAGCGAGGGATCATCCAGCAACGCGCTTTCGATCGTGACCGATTCATTGAATGCGATCTGCGCCTCTTGCGGCGACGCCGTGTTGTTCTGGAACATCCATGAATTCAGGGACGTCATCTGGAAGCACAACAGCGAGTGGGTGCTGTTGCCGGGCAAGGTGATGTGCCCCATGTCGTTGAAGCTGAATGAGGTCAGCTGCGGCTGCGGATTCACGATCACGCACTGGTCAGCCGGATCGCTGGATGGCAGGCAGCCGCCGCTCTCCTCCACGTCGATGAACGCGCTGGCGATCATGCCCGCATAGCGCACGCTGCGCCCGAAGGAATCAGGATCGCCCACGCTGGTGCTGTATCCCGGTGGCAGGCGCGGGCGCCGATGTGCCTGCATCTGTGCCGCCCGAAGCTGCGCATGCAGCAGCGCGCCCGGGGAAAGTTCAACGGCCGGTCGCGACGGTCCGGCGATTGCGCCGGCTGCCGCCATCGCAAGTGTCAACGCAGTCAGTCTGATTGCCTTGTGCATGTGTGGTGACCCCTCTGGTCGAGAAAAGCATCCGTCGCGCCCCCGTGCCGCGACGACCGTTGTTCCCGCCGGGCTGGGAGCCAGCCCCGGCCGGACGCACTGGGGCCAGCGCCCCAGGCACGCGGATCGTACGCATTGCCGCGCCCGGCTGTCACGTTACGAAGCGTTACGAAACGACGACCCGCGGTGCCAACGCGCCCGCGCCAATCGGCCACGGCCGCACGCACATGCGTCGATGGAGGCACTACGCCCTTATAATTGCCCGCTTTGCGCGAGTGCCCGCCGATGAACCAACCGCACGTTGCCGAGCTGATCGAACAGCTAAAGTTGGAGCGGCTGGAGGACAATCTCTTCCGCGGCCGCAGTCGCGACATCGGCACCCGTTACGTTTTCGGCGGACAGGTTCTCGGTCAAGCCCTGTCGGCGGCGCAACAGACCGTCGACCCGGCACGCGCGGCGCACTCCCTGCACGGATACTTCCTGCGCGCCGGCGATGTCGATGCGCCGATCGTGTACCGCGTCAACCGTGCCCGCGACGGCCACAGCTTTTCGGTGCGCCGCGTGGAAGCGATCCAGCACGGCCAGCCGATCCTCAACTGTGCGGTGTCGTTCCAGGTCGACGAGGAAGGCTTCGAACATCAATCGAGCATGCCCGAAGTCCCCAAGCCCGAGGACATTGAACCGCGTACCGCGCTGCCCGCGGAAGAAATGGCCAAGCTGCCGCCCAAGCTGCAGCGCTGGCTGAGCACCGATGGCCCATTTGAATACCGCTTCGTGTGGCCGCGTGACGAAATGCACCCCGCCAAACGCCCGCCCTACCAGCACATCTGGTTTCGCCTTGCCGAACGCATTGATGCGGCGCCGGCACTGCACCGGGCGTTGCTGGCCTACGCATCCGACTATCACTTGATCGGCACGGCGCTCTTGCCGCACGGCGTGTCCTACCTCACGCCCGGACTGCATTTGGCCAGCCTCGACCACGCACTGTGGTTCCATCGGCCGTTCCGGGTCGATGACTGGCTGCTGTATTCCTGCGAAAGTCCGACCGCGCAAGGCGCCCGCGGCTTGGTGCGCGGCCAGTTGTTCGACACCAATGGCAAGATGGTGGCATCCAGTGCCCAGGAAGGCCTGCTGCGACTGCTGCCGCCTCGCTGAACGCGCGGCGGATTGCAACCTGCCGCGGCTGTCGTAAACTTCCAGCATGCGCAAGATTTACGCCTCGCCCCGCTTGCAGAACATCGAGCACCTCGTCGCGGTGATGAACGAGCACGGCATCGCGACCAAGGTGACCAACCGGCGCGTGTACGACCGCTCCAGCTACGTGAACTTCTCGTACGCGCGACCGGGCAACAGTGAAGACTGGCCGACCGTCTGGGTGGTGAACGCCAACGATCACACCCGTGCGCGCCAACTGATGCGCGAAATCGGGATCGAACCGCCCACCCGGTACGCCGAAGACCTGGCAGCCTTCCGTGCGCGCGGCCGGGGCACGCGCGCGCCGGGCCAGGTGGCAGGCAGGATCCGTACCGCCGCGCTCGCCGCGCTGGTACTCGCGATGGCAATTTACGCTGCCAGGATGGCGGCCGTATGGTGACCGAGCCATGCTCCGGAACGAACGCGTAAGGCTGTTCCAGACGCTGCCGCACGCCTGCGGGTATTTCCGCGCGCGCACCGCGCAAAACCTGGTGCTCGATCCGGCCGCGCCCGATTTGCCAACGCTCTACGCACTCTCGCTGGCGCGCGGTTTCCGCCGCGCCGGCGGCCATGTTTACCACCCGCACTGCCCACGCTGCCAGGCCTGCGAGCCATGCCGGATCGACGTCGCGAAATTCGAGCCCAGCCGCAGCCAGCGCCGCTGCCTTGCATTGAACGAGGACATCGAACTACTGGAATGCGCGCCCGGCCTCACCGATGAACGCCACGACCTGTACGCGCGCTACCTGCATGCACGGCACCCAGGCGGCGGCATGGACGATGCCAGCAACGAGGACTTCAGCCAGTTCCTCGCCGCGCCGTGGAGTCCAACCGTGTTCCTTGAACTCCGCCTGGCCGGCAAGCTGGCCGCGGTAGCCGTCACCGACGTGTGTTCGACCGGGCTGTCGGCCGTGTACACGTTCTTTGACCCGGAGTTGCCCAAGCGCGGACTCGGAACGCTGGCGATCCTGCGCCAGATCGAATTGACACGCGCGCGTGCACTGCCGCACCTGTACCTCGGTTACTGGATCGCGAACCATCCGAAGATGGGCTACAAGGCGCGCTTCCACGGCCTGCAGGTACTCGGCACCAGCGGCTGGACGGCACTGGGCGAACGCCGCGAGTCCGCCTGAGCCGCGCTTCGCGGCAGCATCACTTCACCGGATACGGATACAGCTTGTCGAGCGGCTGCGACATGCCGTCGTCCAGCACCATCCGGCAATGCCCGCGGCGCAGCGCGCGCGGATCATCCACCCCGCAACTGTGCGCGATGATGCCGACTTCGTGCATCACGTTGGTTGCGTAGTGCGCCACGCGCTCCGCCTTGTCGGGCACCACCAGGCCGCGCTGCAGGCGCGGATCGTGGGTGGTGACTCCGGTCGGACAGGTATTGCGGTTGCAGCGCATCGACTGGATGCAACCCAGCGCCAGCATGAAGCCACGCGCAGAGTTCACGAAATCCGCGCCCATGGCCAGCGCCCACGCCACCTCGTAGGCCGTGATGCATTTGCCGGAACAAATCACCTTCACGCGCTCGCGCAAGCCGTGCTCGATGAGCGTATCGACCAGCAGCGGCAGCGCTTCGCGCAGCGGCAGGCCGACACCTTCCATCAAGGTTTGCGGCGCGGCGCCGGTACCGCCTTCGGAACCATCCACGATGATGAAATCCGGTGCGCTGGCAAGACCACGCCGGTGCACTTCGTTGCAAAGTTCCTCGATCCAGCCGATCCCGCCCAGCACGGCCTTGAAGCCCGTGGGCTTGCCGCTGACATCCCGGACACGCTCAATGAAATCAATCAATTGCGAGACACTCCCGATCTCAGGATGACGATTCGGACTGACCGAATCCTCACCTTCGGGAATGCCGCGGATTGCCGCGATCTCCGCCGTCACCTTGCCGCCGGGCAACAATCCACCGAGCCCCGGCTTGGCGCCCTGGCTCAGCTTGATGCTGACCATCTTCACCTCGGGATGTGCGCACACCTCGCGCAGCCTGTCGTCATCGAGCGTGCCATCGGGCGCGCGCACGCCGTACTTGGCGGTGCCGATTTCGAACACGACATCGCACCCGCCTTCGAGGTGATACGGCGCGAGTCCACCCTCACCCGTGTCCAGCCAGACACCGGCCTTGGCTGCGCCGCGCGACAGCGCGCGCACCGCCGGTGCCGACAGCGCCCCGAAACTCATCGCGGAAATATTGAAGAACGCGCTGTGCGTGTACGGTTCACGCGCATGCGGGCCAATCAATACCGGCTTCGGCGTGGCAGCTTCCATGCCGAGCGCGGGGAACGGCGCGTTGAGGAAGAACGGCGTGCCTTCGCGGCGCAGGTCACGGGTGGAACCGAAGCCACGGGTGTTGTCTTCATTCTCCGACGCGCGGTAAACCCAGACGCGTTGTGCGCGATTGAACGGCAATTCCTGCCGGTCGAATGCAAAAAAGTACTGCCGGAAGAACACCCCAAGGTGCTGGAACAACTTCCGGAAATGGCCGATCACCGGATAGTTGCGCAGGACCGCGTTGTGCGTTTGCATGCGATCGACCACGTACAGCGCAGCCACCCCGGCCACCACCACCACCAGCAGCAGCACGAATGCGACCGCGACCGACTGAAACGCAAACATGATCCATGACGAAGACGCATTGGCCATGACAACCCCATGAATTCGGTCTTGATCCGTGCAGTCTAAGTGCGGGCACCACCGCGACGCACCATCGTCGGGTTCACGCGCGCAAGGCTATTCAATGTTGTTGCGAACCATTATCATTTGCGGCAACCCCGAATCCGCCGGAACGTTTCCCGATGACCGCACCGCGTTACTCGCCGTGGACCCGCCACCTGCACTGGGTCGTATTCATCCTCGTGGCCTGCGCCCTGGTCCTGATCTACATCAACGCCTGGACCCCGCGCAGCTCGCCGCTGCACGCAAACGCCAGATGGGCACACATGCAGTTCGGGATGGCGATCCTGCTGGTGATGCTGCCGCGCCTGCTGGTGCGCAGCCGTGCGACCACCGCGCCGCCGATCACGCCACCACTACCGGCATGGCAGAAGTGGGCAGCCAAGTGCATGCACCTCGCGTTGTACGTGCTGCTGATCGTCACGCCATTGCTCGGCATCGCCAACCGCATGTGGAGCCCCGGCGCGTGGAACCTGCTCGGCATCCCCATGCCACACGTCGCCCACCCCGAGCGCGCCTTCTCGCACATGCTCGAAGGCATCCATGGAGATTTCGGCAACATCCTGATGTACCTTGCCGCGCTGCACGCCACCATGGCGCTGTTCCACCATTTCGCGCAACGCGACAACACCCTGAAGCGAATGCTGCCCGCCCAGCGAAGCGAAAGTTGATCGCGTCATCCCACAACAATGCTGTCGTCATTTCGACGTCCCGGCCCGGCAAAACACCGCCGCGCTCGCGCGGACATCGCAGCAGGTCACGCATGACGCGCGCCGACAGGATGTTTCTCAACACGCTGTTAATTGCCCTGCTTTGCAAACTCCTCCATCATGGACGGCTTGCCTGCTCCTGCCCCGCCGCCCACAGGTTTGAACGGTGAATCCAACCCCGGAAACTGACGCGACCGCCGCGTGGGACCAGGATTGGCATGACGGTCGTCTTGCATCGTGCGGAGGCGAAGGTGGCGCCAATTACCAGCCCGTGATCACGGCAGGCTGGCGACGCTTCTTCGACTCGCTCGCGAATGGTGCGCACGTGCTTGACGTGTGCACTGGCAATGGTGCCGTGGCTCGCCTGGCCGCCGAGGTTGCCGTTGAGCGCAACCTGCGCGTCGCCATTGATGCCGTCGACTCGGCGTTGCTCAACCCGATCGCGTTGGAACCGGGCGCGGACATGATCCGTTTTTCGTCGCGGGTCGCAGCCGAAAGCCTGCCGTTCCCCGACGCCAACTTTGATGTCATCGTCGGTCAGTACGCCATCGAGTACACCGACCTCGCACGCAGCATGCCGGAACTCCGCCGGGTGAGCAGGCCCGCAGCCCGCGTCCGGTTCGTCACCCACGCCGCCGGGAGCGTGTTCGTGCAAGCCGCCGGGCGCCAGCTCGACGACGCACAACGATTGTTGGGAACCGGCATATTCGAAGCCGCCAACGCGCTCGCGCGCGCATCCGCCAATCCAGCGTCGCTGGCCGAAAGCAACGCCGCCCGCACCCATTTCCAGCAATCGCTGCAGGCACTGCACGACGCTTCGACCCGATCAGAAGACTTGCAGATGTATCAAAACGTCGGCAACGTCCTCGTGCATGCGCTGAGCGTGCAAGCACAAGCCGGAACCGACGCGGTGCTCGCCAAGATCGCTGAAGTCGCATCGGCGATTCGCGCCCACGAAGCGCGGCTTTCGGCGATGCGCCGCGCCGCACTCGATGACAAGCGCGCACAAGCGTTCGGGGACATGGCCGGGCGGCTTTGGTCGCGGCCGTTCACCATGGAAGCGTTGGCGCGGCCCGACGGCGCGCTGTTCGGATGGGTCTTCGCCAGCGCCTGATAGCGGTGCTCCGCCCGCTGAAGGCCACTCGCGTGGGGGTTTCGGACCCTGAGGTTTCCCCACGTTTTTCCACGCTGCGTCAGGGACAAGCCCTCTCCCCCGCGCCGCTTGCGGGGGAGAGGGTTGGGTGAGGGGGCGGGGCTTGATCGTTCAACGAAAGCGCATTCAGAGTGAAGTAAGCCGGTCCGCGCTTGGGCGTTGACCGAGTATTCCGCAAGCAGCTGGCTGTGCGCCCCCTCACCCCAGCCCTCTCCCCCAACGATGCAACCGTTGGGGGAGAGGGCGCTTTCCATTACATGCGGTCGTAAATGACTGAATGTCATGCACAATACGTGGGGAAACCTCAGGTTCGGACCCCCGGCCGCCGCCCACGACTGACGGCGTCTCCGCATGACTGCTACCCAACGCCGGCAACACAAAACCCTGCGGGTCAAAACCACCCGGCGTGCTCGCGAACCCATCGACGTTTTGCACGATATTCCCGACGAGTCCGGTGGCGACGCTTCAGGGCTTTGTCGCTTCTTACCTGTACCGTGCGCACGTGGTCTCGGTATTCTTCAAGCGACCGGGTTGAGCGCTGGCCACGCGAAGGACATGTTCCGGCGCGACTTCGACACCGGGATACGACCATTACGCGGTCGTGTTCCGCCATCCTGGGAGACTCGCATGACCCGAACTCGCACGACCCGAACTCGCATTACCTTGGCGCTGCTCGCAATCGCGCTGCCCGCTTTCGCAGCCGCGCAACCGCCTGCTGCCACCGCGCGGATCCATCCGGCATCCAGCGCGCACGCGAATGCCGTAGCCGGGCAGGCCGACGCCACGCGCATCGAGGCTTGCGACGAAGCCGCCCACGCTCTCCTCGACCACCTGGCAAAGTCTGAATACAAGGCGGCCACCGGCAACTTCAACGCGCAAATGGCAGCTGCGCTCAACGCCGAGAAGCTCGGCGAAGTGTGGCAATCCATCGCCACACGCTACGGCAAGGTCGAATCGCGTGGCACCACGCAGAACATGCTGTACGCGGGACTGGTGGTGGTGACGGTACCGTTGCGCTTCGCCAGCGGCACACTTGGCGTGCGCCTTGCGTGCGATGCCGACGGGAAGTTCTCGGGCTTCCACCTCGTGCCCGTCCCGTACGCCGCACCGGCGGCGTCGAACTGACGGCGCGGTCACCGCAGCATGACCGCGCCGGCCCCGCCTCGCCGTTGCACTGATGACGCCGAACGCCGCGCGCTGATCGAACGCGCGTTCGCGCTCGGCGTCCCGCGCGACTACGGCCGCACGCGCCAGCTGCGATTGCAGCGCGAGCCCGCGCAACTCGCCTGCGTCGGCGACGACATCCATGGTCGTGCGCAATGGTTGCAGCCACGTGCCGCAACTGCGCTGGCAGCACTGCGCCGTGCCGCGGCGCTGGACGGTGTGGACTTGCAGCTGGTCTCGGCCTTCCGCTCCATCGAATACCAACTCGGCATCGTCGAACGCAAGCTCGCCGCCGGCCAGGACATCGACCAGATCCTGCGCGTCAGCGCCGCACCCGGCTACAGCGAACACCACAGCGGTCGCTGCGTGGACTTCACCACGCCGGGGTACGAAGCGCTGGAAGAAGTGTTCGAACGATCGCCAGCATTCGCGTGGTTGACGCGGAACGCCGACGCGCATGGTTTCTCACTGTCCTACCCGCGCGGCAACCGCCACGGGATTGCGTACGAACCTTGGCACTGGTGCTGGCGGCGCGGCGCACGCTCGCGCTGACAGTTCGTAGCGGCGGGGTCGCGCATCAGTCCCTCGACTCTTCGTTGTCCACCGCTGGCGTTGCAGCACCCGACGCCAGCAGGCCCGTCTCGCCGCTGCGGTGCGCAACGATCACCGCGCAGGTGGCATCGCCATAGATGTTGACCGCCGTGCGCGACATGTCCAGAAGCCGGTCGAACACGAACAGCACCGCGATGGCTTCGGCCGGCAGCCCGACCGCATTCATGATCACCACGATCGCGACCAGCGACGCCGAAGGAATGCCGGCCACGCCGATCGAAGTCACCACCGCCGTCACCACGATCAGCAACTGCGTCACGAAGCCCAGGTGCACGCCATAGGCCTGGGCGAGGAAAATCACGGCGACACATTCGTACAGCGCCGTGCCATTCATGTTGACGGTGGCGCCCAACGGCAGCACGAAGCTTGCGGTGCGCCGCGACACGCCGGCGCGTTCGACGCCCTCCAGCGTGACTGGCAGCGTGGCCGCCGAAGATGCGGTCGAGAACGCGGTCAGCAGCGCCGGAGCCATCGGCTTGAACAACCGCCACGGCCGGCGTGCGCCGCCGAACACGCGCGCCATCAGGGGCAGCACCACGAACAGGTGGGTAGCCAGCGCCGCCAGCACCGTCACCGCGAACACGAGCAGTGGCTGCACCGCCCCGAACCCGGTGCGGGCGACCACTGCGGCCACCAGCGCGAACACACCAATCGGTGCCAGCCGCATGATCCAATCGGTGATCACGATCATCACTTCGTAGATGCCTTCCCAGAACCGCCGCAGCGTGTCACCGGCAGCGTCGTGCCGGCGACTCAGCGCATACCCGAACAACACGCTGAAAAAAATCACTGCGAGAATGCTGCCGTTGTCCGACGCCGCCTGCACCACGTTGGTCGGGATCATCCGCTGGAAGATGTCCGCCAACTGGCCCAGCGAACCGCCGCCCTGGAGGTCGGCCGACACCGTCGCACGCTTGGCCTCCAGCGCCAATGCCGGGCCCACCGGATTGCCGCCGGAGATGCCCGGCGCCACCAGGTTGACCCACGCCAGTCCGACCAGCACCGCGAGCGAGGAACTGATGAGATAAAAACCCAGCGTTCGCGCACCCAGACGCCCGAGGCCCTCGCCCATGCCCGCGATGCTGGCGATGATCGAAGCCGCGATCAGCGGCAGGATGATCATCTTGAGCGCACTGAGGAACAGCGCTCCGAAAAAATCGAATACCGCGATCCAGCGCAGTCCGAACAGCGCGCCCTGCTCGCCCGCTGCCCAGCCTGCGGCCGCGGCAAGCAAGATCGCGATCAGGATCTGCCAGTGCAGGGCCAGACGAATCCGTGGCAACGGCATGCATCACTCCTTGCGGCGCAGCGTTCGTGGGAGGGCAGCCCGAGTCTATTGGGAAAGCCGGCGGTCGAGAAAGTCGCGGACCGGTAGTCCCCAGCCACGTTCAATCTTGCGTACTGGCCCCGGCGCGGGTGCTGGCACGCTGCCACCAAGTTGTCATGGCCGTCCATGGCGCACACCGCTGGCGCGGCCGCGCGCAAGCGCGTCCACTGCAATCACTCCGAAGGGTGGCGCCTGCAGCTCGATGGCAGATCCTTGTCCGGCACCGTCGTCGACGAAAGGTCGCAGTGCCACAACACCAGTCCGTTGCCCACGTCCTCCCCGGCCAATGCCAGTTGTTTGCCGCGGATATCCCTGGACACGCCGGGCTCGTCGTCGGCGAACCTGATCACGATCTCGCCTGGCTGGTCGCCAACGTCCACGCTGGCGACGTATTTGCCGGAAATCTCATGCGGCGCCGCCAGTCCGGCCTCCGAATTGTTCGACGGCCATTGACCGTCGTTGTTGGCGTAGTACTCGCTCATGGCAACCTTGGCACCACCCGCAAGCACCATGCCCTCGGCCACCTGTGAACGGACGAAGTAATTCTGGTAGGCGGGAATCGCGATTGCAGCCAGAACGCCGACGACAAATACCATCGCAGCTCCAACCGCCACCAGCGCGATCGCCCAGCCGGGCATGCCTGACGCTGGCCGCCTCGACGCGTCGCCGCTGCCAACGACTCGGGCGGCTTGCAGTCCATCGTTCCTGACCACCAGGGTCCCGGCCAGCATGTCGTGCAGGCCCTGCTTGCGACGCGTCCAGCCAACCATCATGAAGCCGACGCAGAACAGGAGCGTGGACAGGTACTTGCCGAAATAGCGTCCCGTCGCACGCCCGAAGCCAATGGGCTCGCCATGCAGGTCGGTGACGCGCAAGCCCACCGCGCGCTTGCCCAAGGTTGCCTGTTCGGACGACGATTCCTGCAGGGCAAAATAGAGCCAGCCGACGACGAGCCCGGCCACCTGGTTGATCGCATGAATCGCACGCCTGAACACCAATCCCTCGATGAAGCCCAGGACCAATCCGACCGCAAGCCCCAACAGGACCATCACCACGAGGTCGATGAAATATGCAGCTACCCGCCGCCAGAACCCGGCGTACAAACCCGGCTCGTCGGTGTGGTCGGGCAATTCGCCCGATCCACCCGCAACACGCCCGGCGCCGGATCCACCCAACGGCGGCAACGGTGGCGGCACCGGTGTGCCGGATGGCAAAGGCATGGCCACCGAATCAAAGCGCGATTCCGTTGCCGGCCCGGACGAATCGATAGCGAAAACGGCGCGCGCACCTGCCGCCGATGTCGCGGCCGCACCGGCATTGGCCACCGGCACGGCGGCGCCGCAGCTCGCGCACGCGTTCGCACCGGCGTCGAGTTCTCCACCACAACTTGCACACTTCATGCTGCCTCCCATTGGCCGACATTCCACAACATGCCCACGTCCGCTACTTCGCCCGCATCCCCTCGGTGACCGTGCCCACGACCTTCCACATGTAGAACGCAGCCAACGTGCGGAACGGCGCCCAGCGCTCGCCGAATTCGCGCAACGCCCGCGGCGCCGGCATCTCCGGCATGCGATGGACGATCTGCACGCCCTTGCGCACGCCGAGGTCATCCACGGGCAAGACGTCCGGACGGCCCAGCCGGAACATCAACATCATCTCGACGGTCCAGCGCCCGATCCCGCGCACCTGCACCAGGTGATCGATCAGTTCCTGGTCAGGCATGCGCGCAAGCTGTGCCGGCGTCGGCACGATCCCCTGGCGCGACTTCTCCGCAAGATCGCGCAATGCCGCCACCTTGTTGCGCGACAAGCCAGCAGCGCGCAAAGCTTCGTCGCTGGCCGCGTCGATGCCGCGCGCGGTAATCACGCGTCCGCGCGGCATCAATTGCTCGACCCTCCCGGAGATGGTGGCGGCGGCCTTGCCCGACAGCTGCTGGTGCATGATCGAATGCGCCAGTGCATCGACCGGGTCGAAGCGCGCGTCGAAGTCGTAGTCAAGTGGACCGATCCGGCGTATCCACGTGGCCAGTTTGCGGTCACGCTTCGCAAGATGGGCGGTCGCTGCGGCCAAGTCATAGCCCCGTGGAATCACCGCCTGCCTCATGGATTGCTCCGGGAATTCAATTTGTAAAGTGCGACCCCAAGCGCGCTCCATCCGGCCACCAGCGCGATGCCGCCGAGCGGCGTCACCATCCCGACCATCCGTGGCGCCCCCAGTGCCAGCGCGTACAGGCTGCCGCAAAACAACACGATGCCGAGCGTGAACAGGATCGCCGCGAGATGCCCGGCATGCGAGCGGCGAGCGACGAAGGCCGCGAGGCCCAAAGCCAACGCGTGCCAGATCTGGAAGCGCACCGCGGTCTGCCAGACATCCAGCATCGCGGCCGGAATCTCGCCGCGCAATGCATGTGCACCCAGGGCACCCAACAGCACAGCGCTTGCCCCCGCAACGGCAACCGCGACCCCGGGCCACGCAATTTGGCGTTCGCCACTCATCGCCAACCCGCCCCGGCACGCCGGCGGCGCGAGCGCCAGGCGCCGTAGAGCAACCCGAGCAAACTCACCAGCAACGGCATCAGCAGGATATCGATGAACTTCAACTGCATCGACAACCGCCGGATGTCGGCGTCGAGACTGCGCTGCACCTCGCGCAACTGGTTGCGGATCTCGAGCTTCTTCGCCATGAACTGGTGCACGGCGGACTCGCGATCCGCACCATTCACGCCACCACCAGGATGCTGCTGCAACTGCTTGATGCGCCGCTCGGTTTCGGCCAATTCCTGCTGCAGTTCGATCTGTTTGGCCTTGAATTTTTCATCGGCCTTGCGGCGCAAATCGTCGACGCGGGTGAAACGCCGTTGCGCGACGGCGCGACCGCGAATGCCGATCAGATCCGAAGGACCGGCAAGGTCATCGATCGCGTTCACGAAAAAATCGCCATTGCTTGCGAACGGGCTCATCAATGTCTGGCCAAGTGAAGGGCTGGACTGAACCCACATCCGGTTCGCCAACAAGTCGGTATCACCGACCAGGATCACCTGCGCAGGATGCGCAGGCGGCTTGGCCGGGGCATCAGCGGGGAACGCGCTGGGCAGCTTGCCCTGCAGCCGCACCGCCATCGCGTAATGCTGGCCGTCGGGTTGGTAACCTTCATACAAGCTTGATGGATCCACCGCATTGCGCACTTTGTCTGTCGGTACCGACATGGCCTCGGTGGTGCTCTGCAACAACGGTTCGAGGCGCGTCGTCGCATCCGGCAGCAGGCCGAAGTAACCCGCCGTGGATACGTCGATCACGCTCAACGCCGCCGTGACCGGGTCGTTACGATTCAGCTCGTCATCGTTCAAGCCGAGCACCGCCGGGTGCCGGATCGGCGCGCCGGTGACTGGTGACTCGACCGTGAGCGCACGCGACCTGTCCAGCAGCACGCGGCCGGGATGAAAGGTGACGCCCCACGCGCGGAACAGGCTCGGCAGGCCCGATGCCGCGCCGCCGCCGATCTCCGAATCAGGGTCGACGAAGACCAGAAGTCGGCCACCGCGCTGGACGTAACGATCGACCGCCTCGATGTCGGCCTGCGGCAGCCCGGTCGGCTGGATCAGCACGAGCACGTCCGTGCTCGTGTCGACCTTCGCGAGCGATCCGGCATCCAGTTGTTGCACGTCGAACAGTTGCTGCAATTGTTGCAGCACCGTCCAGGCCGGCGCTTCGTTGCCCTCGGCGTCGGTGCCACCCCAGATTGGCAGCTCGCTGTAGATGGCAACGTGTGGTTTGCGCGCGACGCTCAACTCGTGCAACAGGCGGGCGATGTCGTACTCGGTGAACGGTTCCTTGGCCGGCAGGAAGAACGGGATCGCCGCGCTGCGCCCGTCCTCGATGTTGCGACCCGCCAGTCCGAAATAGATCGCATCGCCGGTGTCGCTGCTGCGCACCGAGGTCAGGCCCGCCGCGCTGGCGCGGTCTTCGTCCTCCGAGTACGGCAGCGGATCGATCTGTTGCAGGTGGATCCGCCCGTGCGAATCGCGCACGACTTCGTCCAGCATGTTGACGACACGCTGGTGGTAGGCGCGCAATTGCGGCAGGCCATGGCTGGAGCGATCGGAAAAATACAACGTGAGCTGCAACGATTGCTGCAGGTGCCTGATGATGTCGCGGGTACCGGCAGACAGCGTGTACAGGCGGTCACGGGTCAGGTCGATCCGCTCCCCACCCAGCCAGCGGGAACCCGCAAGCACCAGCAACACGTAGGCGGCCGCCAACAATGGCAGCACCAGCCACAACCGTCGCGATGCGGATCCCGATGCCATCATCCACCCCGCTTTGCGTCTAGGATCAGGACGTTCGCGGCGAGCCAGAACACGATCGTCAACACGAAATACGCCACGTCGCTGAAGTCGAGCACGCCGCGCGCGATGGCCTGGAAGTGGGTCAGCAGGCTCAAGTCCGCCAAGGCGTCGGCAAGGCGCTCGGAACCGATCGCCAGCAACGGTTGCTGCACCAACGGGTCACCGGCCAGCAGGAACAGGAAACAGACGGCGAGCGCGAGGATGAAGGCGATCACCTGGCTGCGCGTGAGCACCGACAGGCATTCGCTGATCGCGAGGAACGCGCCCGCCATCAGGAAGCTGCCGATGTAGCTGGCAAGGATCACGCCGTTGTCGGGCTGGCCAAGATAGTTCACCGTGAGCCACACCGGGAACGTCAACGCCAGCGCGCA
The DNA here is from genome assembly GCA_035688305.1 of Rhodanobacteraceae bacterium. GTDB lineage: Bacteria > Pseudomonadota > Gammaproteobacteria > Xanthomonadales > Rhodanobacteraceae > 66-474. The sequence continues at coordinate 50,007 of DASSNC010000121.1, forward strand.
GCCGATGAACACCCAGGCCGCGAGGAACTTGGCGAGCACCGCTTGCCACGCGTGGATTGGCAGCGTCAGCAGCAGCTCGAGGGTACCGCTGCGCCGTTCCTCGGCCCACAGCCGCATCGCCAGCGCCGGCACCAGCACCAGGTACAGCCACGGATGGAAGCGGAAGAACGGATCAAGGTCGGCCTGGCCGCGCTCGAAAAACGCGCCGAGGTAAAACGTGAGCGCGCCGGCCGCGAGCAGGAAAATCACGCTGAACAGCCATGCCACCGGTGTCGCGAGGTAACCGTGCAGCTCGCGCAGGAACACACCGGCAAAGGGACGGCCGTGTGGTTGGCTGACAGTTCGTGAATTCACGGCTGGCACACGCTCACCCCGCTCCACACCCGCGCCGGTGGCTGGCAACGCCCGCACATGCACGCAAGTGAGCGCGAATTTTTTCGCCGCCATCCGTTGTGGTCATTGCCGATCGCGGTGTTCATTTGCGGTCTTCGGGTTTGCCGATCACGCGGCACGCGGAACCACTTCCGGAACCGCCGTGACGCGCCGGAACACATCTTCCAGCCGGCCGCGCTCCAACTGCAATTCGTCGACCCGCACGCGCTGCGCTTCCAGCAGCTTGGTGACCGGCCCGAACACCTGCTGCCCCTCGCGGGGAAACACCGTCACCCGGCCGTCGATTGGATCGGTCACCACCGAATCGACCTCGGGCAGCCGCCCGATCAATTCGCACGCCAAGGCGCTGGCCGGCGCGCGGAAACTGACCGCCCGATGGTAGCGCGACTGCCGCTCCAGCTCGGCCGGCGTGCCTTCCGCGCACAGGCGGCCACGGGCCAGGATCGCGACGCGGTTGCAGATGGCACGCACTTCGTCGAGTGCGTGGGTGGACACGATGATCGCGCGCTCGCGGGCCATCGCGCGGATCAACGCATGCACTTCGCGTTGCTGGTTCGGATCGAGCCCGTCGGTGGGCTCATCCAGCATCAGCGCCGGCGGATCGTGCAACAACGCTTGCGCAAGACACACGCGCCGGCGAAAGCCCTTGGACAAGGTATCGATGGTCTGCGTCAGCACCGGTTGCAATTCGAGGCGCTCGATCATCTGATCCATGCGGCGCGCGCCCGCAACCCCGCGCAAGCCACGCACCCTCGCAGCAAACGCCAGGAATTCGGCGACCGACGATTCACCGTATGCCGGCGCGCCTTCCGGCAGGTAACCCAGCGCCCGCCGCGCCTGCACCGGAGCGCGCACCACGTCGTGGCCGCACACCCGCGCAACGCCCGAGGTCGGCCGCAGGTAGCCGGCGATCATCCGCATCGTGGTGGTCTTGCCGGCACCGTTCGGCCCCAGCAGCGCCAGAACCTGCCCGGGCGCGACGCGCAGGTCGATGCCGGCCACAGCATCGAACGCGCCGTAACGTTTTCCAAGCTGTTCGGTTTCGATCATGGTCAATGCAATGCACGTGGCCGGGTGCCACAAACTCTATCAGCATCGCCCCGAATCACCCCACATTCGCGTCCGGCAACACGCGATCCGGATGAAAAAGGCCCGCGCATGGCGGGCCTTTTCCGAACTTGCACCACTCAGTGGTGGTGTCTGCGCGCCGTGTGGTGCTCGGGCTTCTTGCGGGCTTCGGGCTTGGCCTTGTCGGCGGCTGGTTTGGCGTCCGCGGCAGGCGGCGCCGTCTCGCCCCTCCAAATCGCAGGATCCAGCGGGGTCAACGGCTCCGACAGGCCCGCCGCCTGTTCAGGCGTCTGTGCCGGAGCGTCCTGGACCGGCAGGTACACGCGGAACACCTTGTCCTGATCCTGCACACTCGGCATCGAGGCCAACTGGTCGAACACGCGATGGATGGTGACGTCGTACTTGTAGCCGTGCGTGGACGCATACGCCTGCAGGTTGAGTCGCATCTGGCGCACGTTGGACTGACCGGTCCAGGTGCCTTCGAGCACCTCGCTGGCCGGCATGATCATCGCCCGCACATTGGCGTCGACAACCAGTTGGTTCAGCTTGTCCAGGCTACCCGGAACCGGCGCAGCGTCGTCGGCGGCCGGCGTCGGCGTGCTGGAAGCCGATGCCGGCGTGCCGGCACTGGCGTCGGACGCAGGTGCAGCGCTGCTGGCTGAAGCCGGTGCTGCTGCAAGTTCGGCTGAAGTCGGACGCGGCGGCAGCGTAGTCAGGTCGTAGCTCTTGCCATCGATCGTGAGCGTGGTGGTGTCGATCGGCACCGCCAGATCGAAGCTGAATTTGCCGTCACCGAACGAGGTGGCGATGGTGGTGGTCGGGCCGGCAGCCTTGACGCCCAGCTTGGACATCGCGGCATGGACCTGTTGCAACGCAGTGGTCTTCGCCGTGTCGAGGTCATCGACGGTGTAGGGTGCCGTGACCGAGACCAGCAACATCGGCGTGGCCGGCATCTGGTACAGGCCTGGATTGACGCCGGTGTAGTCACCGTTGTTGATGCCCGCCAGCATGGTTTGCAGGCCATCCAGCCCGTACTGGATGGTCGCGGCCGGCTCGCCGTGGATCCACAAGCGGGAATACCGTGCGATCAGGTTCCAGCCATAGTCGACGTCATAGGACCACGTAACCGTGCTGACGTTCTGGCGCTGGTTCGGCACGACGGTGATGGTGTACACCTTGTTGGTGCCATGCCAGTTGTTGGTGAGATCCCACACCACCTCGCTCTTGTTGGTGATGTCGATGTTGCCGGACTTGTTCACCAGCGAGCCGTCGCCAACCGTGTGGGGGTTGCCCGACCAGCTGATGGTCGCGCCCTTGCCGTAGGCCGGGCCGGAAAGCGTGAACTTGACGTTCGGATCCCGGGACTTCAGCTCGTCGCCCGCGTAGTCCTGGAAACGCCGGAAATTGTTGAGCACGTCGTAGATGTGCCGTGGGTTGTGACCGATCTGTATCGAGCGGTCGATGTGCCCGCTGCTGGGCATGAACAAACCCACAATCACGGCGAGCACAAACACCAGGATCAGGGCGACAACTAATTCGAGCACACGGGTCATGCCAGGGATCTCCGGACGGCTTGTTCGTATGGCTTGCGCCTTTTCCCGCCGGACCCCCCGGCAGATCGCGCGCCACATTGCAGCACAAGAAAGGCGGATGGTAACGGCTTCACGGCGTTCGCGCTATTCCCCGCTGCCGGTTCTGGTGCTGCGTCACACGATTCCCAGCTCCAGGGCCTTCAAAACGGCCCGGGTGCGATCGCGCACGCCCAGCTTGGAAAGGATGTTGGAAACGTGGTTCTTGACGGTGCCTTCGGCCACCTTCAGGGAGTTGGCGATTTCCTTGTTGCTGTAGCCGCCCGCCATCAGGCGCAGGATCTCGGTTTCGCGCTCGGTCAGGGGGTCGGGCTGGCCCAGGCTGGTGAACTGGTTCTGGATGCGCCCGATGCCCGCCAGCAGGCGTTGCGTCACCACCGGCGCGATCAGCGAGCCCCCGCCGGCGACGACCTTCACCGCGTCCACCAGTTGCTCCAGCGACACATCCTTCAGGAGATACCCGCGCGCCCCCGCCTTCAGGCCCGCCAGCACCAGTTGATCGTCGTCGAACGTGGTCAGGATGATGGTCGGCGGCACCTTGCCTTGTGCGGCGAACGCATTGAGCACATCCAGCCCGCTCTTGCCGGGCATGCGCATGTCCAGCAGTACCACGTCCGGACGGATTTTCGGAATCGCCTCCAGCGCCGCCACGCCGTCCACGCATTCGGCGACAACTTCGATATCCGGCGACAGCTCCAGCAGCGAGCGGATGCCCTGCCGGACCAGCGTCTGGTCGTCCACGAGACAAACCGAAATCATGCGTACTCCCCATCCAGTCGCCAGCGGCGCGTGCTTGCGCGCGCCAGCCCGCCCATCATGCTGGATTTTCCGACGGCAATGAAGCCTCCAGCGCAAATCCGTGGTCACGCGCGGTCTGCACGTCCAGGCGGCCACCCAGTTCGGCCAACCGTTCGCGCATCCCGTTGAGGCCGTTGCCGGCCTTCAACTCACTGGTGCCGCGACCGTCATCGCGCGCCTTCAGCAACAGCATGCCACCCGCGCCTTCTTCGAAGCGCAACCACAGGTTGCGCGCGCGTGCATGCCGCACGGTGTTGGTGATGATTTCCTGGGTACAACGCAAGAGCACCTGTGCGCGTCGCGAGTCGCTGACCGCAAAACACTGCGGCAATTCGAGGTGCACCTTGAGTCCTGGCACGCCTTCGATGAGATCCCGCAAGGCGGCGGTCAGCTCCAGCCCCTCGTCGTCACGCAGCTCGCTGACCACTTCGCGGACATCCGAGAGCAACTGCTTGGCCGTGGAACGGGCCCGCGAAACATGTTCCGATGCGGCCTGGTTGACGACCAGATGGCCCGCCACTTCCAGGTTCAGGCTGAGCGCGGTGAGGTGGTGGCCAACCAGGTCATGCAACTCCCGCGCGATGCGCATGCGTTCGGAAATCCGGCTGGATTCGGCCAGCAAGGCGCGGGTCGCGCGCAACTCGGAGTTCAGCCGGCGCTGTTCTTCGCGCGCATCGGCCTGTTGGCGCGCGACTTCGGAGGCGATGAACACCACCACGGCGAAGCCAAGGTACAGGCCAGCCTGCAGCGTCGCGGTACCCACGTTCATGTTGGGATAGGTAATGGCCATCACCGGGATACTGGCCACGTTCTGCAGCACCAGCCAGGTGATCGCAGCCGGCAATGGCAGCAACCACGGCAACACCATGCCGACCACCATCAGCAACATCGCGCCCAGGCCACTGGCACTGAACCACGAGATGGCAAGCGCAGCGCAGGTGAGCACCAGCAGGCCCAGCAGTTTCGCGCCCCAATAGCGGCGCGAACCGAGGTCGCGGGTCAACACCCAGTACACCACGCCGAACACCACGTAACTGAAGGCCCACAACAGGATGTCGTTGTGGTTTTGCGCGTGCAGCGCACGCACCAGATGCACGGCGTTGCGTGGCTCGGACAGGTTGCTCAACATCCAGTCGCGCTGCACCAGCGGCACGCCCACGCAGGCGTACGTGATAAGTCCTGCGTAACGCAGCAGGGAAATCGGGCTTAAGAATGGGCGCCGCACGCGGCGATCATAGCGCAGGCACCGTGCGGCGGACCGCCACACTGGAGACCTTGCGCCGGGGTCATGCGATAATTTGGAATTGAGGGTGGCGCGCGCCGCCGATGACACCGGAACGAAGCCAGCGATGACGCATTCCCCGAACCTGACTTTGCGCGACGTGCACGCCGACGATCTCGCCGCGGTACTCGGGCTCAACAACACCGCCGGCGCTTCCATCCTGCCGATGGATGCAGGCCAGCTCGACTGGTTCTACCACCACGCCGACTATTTCCGGGTCGCCGAAGTGGGCGGCACTTTGGCCGGATTCCTGATCGCCGTGCGCAGCGTCACCCCGCACGCCAGCTCCAACTTCCGCTGGTTCCGCGAACATTGCGACGCCTTCGTCTACATCGATCGCGTGGTGGTCGGCAACCTGCACCGCGGCCACGGCCTCGGCCGGATTTTCTACAGCGACGTGCAAAGTTATGCGGAAGTGCGCTCACCGAACCTCGCCTGCGAAGTGTTCCTGGAACCACGCGACGGCGTTTCACTGCTGTTCCACGGCACCTTCGGTTTCCACGAAGCCGGGCAACAGGTGATGCCGGAATCCGGCCGCCGCGTAAGCCTGCTGCTGAAGGATCTGTGCAGCTACCCGTTCGTGCGCGACACCTATGCGGATGGGCTTCCCGCGGTGCCGTGGCTGGCGCCGCGCATGCTGCCCACCGCCCACCCCGTGCGTGCGGCGGGTCAGGCGTGAACGCGCGCACCGGGGATCCCCAAATCGAAATCCTGGAAGCCGTCGAGCTGCGCTTCGGTCAGGTCGGCATCGCCAACGTGCGGGTACGCAACGCCGATCCCGGCGCCCTGCAGCAATCATTGCAACTGCGGGTCCGGGAAGCGCCCGCGCTGTTCGCGCGCGCGCCCGTGGTCATCGACCTGTCGTTCCTGTCTCCGCAGCCCACCGATGAAGTGGTGCAAGCCTTGCTCGACGCCGTGCGCGCGGCCGGGATGTTGCCGGTCGGCCTCGCCTACGGCGACACCGCTACCGATGAGCTCTCGCGCCGGCTGGGCTTGCCGGTGATCGCCCGCTTCCGTGCCGCCTTTGAGCGCGCTGAGACGGCCAAGGCGGCTTCCGAACCAGCACCAACCCCACCGGCATCCAGCGCGTCCCCGGCCGCCACGCAACCCGCCGCAACGACGCTGCAACACCTGCAGCCCGTGCGAACGGGCCAGCAGGTGTACGCGCAAGCTTCGGACCTGGTGGTGGTGGGCGCGGTCGCCAACGGTGCGGAAGTGCTGGCCGACGGCAACATCCACATCTACGGCGCGCTGCGCGGGCGTGCCTTCGCCGGCGCCCTGGGCGATACCGGCACACGCATTTTCTGCAGCGAATTTCGCGCCGAGATCGTTTCCATCGCCGGCCATTACCGCGTGTTCGAAGACCTTCCACCGGAATTTGCCGGCCGCGCGGTGCAGATTCGCCTTGATCAAGGCACGCTGCAGATCCTGCCGCTGTGACACGTCCTGTTCAGCGCGCGCCGGAATAATCGACGCGCCCCACCCCACCATTTCTGACCCAAGACGTTCGGAGTATTTCCATTGACTGAAACCATCGTCATCACCTCCGGCAAGGGCGGCGTCGGCAAGACCACGACGTCCGCCTCGCTTGCCAGCGGACTCGCCCAACGCGGCCACAAGACCGCGGTCATCGACTTCGACGTCGGCCTGCGCAACCTCGATCTCATCATGGGCTGCGAACGCCGCGTGGTGTACGACTTCATCAACGTGATCCAGAAAGAGGCCTCATTGAAGCAGGCGCTGATTCGCGACAAGCGCCACGACAACCTGTTCGTGCTGGCCGCCTCGCAGACCCGCGACAAGGATGCCCTTACGCAGGATGGCGTCGGCCGCGTGCTGGAAGAACTCGCGGCGGACGGTTTCCAATACGTGATCTGCGACTCGCCCGCCGGCATCGAGAAAGGCGCGCACCTGGCGATGTACTACGCCGACCGCGCGGTGGTGGTGGTGAATCCGGAAGTTTCCAGCGTGCGCGATTCCGACCGCATCCTCGGATTGCTGTCATCGAAAACGCGGCGCGCCGAAAAAGGCGAAGAACCTGGCCCGCAACACCTGTTGCTGACGCGCTACAACCCGGTGCGCGTGGAAGCTGGCGAGATGATGAGCGTTGGCGACGTCGAGGAAATCCTCGGCATCCCGGTGCTGGGCGTGATTCCGGAATCGGAGAACGTGCTGGCGGCGTCCAACTCTGGCGTGCCGGTCATCCACGACGCCGGCTCCATCGCCGGGCAAGCCTACGCTGACGCGGTCGCCCGCCTCACCGGCGAGGACGTGCCGATGCGATTCCTGGAAGCGGCGAAGAAAGGCTTCTTCAAGCGCATGTTCGGAACCTGAGGAGGAAGCGATGAGTCTGCTCGATTTCCTGCGGCCGCGGCCAAAGCACACCGCCAACATCGCGCGCGAACGCCTGCGCATCATCGTCGCGCAGGAACGCGCGACGCGTGGCGGACCGGACTACCTGCCGCTGTTGCGCAATGAATTGCTGGAAGTGATCCGCAAGTACGTGCATGTCGATCCGGACGCGGTCCAGGTGAACCTCGAACGCAGCGACGATGGCGAAGTGCTGGAGCTGTCGGTGGTCCTTCCGGAAGCCGGCAAGGCAACCGGCACCGAAGGCTGACGGCAAAGGCAACGGCATTCACCACGGATCAACACGGGTAACCATGGATACAACTTGTTCCGTGTGTATCCGTGAAAATCCGTGGCAGCACGTTTACCGTTACCGATCACGGTGAGCGGTCCTCGACCTCGACAAAGCACTCGAAAGCAACAACATCCACCACGGATCTACACGGATAACCACGGATACAGCTTGATCCGCGTGCATCCGTGAAAATCCGTGGCAGCATTTCTAATGGTACTGAACACGATCACCCGATGGACACGCACGCACCTGCTCCCGACGTCCTGCGTCTCGCCGACATCGGCTTCGAGGCGCCCGCCGCCCTGCTCGCCAAGCACGGGCTTGAACTCGTGCGCATCGACGATGGCGCGCCGATTCCCGGCAGCTTCTGGGGCGAGCCGGAAGCCGGCGTGATCGCATCAAACGTGTATGCACGCGCCGACACACCGCTGCACTCGCTGCTGCACGAGGCGTGTCACTTGCTGGTCGTCGTCGATCCCGCGCGGCGGGCGGCCATCCACACCGACGCCAGCGACTCGAACGAAGAAGAAGACGCAACCTGCTACCTGCAGATCGTGCTGGCTGACGACATCCCCGGCTTCGGCCGCGAGCGCGCCCTGGCCGACATGGACGCCTGGGGCTACTCGTTCCGGCTTGGCTCGGCGCGCGCATGGTTCGAACGGGACGCCGATGACGCGCGGGCGTTCCTGCAGGCGCGTGGACTCCTGCCCACGGGCGGGTGACGATCCAGCGTCGTTTTCGGGTACGATTCGACAACGCAAGGGAGATGGCATGCCTCCCCGAACCGCCGGGACATCGGCTGATGATGCCTACCTGACCGGGAAACCGGCGCGTAGGCGTTGCCGTTCGGCAAGCCCCTGACGCGCACGATTCCCGACCACCGACGAGGAATCGAACACACCATGCTCATCTATGCCCTGCTCGCCACCGGATGCGGCGCCTTCCTCGGCGCCTGCCTGCGGTATCTCTTTGGCGTCTGGTTCAACCCGATCTTCCCGACCATACCGTTCGGCACCGTCGCTGCCAACCTGCTCGGCGGCCTGTTGATGGGCTTGATCCTGGGCGCCTTCGCACAGTTCCAGTCGCTGGCACCGGAAACACGCGTGTTCGTCACCACCGGCTTTCTCGGCGGGCTCACCACCTTCTCGACCTTCTCGGGTGAAACCGTCACCTTGCTGTTGCGCGGGCAGTACGGCTGGACCGCCGCCATCATCGGGATCCACGTGGTCGGCACCCTCGCCATGACGCTCGTGGGATTCGCCTTGATGCAAACCTTGCTCAGGAGTCTCGCATGAACGACATCGCCCCAACCGAAGGCGTTTACCTGCGTTTCTTCGTGCACGAAAATCGCCGCCACGGTGGCGTGCTGATGTACGAGTGGTTGCTCGCGGAAGCCAAGAAACTGGGCCTGCCCGGCGGCACCGCGTTCCGCTCCATCGCGGGTTACGGCCAGCACGGCGTCACCCACGAGGCACATTTTCTTGAACTTGCCGGGCAGGAAACCGTGCGCGTGGATTTCGTGGTCACGCGCGAACTGGCGAACACGATGCTCGAACGCGTGCGCTCGGAAAACCTGCAACTGTTCTACGCGACGCTGCCCACCGAATTCGGAACACTCGGCGCCGGCCAGCCCTGACGAACCCTTCACGGCCATCCTGTAGGATGGAACGAGCGCCGTGCGCCGATGGTGGGCTTGGCTTTGCCGCGCAAGGCACTTCCCTTCCAGTGGAGCCCGCACGGGCCCGAAGGACCATCCGATGAACGACCTTGCTACCCCCACGGAGCCTGTCCGCCTGTCGCGCCATGACCAGGCCCTGCGCGAAAAGGCACGGCAGCTGCTCGAGCTTGCGGATGTCGAGATAGACGGCGAACGGCCGTGGGATCTTCGGGTCAACGACGAACGCGTGTTCGCACGCACCTTCGCGCACGGGTCGCTCGGGCTGGGTGAGGCGTACATGGATGGCTGGTGGGACACCCCATCACTCGACCAGTTCTTCTTTCACGTGCTTGGCGCCCGCATCGACGAACAGCTGCACGATTTCGACACCTTGCGCGCCCACCTGCGCGCGCGCTTCATCAACATGCAGCGCGGCCGCAAGGCCTTCAAGATCGGCAAGGCCCATTACGACATCGGCAACGACCTGTTCGCGAAAATGCTGGGCAGGCGGCTGGTGTATTCCTGCGGCTACTGGAAGGATGCGGACAACCTCGATGACGCCGAAGCCGCCAAGCTTGATCTCGTATGCCGCAAGTTGCAGTTGCGGCCCGGCATGAAGGTGCTCGACATCGGCTGCGGTTGGGGTGAGGCACTCAAATTCGCCGCGGAAAATTACGGTGTATCGGGGGTCGGCGTCACCGTGTCGGAACAACAGGCGCAATTTGCACGCGAACTGTGCAAGGGGCTGCCCATCGAAATCCGCCTGCAGGATTACCGCGCCGTCGAGGAAAAATACGATGCGGTGTATTCGATCGGCATGTTCGAGCACGTCGGCTGGAAAAACTACCGCACCTATTTCGAAGTGTGCCGGCGCACGCTCAAGGACGACGGGCTCTCCGTGCTGCATTGCATCGGCACCAACGGCGCCCCGAGCCGGCCCGACGCATGGATCGAAAAGTACATCTTCCCCAATTCGATGATTCCGGCTGCATCGCAGGTGGCGCCTGCGCTGGAGGATCTGTTCGTAGTCGAGGACTGGCACAACTTCGGTACCGACTACGACAAGACCCTGATGGCGTGGCTGGCGAATTTCGACGCCGCATGGCCCGAATTGTCGGCGAACAATCCGCGCTACGACGAACGTTTCCGCCGCATGTGGCGTTATTACATCTCGAGTTCTGCCGCCACCTTCCGCACCCGCCGCGACCAGTTGTGGCAACTCACGCTGTCACCGCACGGCGTGCCGGGCGGTTACCGCGTGCCGCGTTGAACGACAGAGCGCGCAATGGAACACGGATGAAAGCCCTGCGTCGCTTCTGTTTTGCGCTCACGCTCACACTGCTCGTCGCCGCGCCGGCACTGGCCGATCCGGCGCTGTGGGTGGTCAAAAGCCCGACCGCGACCGTCTACCTGTTCGGCACCGTGCACGTGCTGCCGAAGGATGCGAAGTGGCATTACCCTGCGCTGGACCAGGCGCTGGAATCCAGCGACAAGCTGTACGTCGAAGAGAACGACGATTCGCCGTTGGCGATGCAGATGCTGGTGCTGAAATACGGACTGGATCTCAAGCACCCATTGTCCGGAAAACTCGATGCCGCCGACCGGGCCCGGCTGGACGCGGCGGCCAAGGCCGCCGGGGTTCCCGGTGGCACCGACACGCTCGACAAGATGCAGCCATGGCTGGCGGCGCTGACCATCTCGGTCGCACCGCTGCTGAAGGCCGGCTACGACCCGAAGTCCGGCGCCGACAAGCAACTGGAACTGGAATTCAAGGCGGCCGGCAAGCCTGTCGGCGCCTTCGAATCCGCCGAGCAACAAATCAGGTTCTTCGCCGACCTGTCGCCGAAACTGCAACTTGACCTGCTGCACAATGCCCTCGACGACTTCGCCAAGGGGCCGGACGAAATCGAGAAGATCATCAAGGCGTGGCAAGCTGGTGACGTCAAGGCCATCGCCGAGAATGTCACGGGCGGCATGCGCAAGCATTACCATCAGCTGTACACCGTGCTGCTGGTCGATCGCAACCGCAACTGGGCCCAGCAGATCGATGGCCTGCTGAAGCAGCACGGCACGTTCTTTATCGCCGTGGGCACTGGCCACCTTGCGGGTCCGGATCGCGTGCAGGTGCAATTGGACCAACTCGGAATCCACACCGAACGCGTGCATTGAGTCGCGCACCCCGCGACAATTCCACTGATCAATATCAAGGTTCCGGGTCAAACCGGGATGCCGGACGCCCATGACTCCCCTGCAATCGAACTTCGAACAAATCCCGCTGCGCGAGTACGCCGAGCGCGCCTACCTCGACTACTCGATGTATGTCGTGCTGGATCGTGCCCTGCCCTTCATCGGCGATGGCCTGAAACCGGTGCAGCGGCGCATCGTGTACGCGATGAGCGAGCTTGGCCTCGCCGCCACGGCCAAGCCCAAGAAATCCGCGCGCACCGTCGGCGACGTGATCGGCAAGTTCCATCCGCACGGCGACAGCTCCGTGTACGAGGCGATGGTGCTGATGGCGCAGCCGTTCTCGTACCGCTACGCACTGATCGACGGACAGGGTAATTTCGGTTCGACGGACGATCCGAAGTCCTTCGCGGCCATGCGCTACACCGAATCGCGCCTCACCCCGATCGCCGAGTTGCTGCTGGGCGAACTCGGCATGGGCACGGTCGAATGGGCGCCCAACTTCGATGGCACGCTCAAGGAACCTTCGTGGCTGCCGGCGCGCGTGCCGCACGTGTTGTTGAACGGCTCCACCGGTATCGCCGTGGGCATGGCCACCGACATTCCGCCACACAACCTGCGCGAAGTGGTGTCGGCGTGCATCCACCTGCTGGATGAACCCTCTGCCAGCGTTGCCGAGCTGTGCGAACACATCCAGGGCCCGGATTACCCGACCGTCGCGGAGATCATCACGCCGCGCAGCGAACTCGTGGCCATGTACGCCACCGGCAACGGCTCGGTGCGCTGCCGCGCGATCTACACAGAAGAACGCGACAACGTCGTGTTGACCGCGCTGCCGCACCAGGTATCGCCGGCCAAGGTGATCGAACAGATCGCCGCGCAGATGCGCGCCAAGAAGCTGCCGATGCTGGAAGACCTGCGTGACGAGTCCGACCACGAAAACCCGGTTCGCCTGGTGCTGATCCCGCGCTCGAACCGGGTCGACGTGGCGGCGATGATGCAGCACCTGTTCGCCACCACCGACCTCGAAAAGAGTTTCCGCGTCAACCTCAACATGATCGGGCTGGACGGCCGCCCGCAGGTGAAGACGCTGAAGCAGATTCTCGAGGAGTGGTTGCGTTTCCGCAGCGACACGGTGACGAAGCGCCTGCAGCACCGGCTGCAGAAGGTCGAACACCGCCTGCACTTGCTGGAAGGCCTGCGCATCGCGTTCCTGAATCTTGACGAGGTGATCCGCATCGTCCGCCACGAGGACGAGCCGAAGCCGGCCCTGATCGCGCGCTTCAAGTTGTCGGAAGAACAGGCCGACTACATCCTCGAAACCAGGTTGCGGCAACTGGCACGCCTTGAGGAAATGAAGCTCAACGCCGAGCGCGATGAACTGGAAGAGGAACGCGCGAAAATCGAGGTGACGCTGAATTCGAAGGCGCGCCTGAAGACCCTGATCAAGCAGGAACTGAAGGCCGACGCCGACAAGTACGGCGATGCGCGCCGCTCGCCACTGGTCGAGCGCGCCGTGGCGCACGCGCTCGATGAAAGCGAACTGGTCGCTTCCGAGCCGGTCACCGTCGTGCTCAGCACCAATGGCTGGGCGCGCGCCGCCAAGGGCCACGACGTGGATGCAGGTGCGCTTTCCTATCGCGAGGGCGACGCCTTCCTTGCCAGTGCGCGCGGCAAAAGTTCGCAGCAGGCCGCGTTCCTCGATTCCAGCGGACGCAGTTATTCGACCCCGGCCCACACCCTGCCCTCGGCGCGCGGCAACGGCGAACCGTTGACCGGCCGCTTCTCGCCACCCGCCGGCGCGCGTTTCGATGCGCTCGCGATTGGCGACAACGCCACGAAGCTGGTGCTCGCCACCGACGCCGGTTACGGGTTCCTCACGGGATTCGAAGCGCTGCTCGCGAACAAGAAAGCCGGCAAACAGGTCATCAACATGGATGACGGGGCCCGCGTGCTGGCGCCGGCATACGTGGCCGAGCCCTCGCGCGACCGCATCGTGGCCGTCACCAGCGAAGGCCACCTGCTGATGTTCTCGGTGGCCGATCTGCCCGAGCTCGAACGCGGGCGCGGCAACAAGTTGATTGAAATCCCCAAGGCCAAACTCGCATCCGGCGAGGAGCGCCTTGCAGGCATCGCGGTGGTGGCGGAAGGGTCGGGCGAGGTGACGCTGTTCGCCGGTCAGCGCAAGCTGACCTTGAAATGGTCCGACCTCGTCGAATACGGCGGCAACCGCGCGCAACGTGGCGGATTGTTGCCGCGCGGGCTGCGTCGCGTTGACCGCATCGAAACGACTCAGAAACCTTGAACAACCTGCTGCGCTCGGCAGCTTGCGCGCCGGCGGTGCTCGCCATGCGCACGTACTGGCGTGTACGCGCCGCTGGCTGTGCTGACTCGCCACATCCATGTGGCTCGCCCTACGGGCCGCCTGCGGCGTTCAAATCGGCAGTCCTGCCGATTTAGTCGGCGTCACGCAATCTGCCTTCGCTCGCGACGGTTCTTCAGGGTTTCTCGGTGCACTCCTGTACGCACAGAGATTGACAAGGCACAATCCCCGCATGCATGGCGAATACAAGATGCCCGGCGGAAAGCTCGTGGTCGCCGACCTGGAAGTGCGCGCAGGCAAGCTGGCGCAGGTACAGATCAGCGGCGATTTCTTCCTCGAACCGGATACGGCATTGGCCGTGATCGATGCGGCGCTCGAAGGCTTGCGCGCCGACGTGGGCAAACAGCAGTACACGGCCGCGATCCAGCACGCGCTCGACCAAAACGTGCAAATGTACGGCGTGTCACCCGAAGCGGTTGCGATGGCCGTGCAACGCGCGCTGGAGACGTCAAGGTGATTCGCAGCGACTGGAACGACTACCCCTGGCAACTCCTCCACGGCGAACCGCAAGCGCCCAGCTTGCACATGGCGCTGGATGAAGTGCTGACCGAAGAAGTTGCCGCGCACCGCCGTCCGCCAACGTTGCGGGTGTGGGAATGGGCGTCGTCGTGCGTGGTGATCGGGCGCTTCCAGTCCCTGCGCAACGAGGTGGATGCCGGCAACGCCAGCCACCACGGCATCGAGGTGGTGCGCCGCATCAGCGGCGGCGGCGCGATGTTCATCGAACCCGGCAACACCATCACCTACTCGTTGTATGCGCCGGAAGCACTCGTCGCCGGGATGAGCTTCCAGCAATCCTATGCATTCATGGATGCCTGGGTGCTGGAAGCGCTCGCGGGACTCGGCATCAAGGCCTGGTACCAGCCGCTCAACGACATCACCTCGGCGGCCGGGAAGATTGCCGGTGCCGCGCAAACGCGGCGCGGCGGCGCGGTGCTGCATCACGTCACGATGGCCTACGACATTGACAGCGCCAAGATGCTGGAGGTGCTGCGCATCGGTCGCGAGAAACTTTCGGACAAGGCCACCCAAAGCGCGGCCAAGCGCGTGGATCCGCTGCGCAGCCAAACCGGCTTGCCACGCGCGCAGATCATCGAGCGGATGATCGCGACATTCCGCGACTTGCATGGCCTGGCGCAGGGCCGCTTGACGCAGGCGGAACACGAACGCGCGGAATCGCTGGCCGCGTCGAAGTTCTCCACGCCCGAGTGGACCGGCGCCGTGGCGTAATTATTGCGATCATCCCTGATCGCCGCTCCGCGAAGTGCCAATCGGCCAACCACACCCCGGGATCGTGAAAGACCAGCACGGCCATCCGTGGCCTGACTTTCCACAACCGCCGCGCTTGGCTGGCGTCCGGGCAGCCGTCACAATGAGGGGATAGTCCGGGGATACCGCATGCGCTGGATTCGACGCATCATGATCGCGCTGATCGTCATCGTGGCGATCACCTTCGCGCTCGGCTGGCGCCTGCTCGCCGGCAGCCGTCCGCAGGCAGACGGCAGCGTCAACGCCCCAGCGCTCTCCGCGCCCGTGACGATCGTGCGTGACGGCGACGGCGTGCCCACCATCACCGCGCGCAATCGCCGCGACCTCGCGTATGCGCTCGGCTTCGTGCACGGCCAGGAACGTTTTTTCCAGATGGACCTGCAGCGGCGCGCCGCTGCAGGCGAACTCGCGGCCTTGCTCGGGCCCACGGCACTGGCAATTGATGAAGACCATCGCCAGCACCGCTTTCGTGCGCTGGCCGGGCACGAGCTGGCCCTGGCATCGCCGGTCAAGCGCAA
>DASSNC010000134.1:0-45282 GCA_035688305.1 Rhodanobacteraceae bacterium
CTCGCCGGCGCTGTCGTGCATGATCGGCCGCAGCACGACGTCCTGCTCCTTGCCGAGCTGGCCCTCGGCGAGTTCCGAGAACTTCTTCGCGATGGCCTTGTAGATTTCCCAGTCGCTGCGGGACTCGTACACCGGATCGACCGCCGCCGTGAACGGGTTGATGAAGGGATGCATGTCAGTGGAAGAGATGTCCTGCTTCTCGTACCACGAGGCCGTCGGCAGCACCACGTCCGAATACAGCGCGGTGGTGGACATGCGGAAGTCCAGCGTCACCACGAGATCGAGCTTGCCCTCGGGCGCCGGGTCGCGCCATTGCACTTCTTCCGGCTTCCTGCCGCCTTGCGCGCCGAGATCCTTGCCTTGCAGGCCGTCACGGGTGCCGAGGAAGTGCTTGAGGAAATATTCATGGCCCTTGCCGGACGAGCCGAGCAGGTTGGAGCGCCACACGAACAGGTTGCGCGGGAAGTTGGCCGGGTTGTCCGGGTCTTCGCAGGCGAGTGACAATTTGCCCGACTGCAATCCGTCCACCACGTATTGCTTCGGATCAACGCCGGCTGCGGCGGCTTCGCGCGCCACTTCCAGCGGATTCCTGTTGAGTTGCGGCGCCGAGGGCAGCCAGCCCATGCGCTGCGCGCGCACGCTGCAATCGACCATGCTGCCGGTTTGCCGGCTGCGATCGGCGAGCGGCGACAGCAAGTCGTCCATGCCGACGGTTTCGTAACGCCATTGATCGGAATGCAGGTAGAAGAAGTCGGTGCCGGCCATCTGCCGTGGTGGACGCACCCAGTCGAGTGCGAAGGCGAGGGTGGACCAACCCACCTCCGGCCGCACGGCTTCCTGACCCGTGTAATGCGCCCAGCCGCCACCGGATTGGCCGACGGTGCCGCACAGCATCAGCATGTTGATGATGGCGCGATACGCCACGTCCTGATGGAACCAGTGGTTCATGCCCGAACCGATGATGACCATCGAACGCCCGCCCGTCTTCTCCGCGTTGTCGGCAAAGCCGCGCGCAACTTCGATGACCTGCGCGGCCGGCGTACCGGTGATCTGCTCCTGCCACGCCGGCGTGTAGGCGATGTTGTCTTCGAAACTTTTTGCACACTCGCCACCGAGGCCACGGTCGACGCCGTAGTGCGCGCACAGAAGGTCGAACACCGTGGCGACCACGACCTCGCCATGCTTCGTCGCGAGCTTGCGCGCCGGCGCCTTGCGCAGCAGCACCTCGTCCTGTTCGTTGTGGGTGTAGTGCTCGTTGACGATGCCACCGAAGTACGGGAAGGCGATGTCCAGCACCGCGTCGCTGCGTTCGATTTCAGTCAGCGACAGTGCGATGTCGCTGCCATCGGCGGATTTTTCCTCGAGGTTCCATTTGCCGTGGTCGCTGCCGTGGTGGTCGGCCCAGTGGAAGCCGAGCGAGCCGCGCGGCGCGACGGGCTTGCCGTGCTCGTCGAGGCCGACCGTTTTCCACTCGGCGTTCTCCGCGGTACCCAGCGAGTCGGCGAAATCGCTGGCGCGCAGGTAACGATCGGGTATCCAGCGTTCGCCATCGCGGCGCAGCATCACCAGCATCGGCAGGTCGGTGAAGCGCCGGCAGTAATCCTGGAAGTAGGGCACCTGGCGATCGAGGAAGAACTCGCGCAGGATCACGTGCACCATCGCCATCGCCATGGCGCAATCGGTGCCCTGCTTGGGATGCAACCAGATATCGGAGAGTTTGGCGACTTCGGAGAAATCCGGGCTGACGCCCACGATGCGGGTGCCGTTGTAACGCGCCTCGGTGAAGAAGTGCGCGTCCGGCGTGCGCGTCTGCGGCACGTTGGAACCCCAGGCCATGATGAAGCCGGAGTTGTACCAGTCGGCCGATTCGGGCACGTCGGTCTGGTCGCCCCAGACCTGCGGACTGGCTGCGGGCAGGTCGCAATACCAGTCGTAGAACGACAGCATGGTGCCACCGATGAGGCTGACGTAGCGCGAACCGGAGGCGTAGGACACCATCGACATCGCCGGGATCGGCGTGAAGCCGACGACGCGGTCGGGGCCATACGTCTTGATCGTGTAGATGTTGGCGGCGGCGACGATCTCCACGGCCTCGTCCCACTTGGCGCGCACGAAGCCGCCGAGGCCACGCGTGGCCTTGTAGTCCTTCGCATCGGGATCGTGCATCAGCGCGGTCCAGGCTTCCACTGGCTGCAGGGTCTGGCGCAATTTGCGCCAGCGCTTGATCAACCGGCCGCGCACCATCGGGTATTTCAGCCGGTTGGCGCTGTACAGGTACCACGAGTACGAAGCACCGCGGGAGCAACCGCGCGGCTCGTGGTTGGGCATGCCCTCGCGCGTGCGCGGGTAGTCGGTTTGCTGGATTTCCCAGGTCACCACGCCCTGCTTGACGTGGATCTTCCAGCCGCACGAACCGGTGCAATTCACGCCGTGGGTCGAACGCACCACCTTGTCATGCGCCCAGCGGTTGCGGTAGCCATCTTCCCACTGCCGCGCCTCGATGCGCATCTCGCCCCAGCCATCCGAATACGGTTGCCGGGGGCGCTTGAAGTAACGGAGGCGTTCGAGAAATTGGCCCATGGTGGCGTCCTCAGGCTTGGGTGTTGTCGATGGTCGGCGCAGGTTGTCGCGGTTGGCGTCCGTGGAAATCCACGCGTTTGACCTCGGTGAAGTAAATCAATATCAGCGATACCCAGACGATACCGTACAGCAGCATGAAGGCACTGGAGCGGATGCCAAGCTGATCCAGCACCAACCCGAACAGGATGGGCAGCAGGAATCCGCCAACGCCGCCGGCGAGGCCCACGATGCCGGTGACGATGCCGAGGTTTCCCGGGAAGTCGTCGCCGAGATACTTGAAGGTGGAAGCCATCCCGAACGCCAGCGCGACGCCCAGCACGAACAGCAGTGGCACGAACAACCACAGGCGTATCCCGATATGGAATGCAGCGGGCCCGTGGATGGTGTCGACGGTGAGATGCGTTTGCGGGTAGGACAGGATGAACAACACGATCCACGCCAGCCACAGTACCCACCAGGTCATCGCGTGGGCGCCGAAGCGGTCCGACATGGCGCCGCCGAGCGCACGCAACAGACCGCCCGGCAACGCGAAGCCCGCAGCCAGCGCCGAGGCCGCGGCGATACCCACGCCGTATTCGGCGGTGAAATATTGCGGCATCCACAGCGCCAGCGCCGTGAAGCCGCCGAAGGTCAGCGAGTAATACTGGCAGTACTTCCAGATGCGCGGGTTGCGCAATACCTGCAATTGATTCCGCAGCGGCATGGCCTTTCCGGTTCCGCCGGCGCCGGGATCGGGCGCCGACAACAGCCAGAACAATGCGGCCGTGGCCAACAGTGCGATCGCATACACGCGCGGCACCGTCTGCCAACCGTAGTGGTCCACGATCCATGGCGCGACGAACATGTTGAGGGCCGCGCCGCTGGTGCCGGCTCCGAACACGCCCATCGCGAGGCCACGCTTGTGCGCGGGGAAAAATCGCGCGACGTAGGGCGTGCCGACCGCAAACGAGGCGCCGACCGCGCCCAGGCACAGTCCAATCGCGAGGAACTGCCACAGGCGGTCGGCGTACGTCACCAGCCAGACCGGAATCGCGCAGGCGATCAGCAGCAGCGTCATCACGCTGCGTCCGCCGAAACGGTCGGTCCAGATGCCCAGCGGCAGCCGCAGCGCGGCGCCACTCAGGATTGGGGTTGCGGTAAGCAGGCCGAATTGGGCGGCATCGAGGCCGAGTTCCTTGCGGATCGGGATTCCGATTACGCCGAACACCAACCACACGGCAAAGCACATCACGAACGCAAACGTACTGACGCCCAGTACTCGCCATGCTTTGCCCATGCAGGTGACCTCTACAACGCGATCGTGGGAGGGCGCTGATTGCCGACGCGCTCGCTACGCGAACGCAGTGCCGGCGACCCTGTCAGTCGAGCATATCGACGTTGCAATGTCGATGCCAAGCAGGACCGATTGTGTACGGATTGACGATGCCGCGGGTTGACGGCCGTCAATTTGTCCGATTGTGCGCGCGCAGGGTGCGTTGCTTTTCGAGGTTCCACTCGCGCTCTTTTTCCGCCGCGCGTTTGTCGTGCGCCTGTTTGCCGCGGGCCAGGCCGAGTTCCACTTTGACGTGATTGCCTTTCCAGTACATCGCCAGTGGCACCAGGGTCAGGCCCTTGCGTTCGACCGCGCCGATCAACGTGTCGATCTCGTTCCGGTGCAGCAGCAGCTTGCGGGTGCGGCGCTCGTTGGCGACCACGTGGGTGGAGGCCGAGAGCAGCGGCGGGATCGAGGATCCGACCAGGAACAGCTCACCCTTCAGTACCACCGCGTAGGCGTCGGTCAGGTTGATGCGCCCGGCGCGCAGGCTCTTCACTTCCCAACCTTCCAGCGCAACGCCGGCCTCGAAGCGTTCGTCGATATGGTACTCATGGCGTGCGCGCTTGTTCAGCGCGATGGTCGACGAACCCTTGCCGTCTTTTTCTTTCTTCTTGGCCATGTCCGTTACACTTCAACCAATGAATGATCCGGCCAGTCGTGGTACGACCATTCGGTACAGGAGGTACCGATGCGGAGTGCGCGCAGCGCACGCCGCGGCAAATGTGGCGCAGCTTGGCTGCGGCCGTTTGCCTGCAAGCTGCGGCAGGATGCCCGGTTTTGCTATATGAAAATTCATCGCCAGGCGCTGGTTCGATTCACGCCGGAGCAGATGTTCGATCTCGTCAACGATGTGGAAGCTTACCCGAGGCGCTTCCATTGGTGCCTCGGGGCCAAGGTTTCCGAGCGCGATGGTGAACACCTGGTCGCGCGCCTGGATCTGCGTTTCGCCGGTGTTACCCAGCACTTTTCGACCCGCAACACTTTGGATCGGCCCAACACCATCAAGATGCAGTTCGTGGACGGCCCGTTCGACTGGCTGCATGGCGTGTGGACCTTTACCGCGCTCGGCAGCGAAGGGTCGAAGGTCGCGCTGGACCTTGATTTCGAGGTCAGCAACCGGATTACCGGTTTCGCCTTCCGCCTCGGCTTCCAGAAGCTGGCGGACCGCATGGTCGACGACTTCTGCGAGGAGGCCAGGCGCACGTATGCCTGAGGGGGGCTGCATCCGGGTGTCAGTGGTCCATGCCGAACCGGGCCGGGCTTTCAGCGCCACGTTGGAGTTGCACGCTGGCGCCACGGTCGCCGAGGCCATCGCACGTTCAGGTATCCGCGAGCAACGCCGCGACGTCGATATTGACGCGGGGCGCCTTGGCATCTTCGCGCGCAAGGCCACGTTCGAAACCGTGCTGCACGATGGTGACCGGGTGGAAATCTACCGCGCGCTCAAGATCGATCCCAAGGAAGCGCGCCGAAACCGCGCGCGAAAACGGTGACTAGCCGCCTCCCTGCTTTTGCTTCTTCTCCAGTTCCTTCTGTTCCTGCTTGGTCAGGTTGGTCGGGTACAGCGGACCGTACTTGTGGCTCTCGCCAAGCAGTTCCTGCGGGGTTTCCTTCATGAAATCACCGCTGGTGCGAACCAGCGCGCCGTTGTCGAAATACAGCGTGAGCGTGCGTTCCTTGATGGTGCCACCGCGGCGTTGCATGGTGGCGACGTAATGCCACTGGTCCTGGTCGAACGGGCTGACCACCGAGGGTGAGCCGAGCAGCGCGATGACTTGCTGTTTGGTCAAGCCTGGTTTCAGGGCGTCGACGTTCTTGCCGATCAGCAGGTTGCCTTGCTGCACGTCAGGTTTGTAGATCGCGTGGCACGCGCCCAGCGTGAATACGCAGGCAGCGGCTAGCAGCAGGGTTGGGATCGTCTTGCTCATGGATTCGGGCCGGGAACTGAACAGCGGATGATACACTACGAAGCCTCGGGACTCGATCACAGACATCGAACCGCCACTGGAGTTCAGGCATGGAATCCCAGGAACTGCGCAACGCCGGGCTGAAGGTGACCCATCCGCGGATCCGGGTGCTGGAGATCCTGGAAAACAGCCACGACCACCTTACCGCCGAGAACATCTACAAGATGTTGTTGCAGGAATCCGAGGATATCGGCTTGGCCACGGTGTACCGCGTGCTGACCCAGTTCGAGGCCGCCGGCCTCGTCATCAAGCACAACTTCGAAGGCGGCCAGGCTGTCTACGAACTCGACCGTGGCCAGCACCACGATCACATGATCGACGTCACCACCGGCAAGGTGATCGAGTTCGTCAACGAAGACATCGAGAAATTGCAGCGCGAGATCGCCGCCAAGCACGGCTACGAAATCGCTGACCACTCATTGGTCTTGTACGTGCGGCCGAAGAAGAAGCGGTAGGAGCCTGCACGCAGGTTCCTACGACGCCTGCGCCTTCTCCAGCATGCGCTTCGCATGCGCGCGGGTTTCGCGGTCGATCTCGACGCCGCCGAGCATGCGTGCCAGTTCTTCGCTGCGGGTTTTTGCATCGAGGGTTGCGATGTGCGTGCGGGTGGCCTTGCCGTCGACGGACTTGCTGACGCTCAGATGCGCGTGACCTTGCGCCGCAACCTGGGCGAGATGGGTGACGCACAGCACCTGGCAGCGTGATCCGAGCGCGCGCAATTTCGCGCCCACGACTTCCGCCACGGCGCCGCCGATGCCGGCATCGACCTCGTCGAACACCATGGTGCCGGCCGCGTCGCTGCCGAGCGCCGCGACTTCGATCGCCAACGCGATGCGCGAAAGTTCGCCGCCCGATGCGACCTTGCGCAAAGGCCGCAGCGGCATGCCGGGGTTGGCGCTGACGGTGAATTCGCAACGCTCGCGGCCCTGCGGGTCGGGTTCCGCGCCGGCTTGCGCCGACAACTCGGCTGAGAATGATCCGCCGGCCATCCCCAGCTCGCCCATCAAGGCGGTGACGGATTTGCCGAGCTTCTTCGCGGCGGCGGCGCGTTGCTTTGACAATGCATCCGCCGTGGCGGCGTAGTCGCTCAGGCATTGCGTGCGCGCGCTGGCCAGCTTCGCGAGCGCGTCGCCGGCGTCTTCCAGTGATTGCAATTCCTCGCGGAGTGTCGCTGCACGCGCGTGCAATTCGGCGACCGCGACCCGATGACGCCGCGACAAGTCGTGCAGCGCGGACAGGTGCGCGTCGGCTTCCGCGTAGCGCTCTGGATCGAGATCGAGATGCTGCGCGTAGCGGGAAAGTGATCCGGCCGCATCGCCAAGCTGGATACCCGCGGTTTCGAGCAGGTCGAGCGATGCCTGCAGCGGTGGATCGAGTTCGACCAGGCGTTCAAGCTCGGCGCGCGCGCGACCGACGCTGCGCACCGCGGTGAATTCACCTTCGCCGTCCAGCAGCTCGGCGATGGCGGACGTGCCCTCGGCAAGTTTCCCGGCGTTGGCGAGGCGCTTGTGGCGCGCCTCCAGTTCTTCGAGTTCGTCGGGCGGCAGCGCCCAGCGTTCCAGTTCGGCCACTTCGTGGCGGAGCAGGGCGATGCGCGCCTCGCGATCCTCGCCGCCGGCCAGCTCGCGCTCACGCGCGGCCAGCGCGCGGAACTGCAGGGCGAGGTCACGTACCCGCGTCGACTGATCGTTGCACCCGCCGAACGCATCCAGCATGCTCAACTGCGCGGCACGATCCAGCAAGGCCTGGTGCTCGTGCTGGCCATGGATTTCCACCAGCGGCACCGTCAGCTCGGTCAACTGCGCGAGCGACGCCACGCGGCCGTTGATCCACGCGCGCGAGCCACCCTCGGCCGCGATCACGCGGCGCACCCGGCATGCGCCTTCGTCGTCCAAGGCGTTGTCCACCAGCCACGCATGGCTCGCGGCCGCGTTTGCCAGATCGAATTCCGCTTCCAGCTCGGCGCGGGCACAGCCGGCGCGGACCATGCCGGTATCCGCGCGCGCGCCGGTCAACAGCAACAGGGCGTCGACCAGCAGCGACTTGCCGGCGCCGGTTTCGCCGGTCACGACGGTGAGGCCCGGGCCGAATTCGACTTCGGCAGCTTCGAGGACCGCGAAGTTGCGGAC
Source organism: Rhodanobacteraceae bacterium (assembly GCA_035688305.1). GTDB lineage: Bacteria > Pseudomonadota > Gammaproteobacteria > Xanthomonadales > Rhodanobacteraceae > 66-474. The sequence continues at coordinate 7,992 of DASSNC010000134.1, forward strand.
GGAGAGATGGGTGAGCATGGGCAACGGTTGTACGAGTGCCATGGATTGTAGCGATGGAAATGGTCTCGTGAACGCGGAAACGGGGGATGGGTAACGTGGGCGCCAAAACCGGTCGTCGTGGCGAGCTTGCCACGGCCTTCTTGAAGCACCCTGGCTCTTCGCGCGAGACAACCATGCCTGCATGGATCCGGATCGACGCGCCCCCGCTACCCATTCCCCGCCCGGTTCCAGTTGCATTTCATCCCCCGCGCCCGTATTGATGGCACATGCCTGCGACATCCGACCATTCGCTCGACGCCCGCGCCCGCCAGGTGCTGCGCGCGCTGATTGCGCAGTATCTGCAGGAAGGCCAGCCGGTCGGCTCGCGCACGCTGTCGCGCTCGGCGGGGCTGGCTGTCAGTCCGGCGACCGTGCGCAACATCATGGCCGACCTCGAAGAACTGGGCTTGATCGCTTCGCCGCATACATCGGCCGGGCGCGTGCCCACCGCAAGTGGGCTGCGCCTGTTCGTCGACAGCCTGCTGGAGTTGAAGCCGCTGCCGCGTGGCGCGGTGATGCAGATCCAGCGCGAATTGCCGCGTGCGTCGACCACGCCGCGCGAACTGCTGGGCAACGCTTCGAGCCTGCTCTCGGCGATGACCCACTTCGTCGGGCTGGTGACGGTGCCGGGCGCCGCCGACGCGCCGCTGAAGCAGATGGAGTTCGTCACGATCGGTCCGCAGCGGGTGCTGGCGATCCTGGTGTTTGCCGACGGGCAAGTGCAGAACCGGGTGCTGAACCTGAGCCAGCGCTTCGATGCCCGGGCCTTGGAACATGCCGCCAATTACCTCAACGACCACTATGCCGGCTTGCGCCTCGACGAAATCCGCACGCGGGTGCTGGCCGACCTGCGCGCCGCCGGCAGCGAACTGAATCGCCTGCTGGACACTGCGGTCGAAGTGGCGGCCGAAACCTTCGCGCCCGAGCCCGAGCCGGACATGTTCGTCAGCGGCCAGACCAACCTCATGTCGGGTGAGGATGGCACCCAGATCGAGCGCTTGCGCGACCTGTTCGAGGCCTTCCAGCGCAAGCGCGAACTGTTGGCGCTGCTCGAAGGCTGCGCGCGATCGCCGGGCGTGCGGTTGTTCATCGGTGAGGAATCCGGCTTCGAGCCGCTCAAGGGTTACAGCCTCGTCAGCGCCCCGTATGGTGCCGACGGCCACGTTTTGGGCGCGCTCGGGGTGATCGGACCGACCCGGATGGCTTATCATTCCGTGATTCCGGTCGTGCAGGCGACGGCGGCGTTGCTCACCGACGCCTTGAATCGCGGCGGTCCGGCCACATAACTTTCGACAGTTGCGCCCCGGTGTGCGCGAAGGCGCGCGGCGGGGCTGTCCACGTTGCGAGGAAACAGCATGACGAACCCCAAGGATGCGCCGGAGCAGGCGCCGCAGGATGACAGCCAGCAGGATTTGTCCGCCGTGAACGCGGACGAGCTGGAAACCTTGAGCAGGCAGTTGGCCGAAGCCGAGACCAGCCTCGCCGGCATGCGCGAAACCCTGCTGCGCGAACGCGCGGATCTGGAAAACCAGCGCAAGCGCATGCAGCGCGATCAGGAGCAGAGCCTCAAGTTCGCGAACGAGCGCTTGCTGCGCGACCTGTTGCCGGTGTACGACAGCCTCGAAAGTGGCCTGTCGGTGGCCAGCGCCGACGTGGCCTCGATGCGCGAAGGCCTCAGCTTGACGCTGAAGTCGCTGCTGAAGGTCGCCGAAAGCAACGGTCTCGAGCAGGTCGATCCCATCGGCCAGCCGCTGGATCCCGAGCGGCATCATGCGGTGGCGATGGTGGATGCGCCGGATGCCAAGCCCGGCACCGTGGTCAGCGTGATGCAGAAGGGCTACGTGTTGAATGGGCGCCTGTTGCGACCGGCGCTGGTCAGCGTGGCGAAAGACTCGTAAAGACGCATGGTTTGCGTCGCAGGGGGTTCGGAACGGCCGATTGAACCCGCGTGCGTCGTGCCGAAACCGGCCCTTCCGGGCCGCCTACTTGAGATAACGAAGTAAACCCCCAGTTTGTGTGCAAGATCTGAAGGCCCGCGGGCCGCAACCTTTCAGGAGCTGAAACATGAGCAAGATCATCGGTATCGACCTTGGCACCACCAATTCGTGCGTTGCGATCATGGAGGGTACGAAGACCCGCGTGATCGAGAACGCCGAAGGCGATCGCACCACGCCTTCCACCGTCGCCTTCGCGAAGGATGGTGAAGTGCTGGTCGGTGCGCCGGCCAAGCGCCAGGCTGTCACCAATCCCAAGAACACCTTCTATGCGGTGAAGCGCCTGATCGGGCGCAAGTTCACCGACGCCGAAGTGCAGAAGGACCTCGGCGTGGTGCCGTACAAGATCACCGCGCACGCCAATGGCGACGCGTGGCTGGAAACCTCCGACGGCAAGCAGATGGCGCCGCCGGAAATTTCCGCCAAGGTGCTGATGAAGATGAAGAAGACCGCCGAGGATTTCCTGGGCGAGCCCGTGACCGACGCCGTGATCACGGTGCCGGCGTACTTCAATGACAGCCAGCGCCAGGCCACCAAGGATGCGGGCAAGATCGCCGGCCTCGAAGTCAAGCGCATCATCAACGAGCCGACTGCCGCGGCGCTGGCCTACGGCCTCGACAAGGGCGGCGGCGACCGCAAGATCGCCGTGTATGACCTCGGCGGCGGCACCTTCGACGTGTCGATCATCGAGATCGCCGAAGTCGATGGCGAGAAACAGTTCGAAGTGCTGGCCACCAACGGCGACACCTTCCTCGGTGGCGAGGACTTCGACATGCGCGTGATCGATTACCTGGTCGAGGAATTCAAGAAAGACCAGGGCGTCGACTTGCGCAACGATCCGCTCGCCCTGCAGCGCCTTAAGGACGCGGCCGAACGCGCCAAGATCGAACTGTCGTCCGCGCACCAGACCGAGGTGAACCTGCCGTACGTGACGGCCGATGCCTCGGGCCCCAAGCACCTCAACATCAAGCTGACCCGCGCCAAGCTGGAAGCGCTGGTCGAGGATCTGGTCAAGCGCACGATCGAGCCGTGCCGCACGGCCCTCAACGACGCCAACCTGCGCGTGTCCGATGTTTCCGAGGTGATCCTGGTCGGCGGCCAGACCCGCATGCCCAAGGTGCAGGAAGCGGTGAAGGATTTCTTCGGCAAGGATCCGCGCAAGGACGTGAACCCCGACGAGGCCGTTGCGGTGGGCGCAGCGATCCAGGGCGGCGTGTTGTCCGGTTCGGTCAAGGACGTGCTGCTGCTCGACGTCACTCCGCTGTCGCTGGGCATCGAGACGCTGGGCGGCGTGATGACCAAGCTGATCGACAAGAACACCACGATCCCGACCAAGGCGTCGCAGGTGTTTTCGACTGCCGAGGACAACCAGAGTGCGGTCACCGTGCACGTGCTGCAGGGTGAGCGCGACCAGGCCCGCTTCAACAAGTCGTTGGCCAAGTTCGACCTCGCCGGCATCCAGCCCGCGGCGCGCGGCATGCCGCAGATCGAGGTGTCGTTCGACATCGACGCCAACGGCATCCTGCACGTCACCGCCAAGGACAAGAACACCGGCAAGGAACAGCGCATCGAGATCAAGGCCGGTTCCGGCCTGTCCGAGGAAGAAATCCAGAAGATGGTGACCGACGCCGAAACGCACCGCGAAGAGGACAAGAAGTTCCAGGAGCTGGTGGTCACGCGCAACAAGGCCGACCAGTTGGTGCATGCGACGCGTCAGGCGATCAAGGACCACGGCGGCAAGGTCGGCGGCGACGTGATCGGCCGTGTCGAGGAAGCCCTGGCCGAGCTCGAGAAGGTGATGAAGGGCGACGACAAGGATGCCATCGAAGCGCGCATCTCGAAGCTGGAAGAAGCCAGCCAGTCGTTGCTCGCCGCGGCCCAGGCCGGTGCACAAGCCGGCCCGCAACCGGACGCGGCGCAGCAGGCGCCGGGTGGTGGCAGCGCGGCGCCGGAGGATGTCGTCGATGCGGAGTTCACCGAGGTCAAGGACGACGACGCGAAGTAAGTGTTATCCGTCAGCGCGTGCGCTGCGCGCGCTGATGGATCAACTGTCCGCGTTCGACCGGCGCTGGAAAGCGCGCCGTTGAACGCGGACGGTTTCGTTGCAGGGGCCCGCAGGGGGGGGGGCGTATGCACAAGGGCAGGATGGAAGCATTCACCGACGGCGTGATCGCGGTGATCATCACGATCATGGTGCTGGAACTGCGGCTGCCGCGCGAAGCCACCTGGCATGCGTTGCTGGCGGACTTCCCGGTTTTCCTGAGCTACGTGTTGAGCTTCGCCTACGTCGGCATCTACTGGAACAACCACCATCACATGATGCAAGCGGTCAAGCATGTCAGCGGCAAGGTGCTGTGGGCCAACCTGTTCCTGCTGTTCTGGTTGTCACTGTTTCCGTTCACGACCCGTTGGTTGAACGAAGCGCACCCGATACCCGCAGCGGTGCCCACGGCGGTTTACGGCATCGTGCTGTTGTTGGCAGCGTTGGCCTGGATTCCGTTGCTGCGCACGTTGATTGCCGCGAATGGCGGACACCAGAGCGAACTGGGCGAAGCGCTCAAGGGTGACTGGAAAACCATCGTCTCGCCGATCGCTTACGTGGTCGGCATTGTGTTGGCGTTTTTCGAACCCATACTTTCGTGCGTGATCTATGGCGTGATCGCGGCCTTGTGGTTCATCCCTGATCGCCGTCTCGAAGCAAGATTCCACCCATGAAACGTTGTTACTACGAAGTCCTTGGCGTCGAACGCACTGCGTCGGACGATGAACTGAAAAAGGCGTTCCGGCGGCTGGCGATGAAGAATCATCCGGATCGCTGTCCGGGTGATCCGAAGGCCTCCGAGCGCTTCACGGAAGCCAAGGAAGCCTACGAGGTACTGGGCGATCCCCAGCGCCGCGCGATGTACGACCAGTATGGTCACGCGGCCTTCGAGAACGGCACCGGCCGGCGTGGCGGCGGCGCCCCATTCGGCGACGTCGGTGACGTCTTCGGCGACATTTTTTCCGACATCTTCGGCGGTGGCCGGCGTGCGGCGCGCGGTTCCGATTTGCGCTTCGTGCTTGAGCTTGATCTCGAAGAAGCGGTGGCCGGCATCGACAAGCAAATCCGCGTGCCGAGCATGGTCAGCTGCCATCATTGCAACGGTACCGGTTCGGACGACGGCAAGCTCGCCACCTGCGCAACCTGCCGTGGCCATGGCCGCGTGCGGATGCAGAACGGCATTTTCTCGATCCAGCAGACCTGCCCGCATTGCGGTGGCGCGGGACGCACCATCGTCACGCCGTGCAAGCATTGCCACGGCGAGGGCCGGCTTGAAGACGAGCGCAGCCTCTCGGTGAAGGTGCCCCCCGGCGTCGACGACGGCGACCGCATCCGTTTGACCGGTCAAGGTGAGGCCGGCCCATCCGGTTCCACGCCCGGTGACCTCTACGTTGAAATCCACGTGCGCGAGCACGCGATCTTCAAGCGTGACGGCGACAACCTGCGCTGCGAAGTGCCGATCCGGTTTACGCAGGCCGCGCTCGGCGCGACGATCGAGGTGCCGGTGTTGGGCGGGGTCACCACCATTGCCGTACCACCGGAAACCCAGACCGGCCAGGAATTCCGCCTGCGCGGCCAGGGCGTGAAATCCGTGCGCAGCCGCCACACCGGCGACCTCTACTGCACGGTCGTGGTGGAAACGCCGGTGCGCCTCGACAAGCGCCAGCGCGAACTGCTGGAACAGTTCGAGGCGACATTCGCCGACGCCGACGAGGCGCAAAAGCATTCACCACGCTCCAGCGGCTTCGTCGATGGCGTGAAGCAGTTTTGGGCGAAGATGACCTCGTAGGGACCCGGGACTCGGGGCGCATCATCGTCTATCGTCATTTCGAGGCTGCCGAAGGCAGGGCCCGGAATCCGCTTTCCATGCTGGCAACGGTCTTGCGCCTGGCAAGTTGCGCACCCCTGTCCCGCGGCTCGGCTTGCGCACAAGGCCTTGCTATGCTGCGCGAGGCATCCACGGATTCCCGACCCCACATGTCCCACGTCATCAAGCTCGCCGTCAATGGCGCCAACGGCCGCATGGGCCGTGCACTTCAGGCATTGCTGCGCGACGATGCGCGTTTCGAACTCGCGGCGTGCGTGAACGCATCGGATGGTTGGCGCGATGCGCCAGCACTCGATGTGGTGCTCGACTTCAGCACGCCGGAGGGGTTTGACGCCGCCCTGACGCACTGCGATCTGTACGGCGTGGCGCTGGTCAGCGGCACGACCGGTCTGGATGCAGGACAGCTTCAGCGCCTGGGCGCGGCCGCCGCCGCCATCCCGGTGCTGCATGCCGCCAACTTCAGCCTCGGGGTCGCGGTGCTGACGCGCATGGTCCGCGTGGCTGCCGCCGCGTTGCCGGATTGGGATGCGGAAATCGTCGAGGCGCACCACTCGCGCAAAATCGATGCGCCTTCGGGCACCGCGCTGGCGCTGGGCCGCGCAGCGGCCGAGGCGCGCGGATTGGAGTTTGATGAGGTTGCAGTGCTGTCACGCGAGGGGCAGGCTGGCGCGCGGCCAGCGAATGCCATCGGATTCGCATCGATCCGCGCGGGCGACATCGTTGGTGAGCACACGTTATTGCTCGCGGGCGCCGGCGAACGGCTGGAACTTTCGCATCGTGCCACCGATCGCATGATCTTCGCGCGCGGCGCGCTCACGGCCGCGGCGTGGCTGGCAGGCAAGACCGCAGGCAACTACACGATGAACGATCTCATCACCGGCACGCCGGCCGCGCGCTAGAGAGCGCGGTCGCCGGTTACGGCTTTGATGGCGGTGGCGGTGGGGGCGCCGGCCTCGGCACCACGATCACCCGCGGCGGGTACCACGGGCCATAGCCGCCCCAGCCGCAACCCCATGGCGACCAGAATGGGTCGCAGGGCCCCCATGGGCCGCCCCAGCGGTCGTACGGGCGATCGACGTACACCGGGCGCTTCGGCCACAGGTACACGTTGTCGGCGTCGACTTTCGCGTAGGTGTACTCGTACTGGCCGATCTTGTGCTGCACGGTACCGGCAAGGGTGCCGGTGACCGTCAAGTCGCGGCCCTTGCGAAATACTTCCGGATCATAGAAACCCTGCTTGCAGGCCACGAAGCGGCCGTTGCTGTCCGCGCCGCGTTGCGGGCGCGCCTGCGAATCCAGTGGCTGGGCGAGCACGAAAAAGCACGTCTGGTCTGCGCGCGGTTGGGTCTCGATGATTTCGCCACCCCAACGCACCCGGTTGGCGGTGGCGGTGCCGGTGCGCGCGGCGTCCAGTGAAACCGGCGCATAGTCACCGGCAATGGGTTTCGGAACGGTGGCGCAGCCACCCAGTGCCAGCGCGCCTGCGACGGAAAGGAACAATACGCGACGTGACATGACTGGCCTCCGCGTTTAGTGAACCGATGCGTTTTTTATAGCACACGTGGTGCGTGAAAACGCCGAACCTGGCGCACGAACGCGCGCGTCCGTTCAGGCGGCGGTTCGGGAAATGCATAACGCAGCAACAGGTATTCCGTTGACAAGGCCTGCAAGGCTGGCGCCGCGTGCGGCAACATCCGTGCGCAGCGCGCGTAATAGTCGCCGGGGCCTTCGGCGTGGCCGCGCACGATGCCGCGCCGTGCCAGCCGCTTCTGCAGTCGGCGTTGTGCAGCCGCCAACGCATCGCGCGGTCTTTCGCGCGGCTTCAGCGATGCCAGCAGCGCCCCGATTCCGAGTCCGATGAACAAGACGATCGCCAGCGCAATGGCGAGTGTTTGCGCGCCGATGCGATTGACGCCGAATGGGCGGAACAGGTGGCTCTGCGACAAGGCATCGAAGTTGATGATGGATTGTCCCCACCAGCGATTGATGATGTCCATGCGGTTTTGCCACGGCAGCCACCAGCCACCGATGCCACCGCCGATCGGGGCGCCATTGTCGCCGCCCGCGTCGGCCATCTCGATCGTGCTGACCGCCGCGGTCGGATCGATGCGAACCCAGCCGCGTCCTTGCAGCCACACTTCCGTCCACGCGTGGGCGTTGGATTGCCGCACCAACAAATAGTGTGCGACCTTGTTCCAGTAGCCGCCCTGGTAGCCGACCACCACGCGCGCCGGAATGCCGGCGGCGCGCATCAGGAACGTGAAGGCGCTGGCGTAGTGTTCGCAGAAACCGGTCCGGGTGTTGAACAGGAAATCGTCGATGCTGTTGCGACCCAGTGGCGGCACGTCGAGCGCATATACGAAACCGCCCGCATGAAACATCGTGAGCGCATCGCGGATGACGGCGGCATCGTCGTTGCCGGCCTTGGCGCGCCAGGCTTCCGCCAGTTCGCGCGCACGTGGGTCGTAGCCGGCAGGCAATTCGAGCGCGGCGCGGCGCAGGTAGGACGGCAGGCGATCCGGACGCAGGCGGTAATCGGTGGCCGAGGTCACGCTGTAGCGCAAGGTCTGATCGACCGGCTTGTTTGCAAGCAGCGTGTGATCGGGGCCAAGCTGCGCGTCATTGGGCGCGACGATCGGCACATCCAGCGCGAACAGCCAGTGCTGGTGGCTCGGCACCAGCGTCACCTGGTAGTGGGTGAGGTCGCCGCGTACCGCGAGCGGGGCGCCTGGTTCTGGGCGTTTCGCGACGAAGCCCGGCATCCATCCGCGGCCATCGAACCGCCACAGCACCATGCCGCGGAAGTAACGCTGGTCGGCGGGTGGCGGTTCGCCGTCAATGCCGACACGCATGGCGACCGAATTGTCATTGAGCAGCGAATGCAGGTCGCCCGGCGCCATGCGGTCGCTGATGCCAGTGCGCGCCATGCCCTGGTTGGGCGAACCCCACAGCGGCGTGGCGAGGCGCGGGATCAGCAGGAAGCCGAGCAGGGTGAGCGGCAGGCTGGCGACCAGCAGCGCGGCGCCGGGGCGGAATGCCGCCAGCCATCCGGATTCCGGCAGCCCGGGTTCGAGTGCGCGCAGCGTCGCCAGCGCCGGCAACAGCATCAGCCCAACCACGACGGTCATCACCAGCGCTTGATCGAACAACAGCACCGTCATCAAGGTGAAGCAGCTGAACCCCACTGCCATGCGCGCGTCGCGCACCGTTTCACTTTCCAGCAGCTTCATGACCAGCAATCCGCACACGATCGCGGCGCCGGGATCGGGACCGAATGGCGTCTGGTACTTCGCGAACACCGCCATCGCCGTTGCCAGCAACATGGCACCCCGCAACCAGCCGGAGACGCGCCCGCGCCGATGGCGCCTTCGCCACCAGCGCGCGCCGAGGATCGCGGCCAGCGGCACGATGTACCACAGCGGAAGGTGCACGGCATGTGCCGCGATCGCACACAGCACGGTCAGGCTGAGCAAGGCAAAGGCGCGAGCGTCCATGCTCGCGGCGGGCGGCGCGGACTCGCGTGTGCGCCACAGTTTCATGGCAGCTCCGCGAGCGCAGTCAGGCAGCGGTGGTAGTGCGCATCGTCGCTGGCGGGACCGAAGCTGCTGCGGTCTTCGAGGATCAGGATCCACGAATGCGCCGCGGCGTAGGCGTCGCACACCCAGCCGGTGAGGCGCGAGATGCGGGTCTCGCGGTCGATCCCGGACAAGGTGTTCCAGTCGAAGCGCAACGGTTGTCCCGGCGCAGCGCGGTCGAATTCGCGCACCAGCAAATGGTCGTGGCGGGCGCTGGCCTTCCAGGCCACGTGCCGGATGGGGTCGCCGGCGCGGTAATCCCGCAGGCTCGCAAACTCGTCACCCCCGGCAGCGCGTTCATTCGGATCATCATTGCGCGCCGGCGGTTGGGCATCGGCCAGCGCGCGCGGGTAAACCAGCACCCGTTGCGCCGGGGTGATCCAGCTCCAGGTGCGAAACAATCCGAATGGCGCCGTGCTCGAAATGCGCATGCGCGGCAAGTCGATCCAGCCGCGCTGGGTAACGGCGATCGTCACCACGGCCCGCCCGGAGCCTTGTACCAGCGGGCAGGCTTGTTCCAGTCCGTCAGCCTCGATGCTGAGGCCGTGGCGGGTGCGGCGATCGTCGGCGAAGGCGAGGTGCAGCGGCAGGCGCTGGTCGCAGAAGCCGTGCTCGGCATGCACCGATCGCAACGTCAGGTCGTGCAGCTCGCGCCAGGTGAGCAGCATGCTCGCGGCCAGGGTTGCTCCGAGCATGCAGGTCAGCAGCAGGGCCGAATTGTTCTGGTAGTTCAGCGCGCCTGCCAGCATCACCGCCAGCAGCAGCGCGTAGCCGAGTCCGCTGCGGGTCGGCACGATGTAGATGCGGCGGCGGTCGAGCCGGATCGGCAGCGCTTCCGGCTTGCGCCCGCGCGCGAACGCCAGCACCACGCGCTGGGCGCGAGCGATCACGCTGCGTCCACGGTCGGCCACAGCATCCATCGAATCACTCCACGGCCACGGATTCCAGCAGCGCCTGCGCCAGCGCGTCGCGCGCCACGTTGCGTGACGGAATCAGGCGGTGCCCGGCGACGGCGACGAACACGGCCTGCACGTCTTCGGGCAGGGCAAAGTTTCGGTCGCCCAGCAAGGCCCAGGCGCGCGCCGCGGCCAGCAGGGCCAGGCCCGCACGCGGGGACAGGCCAGTGCGAATGTCATGGTGCTTGCGGCTGGCGTGCAACAGCGCCTGCACGTAATCGAGCAGGGCGGGACTGGCGGTGATGGCACGCGCCTGCTGGCGCAGCGCAAGGATGTCTTCGCCGGACAGGCAAGCCTGCAATCGGCCGACCAAGGCCGCGCGGTCTTCGCCGGTCAGCAACCGGCGTTCGGCTTCGGCATCCGGATAATCGAGTGCAATCCGCAGCATGAAGCGGTCCAGTTGCGAGTCGGGCAGCGGGTAGGTGCCCGCCATGTCGAGCGGGTTTTGCGTGGCGACCACGAAGAAGGGCTGCTGCAGCGTGCGGCTGGCACCGTCCACCGTTACCTGGTTCTCGGCCATGGCTTCCAGCAGCGCACTCTGGGTTTTGGGCGTGGCGCGGTTGATTTCGTCGGCCAGCAGCAGTTGCGCGAAGATCGGTCCTGGCTGGAACCGGAATGCGTTGGTGTTTCGATCGAACACGCTGACGCCGACGATGTCGCTGGGCAGCAGGTCGGAGGTGAACTGGATGCGCCGGAAACTCAGGCCAAGTGTGGCCGCGAGCGCGTGCGCCAACGTGGTCTTGCCGACGCCGGGCACGTCCTCGACCAGCAAATGCCCGCCTGCAAGCAGGCTTGCAAACGCGAGCCGAACCGGGAGGTTCTTGCCCACCACGACATCGTTGACTTGTGCGAGCGCGGAATTGAGCCGCTGGCGCGGGGTGCTGGCGAGGGAGGCCGCGGTCGCGGCGGCGAAGTTCTGGTCCATGGTCGTCCGGATTTGGCGGATGCCCGGAAGTGTACGCTGCCGGGTGTCGCGAGGGCGCGAACGGCTGCCGCTCAGGGCAGCGTGACGCCGGCGTTGCGCAACAGACGCGTGAGGGCGATCATCGGCAAGCCGATCAGGGCCGTGGGATCGACGGTTTCGATGCGTTCGAACAACGCGATGCCGGCGCCCTCGGACTTGAAGCTGCCGGCGCAATCGAGGGTGCGTTCGCGCGCGAGGTAGCGGTCGATCTCGGCATCCGCGAGCTGCCGAAACACCACACGGGTGTGATCGAGCGTGGCTTTGCGGTGCCCGTCGCGCGTGTCGATCACGCAGAGTCCCGTGTAGAAATCAACGATATTTCCGCTACTTGCGCGCAGTTGTTGATGTGCTTGCTCGACCGTGCCCGGTTTGTGCAGCACAGCATTTCCGAGCGCCGCGACCTGGTCCGATCCAATCACGAGCGCATCGTGCAGGCGGTTTGCGACTGCCTCCGCCTTGTGTGCGGCGAGGCGGTTCGCACGTGCGGCGGGGGACTCGTCCGGAAGTTCCGGTTCATCGACATCCGGCGCGATTTGCTCGAAATCGTCGAGCACGCGCCGCAGCAGTTCGGCCCGATAACGCGAGGTTGAAGCGAGCACGATTCGCGGCGGGCTCATTGCTGGGAGAGGTCCTCGATCTTCTCACGCACCGCGGACTCCAGCGCGCGCTGGGCCGAATCCAGTTCGACGAGTTGCTTGCCGAGGGCGCCGCGCGCCTTGCCGATGGCGCGGACCGCGGCGTCAAGGGCGCGCTGGTTGGCATTCTCGGCCTCGTCGCGCAGCCACAAGCGATGCGCCAGCAATTCGCGCAGTGCCGCATCGATGGCGTGGCGGGCGTCGGTTTCGCCGGTGGCAGGCTGGTTGGGACCCATCGACATCGAGGCGTGCGCGCGCGCCAGCCGGGTGCGGCATTCCTTGAGGTCGTGTTCCAACCCGTCGGCTTCCAGATACAGTGTGCGCAGCGCACGCTGGTGGCGCATCTGGCGCAGCAGCATCCAGACAATGAATGTGCAGGCGACCACCGCCACCACGGCGGGCAGGACGACGGCGAGCAGGGTGGCTGGCAGGGAAGTCAAAAGTCGGGCCGAGCGGTGGCGTTGCCGGGGAAGGCAAGCATGATACGGGCCAACCGCGAACAGTGCTTGCCGGTTGACTTTGTGCGGTGCGGAATTTAGCATTCCCTGCTTATGTCCGCGTCCCTGCCAGCGAGTGTGGACGCCGAACGCATGGTGGCCGGGCGACGATCGTTCGAGGGCGTCGTATCGGTCGCGGAATTGCCGCGCCTGGCGGCAGCCTTGGCGGATGCTCGCGGTGAGGTTGCCTATCGGCTCGACTTTGAACGCGGCGAGCTGGCAGGTCCGCAGCTGCACGTCCGGTTGCAGGCCGGGTTGACCTTGGAGTGCCAACGCAGCCTCGACAAGTTCGTGTTTCCGGCCGAAGTCGACACCCGGCTCGGGTTGCTGGCAGACGAGCAGGATGCGGATGCGTTGCCCGGTGATTGCGAACCGCTGTTGCTCGATGGCGGCAGGTTGTCGCCGCGGCGCGTGATCGAGGACGAATTGATTCTGGTTTTGCCGCTGGTGCCGATGAAGCCAGGCAGCGAGACTCTGCAGGGCGAATGGAACGCGCCCGGTGCTGAACCGCCGGAGGCGGAGCGGGACGAAGCGGTGACGCATCCGTTTGCGGATTTGCGGAACTTGCTGCAAGCCCGCGAAAAACAACGCTGAAATACTTTTTGGAGAGCCATCATGGCCGTTGCAAAGAGCCGCAAATCCCCGTCCCGCCGTGGCATGCGCCGTGCGCACGACTCACTGAACCAGGTGCAGCTTGCCACCGACCCGACGTCGGGCGAGATCCACCGCCGCCACCACATCACCAAGGACGGTTACTACCGTGGCCGCAAGGTGATCGAGGACAAGCAGGCAACCGTCGACGAGGACTGAGGTCCTTGGGTACGGTGTTGCACGTTGACGCACGGCGCTTGGCGGCGCCGTCGCGTTTTTTTGTGCGCGAAACGTTTGACAGGGGGACCGCATCTTGACTTACGCCCGCATCCTTGCCACCGGCAGCGCGCTGCCCGATCGCGTCGTGACCAACGCCGATCTCGAAAAGATCGTCGATACCAGCGACGAGTGGATCCGTACCCGCACCGGCATCCGCGAACGGCGGATCGCGGCCGATGGCGAGACCACGGGTGATCTGTCGTTTCGTGCCGCCCAACAGGCTTTGGCGGATGCCGGCGTCAAGGCGTCCGAGATCGATCTGCTGATACTCGGCACCACGACTCCCGACCTCATCTTTCCCTCCACCGCGTGCCTGATCCAGCATCGGCTCGGTGCCAACGGCTGCACCGCGTTCGACGTCAATGCCGCGTGCTCGGGCTTCGTGTATGCACTTGGCGTGGCCAACAACTTCATTCGTGCCGGCCAGTCGAAGAAAGCGCTGGTCGTGGGCGCGGAAACCCTGACCCGCATGGTTGACTGGAGCGAGCGCGAAACCTGCGTGTTGTTCGGTGATGGCGCCGGCGCGGTGGTGCTGGAAGCCTCCGACGAGCCCGGCATCCTCGCCACCTGCCTGCACGCCGACGGCGGTTACAAGGACCTCTTGTACAACCCGGTGGGTGTGTCGGTCGGTTTCACGGACGAGAAGAACCACGGCGTGCGCATCAAGATGAAGGGCCGTGAGGTCTTCAAATTCGCCGTCAAGACCTTCGATGCGCTGGTGGGCGAAACCCTGGCGGCTGCGGGCATGCAGGAATCCGAAGTGGACTGGTTGATCCCGCATCAAGCCAACCTGCGCATCATCGAGGCCACCGCCAAGCGCCTGAAAATGTCGATGGACCGCGTGATTGTCACGGTCGACAAGCACGCCAATACTTCGTCCGGATCGGTGCCGCTGGCCCTGGATGCCGCCGTGCGTTCGGGCAAGGTCCAGCGCGGCCAGAACCTGTTGCTGGAAGCCTTTGGCGGCGGGTTCACCTGGGCGTCCGCGCTCGTCCGATACTGAGAACGGAAGACGTGACGGGTTGCCGGAGTGCAAGGTTGCAGTCTTGTGCCGCGGCATTGCGCGTTCGAATCCCATTGCACAAGTGACCTCAAACATGACTACTCAAACACCGGTTCCGAACCTTGCCTTCGTGTTCCCCGGCCAGGGCTCGCAGTCGGTCGGGATGCTGGCCGACCTCGGCGCCGAATTTCCGGAGGTCCGCCAGACTTTCGACGAGGCGTCCGAGGGCGCCGGGCTCGACCTGTGGGCGTTGTCGCAGAACGGTCCCGAGGCCGACCTGGGCCGGACCGAAAACACCCAGCCGGCCTTGCTGGCTGCGAGCGTTGCGGTCTGGCGCACGTGGTTGGCGCAGGGCGGCGCGTTGCCTGCGCAGCTCGCCGGGCACAGCCTGGGTGAATTTTCGGCGCTGGTATGTGCCGGCGCCTTGCCATTGAAGGAAGCCGCGGCACTGGTGGCCGAGCGTGGGCGCCTGATGCAAGCGGCGGTGCCTGCGGGAACCGGTTCGATGGCGGCGGTGCTGGGCGCCGACGACGAATTGATCCAGGACGTCTGCAAGGAAGTCTCCGACACCGAGATCGTCACGCCCGCCAACTACAACAGTCCGGGCCAGTTGGTGATCGCGGGCCACGTCGGCGCGGTCGATCGCGCGGCGCAGCGCCTGGGCGAATTGGGCGTGCGCAAGGTGATCAAATTGGCCGTGTCGGTGCCCTCGCATACCCCGCTGATGCGCGAAGCTGCACAGCAACTGGCAGCGAAGATGGCCGAGTTGCCGTGGCAGGTGCCGACCATCCCGGTGCTGCAGAACGCCGATGCCAAGGCGCATGCCGGTATCGAGTTCATCCGTGCCGCACTGGAACGCCAGTTGTACATGCCGGTGCTGTGGGCCGACAGCGTGCGTTCGCTGGTGGCCAATGGCGCCACGCGAATGTTCGAATGCGGCCCTGGCAAGGTGCTGGCCGGCCTGTGCAAGCGCATCGACAAATCGCTGGAGACGCGCGCATTGGGCACGCCCACGGAATTGCGTGCGGCACTGTCGGACGAATCCTGAGGATTTTCACCACGGATTTGCACGGATGCACACTGATCAGAAGACCAATCCGTGAATATCCGTGTTGATCCGTGGCAATGCTTTTTGGAGGCGATCGGATGATTGGAGTTTTGCAAGGTGAAATCGCGCTGGTGACCGGCGCATCGCGTGGTATCGGTGCGGCGATTGCGGATGAACTGGCCGCGCAGGGTGCCAAGGTCGTCGGTACCGCGACGAGTGACGCGGGTGCGCGGGCGATCGGCGATCGGCTTGCCGCGCACGGCGGCGAAGGTCGGGTGGTGAACGTCACCGATGGCGCGGCGGTGGAAGCGCTGATTGACGGCGTCATCAAGGATCACGGCAAGTTGTCGATCCTGGTCAACAACGCCGGGATCACCCGCGACCAATTGCTGATGCGCATGAAGGACGAGGATTGGCAGGCCATCCTCGACACCAATCTGACGTCGGTCTACCGCACCTCGAAAGCCGTGCTGCGCACGATGATGAAGGCGCGCCATGGCCGCATCGTCAACATCGCGTCGGTGGTCGGCGTCACCGGCAACCCGGGGCAGACCAACTACGCGGCGGCGAAAGCCGGGATCATCGCGTTTTCGAAATCGCTGGCGCGCGAAATCGGTTCGCGCGGCATCACCGTCAACGTGGTGGCGCCGGGCTTCATCGACACCGACATGACCCGCGCCCTCAACGACGAGCAGCGCAAGGCGCTGGAAGCCGGCATCGCGCTGGGCCGCCTTGGCGAGCCTGCCGACATTGCCCGTGCAGTGGCGTTCCTGGCTTCGCCGGCCGCGAACTACATCACTGGCGAGACGCTGCATGTGAATGGCGGGATGTACATGAGTTGAGCGTGATGGCCCAGTCGAAGCTGCTGTTGTGAAGGGTCAGGCCATGCAAGGCCGTGGTGGTCTGAACCGGTTGAAGATGCTGGGGATTGTGGATGGGTCGAGGGTGCGGCGATCAGGGATGATCGCACTCGAAATGACGCCCGGAACCCGGTACTATGGCGTCTTTCGCGTTCCGGCTGGCCACGTTCGGCTGGTCGCGTATCCGAGCTGACGGCCCGGTCGGGCCTGTTGAATTTGTACCGCGTGGCTGGTGTGGCCGTGCGGGAAGTGGGGAAGGGCGTCGTCCAACCTCGAACACTATATTTCCGGGAGGCACTGTCTCATGAGCAGCATCGAAGAACGCGTCAAGAAGATCGTTGTGGACCAGCTGGGGGTCAAGGAAGAGGACGTCACTCCGAACGCCTCGTTCGTCGACGATCTGGGCGCGGATTCGCTGGATACCGTGGAGCTGGTGATGGCGCTCGAAGAGGAATTCGAAACCGAAATCCCCGACGAGGACGCCGAGAAGATCACCACCGTGCAGCAGGCGGTGGACTACATCAAGGCCCACGTCAAATCCTGATCACACGGCCTTGCGCATGCCCTGGGGGCGGCGCAATGCCATGCGGCAACTCGAAAGCTGCGCCCTTGGTGCGCGGCTTTCGCTTTGATGGGGTCCGGACAATGCGTGGGCGTATGGCCGTCGCGAGCGCGGCGGGCGTTACGATGGTCGGAATCCAGGGCGTGCAGTGCCGCGAGTCGTGCCAGGTGACGTGCGGCCAAGTCTCGACAAGTATTGAAGTTACGGAGTCTCCATGAACAAACGGCGTGTGGTGGTGACCGGCATGGGCATCGTTTCGCCCGTCGGCAACGACGTGGCGACAGCCTGGAAGAACGTGGTGGCGGGCGTGAGCGGAATCGGCCCGATCAGCCATTTCGATGCCAGTGCATTCCCGACCCGTATTGCTGGCGAGGTGAAGGGTTTCGACCCGGCGCAGTACATCGCGCCGAAAGACATCAAGAAGATGGATACCTTCATCCATTACGGGGTCGCGGCGGGCACCGATGCGTTGAAGGATTCCGGCATCGACGTCACCGAAGCCAATGCCACCCGCATCGGCATCGCCGTCGGCGCCGGCATCGGCGGAATTGCCAGCATCGAGCGCACCGCCATTGCCTACCACGAGGGTGGGCCGCGCAAGATCTCGCCGTTCTTCGTGCCGGGTTCGATCATCAACATGGTCTCGGG
This sequence comes from Rhodanobacteraceae bacterium, assembly GCA_035688305.1. Lineage (GTDB taxonomy): Bacteria > Pseudomonadota > Gammaproteobacteria > Xanthomonadales > Rhodanobacteraceae > 66-474. The sequence goes on from DASSNC010000134.1 coordinate 25,512, forward strand.
CAACCTCGCGATCATGCACGGCATCAAGGGCCCCAACATCGCCTGCGTCACCGCCTGCACCACCGCGACCCACAACATCGGGCTCGCGATGCGCCTGATCCAGTACGGCGACGCCGATGCGATGCTCGCGGGTGGCGCAGAGTTTTCGGTGACCCCGACCGCGATCGGCGGGTTCTGCTCGGCGCGCGCGTTGAGCTCGCGCAATGACGACCCGACCCGCGCGAGCCGGCCGTGGGACAAGGATCGTGACGGCTTCGTGCTGTCCGATGGCGCCGGCATCCTGATGCTGGAGGAGTACGAGCACGCCAAGGCGCGCAGCGCCAACATCTATGCCGAGGTCGTGGGTTTCGGCATGAGTGACGACGCCTACCACATCACCGGTACCAGTCCGGGCGGCGAAGGCGCGGGGCGCTGCATGCAGGCGGCACTCAAGGACGCGGGCGTTGACCCGACCGAGGTGCAATACATCAATGCACACGGCACGTCCACGCCGGTCGGTGACCCCGGGGAAGTGGATGCCGCCAAGCGCGTGTTCGGCGAGCATGCGTACAAGCTGGCGATGAGTTCCACCAAATCCACCACCGGGCATTTGCTGGGTGCGGCCGGTGGCGTGGAAGCCATCTTCACCTTGCTGGCGATGCGCGACAGCGTGTTGCCGCCGACCATCAATCTGGACCAGCCCGACGAAGGTTGCGACCTTGATTTCGTGCCGAAGGTTGCCCGCGACGGCAAGATCGACATCGCCATCTCCAACTCGTTCGGCTTCGGTGGCACCAACGGCACCTTGCTGTTCCGGCGGGTTTGAGCCGCCGCTGCCGGCGCGCGTGCCGCGCTGATTCCGTGTGAGCTCTGCATCGAAGCAGACATTGCACGCAAACGGCTTGGCCGCTGCGGGCACCGGTCTGCGTGGCATCGAGCTGACGGGCGCGCGCGACCTGCTGCCACTTGCGCGCGCCAACGCTGCGCGCTATCCCGGTCTGCTTGAAAGTGCGGCACACGGTGCACGCGCCCGCTGGGACATCCTGCCGGCGTTTCCGCAGGGCGGCTTCGCCTTGCACCGTGACGGTCGCGTCCGCGACCTGCATGGGCGGGAATTGGGCGGCGGGTTCCTGGCGCAACTTGATGCCGCGTGGCGGGCCGAACGCGCGGTCGCCACCCACGCTGGACCCGAATTGCCCTTCCGCGGCGGCTGGCTGCTGTATCTCGGCTACGAGCTGGCCGGCGAGGTCGAACCGACGCTGCGCTTGCCGCGCGCGCCAGCGTCGGCGGCCCCGGTTGCGTTGGCGCTGCGTTGCCCCGCGGCGATTCTGGTCGATCGACACGGGCAACGTACGTGGCTGGTGGCTGAGCCGGGGCACGCGCAGGCACTGGATGCAATGCGCGGCGATCTGGAAACATCCCCCGGATCGACGAACGATGTCGACGCGGCGCCAGCCGTCTCCGAAGACGAACCGCAGGATTTCATCAGTGGCGTTGAACGCATCCACGACTACCTGCGCCGCGGCGACACCTTCCAGGTGAACCTGTCACGCGCGTGGCGGGCGCGCTACGCGCAGGCGGTGGAACCGGCGGCGCTTTATGCGGCGCTGCGCCGCGCGAATCCGGCCCCGTTTGCGGGCTTGCTGCAACAAGCCGGTTGGGCAATCGCCAGCTCCTCGCCGGAGCGCCTGCTCGAAATCCGTGCTGGCGTCGCGCAAACGCGACCGATCGCAGGCACGCGCCCGCGCGTCGCCGGGGATGACGACGCGGCACGCATTCGGGAGCTCATCGAACATCCCAAGGAGCGCGCCGAGCACGTGATGCTGATCGACCTCGAACGCAACGACCTGGGCCGTGTCTGCGTCCCCGGCAGCGTGGTGGTCGACGAGCGCATGCAGGTCGAAAGTTACGCGCACGTGCATCACATCGTGTCCAATGTGCGCGGGCGCTTGCAGGCGGACGTCACCCCGGGCCAGGCGATCGCGGCGGTATTTCCCGGCGGCACCATCACCGGTTGCCCCAAGGTGCGCTGCATGGAGATCATCGCCGAGCTGGAGGGCGTGCCGCGTGGCGCCTACACCGGTGCGCTCGGTTATTTGAACCGCGATGGCGATTGTGACCTCAACATCCTCATCCGCACGCTGCAGATCGAGGGCGAAACGGTGACGTTCCGCGCCGGTGCCGGCATCGTCGCCGATTCCGATGCCGAGGCGGAACTGGCGGAGACGCGGGCCAAGGCGCGTGGCCTGTTGCGAGCGCTCGGGGTGCAGGGTTGAGCGCGCGCGTGCTCGTGAATGGCCAGGCCGGCGCCGCGGTGTCGCCGCTCGATCGCGGCCTGCTGTACGGCGATGGTCTGTTCGAGACGATACGGTTCACGCGCGGCGTGGCGCCGTTGTGGCACCGGCACATGCAGCGCTTGCTGGGCGGCTGTGAACGGCTCCGGCTGTCGGCGCCGGAGCCTGCCTTGCTGGCCGCCGAGGCGCAGCAAGTGCTGGAGGGTCCCGGCGATGCGGTGGTGCGGATCACCTTGACGCGCGGCTCGGGGCAGCGCGGCTACGCGCCGCCGGCGCAGGTGGATGCAACGAGGATCGTGAGCGCGCACCCGTTGCCAGTGATCGCTGCGGATTGGTACCGTGATGGAATCCGGGTACGCTCATGCAACTTGCGGGTGGCATCGCAACCCCGGCTCGCGGGCATCAAGCACCTGAACCGGCTGGAACAGGTGTTGGCGCGCGCGGAATGGGCGGGACCCGACGCAATCGAACCAGATGTGGTCGAAGGTTTGCTGTGCGATCAAGATGACCACTTGGTTTCGGCGACGGCAGCCAACGTGTTCGGCGTGCTGGATGGCACGTTGCTGACGCCCGCACTCGACGGCTCGGGTGTCGCCGGTGTGTTGCGGGCGGCTTTGCTGGAAGCCTTCCCGCAATGCGGGGTGGCGGTGATTCCAAAGGAAGCATTGATGCGGTTTGACGAAATGTTCCTGTGTTCCAGCGTGCGTGGCGTGTTGCCGGTGCGCAAGATCGATGGCCGCACCTTGCGGGTCGGCCCTTGGTCGCGCGCGGCGCAATCGCACTGGCGCACGCTTGGTTTTCCGGGCGGTGATGCATGAGCGCGCGCAAGGCAGCCAGGCCGCGCGGCCGCTGGTTCTGGCGAGTGCTGTTCGGCGTGGCCGGATTGTTGGTGGTCGCCGCGATCGCGTGGGGCGGCATGAGCTATCGCCAGTTCACGCGCACTCCGCTCACGGTGCAGGCGGCGGGCCAGACCCTGGAAGTGGCCAAGGGCGAAGGTTTCAAGGGCATCGTCCACCAATTGCGCAGTGCCGGCCTGACCGCTGCGCCGCCGCTGCTCTGGCGCGCGCTGGCCTGGCGGCTCGGCGTGGTCAACAAGTTGCATGCGGGCGAATACGCGCTGACACCGGGCATGACGCCGCCGGCGCTGCTGGAAGCCATGGCCGAGGGCCGGGTGTTGCACCACCAGGTCACCCTCGTCGACGGCTGGACCTTCGCGCAGGTGCGCGCAGCGCTCGCCAAGGCGCCTAAGCTGAAGCACGAGCTGCCGGGACTCTCCGACAAGTTGGTGATGGCGAGCTTCGGCGAAAAGGGAATGTCGCCGGAAGGCGTGTTCATGCCCGACACGTACGACTACGTGCTGGGCATGTCCGACATGGACATCCTTGCGCGCGCCCGCAGCATGATGCGCGCCTACCTCGCCAAGGCATGGGCGGGCCGCGATCCGTCCATTCCGGTGCAGACGCCGTATGCCGCGTTGATCCTCGCGTCACTGGTCGAACGCGAAACCGCCGTGGCGTCGGAACGACCGCGCATTGCGGGCGTGTTCGAACGCCGGCTGAAAATCGGCATGCGCCTTGAAACCGATCCCAGCGTGATCTATGGCATGGGCGCGTCCTATCAGGGCAAGATCCACAAGTCGGATTTGCAGGCCGACACGCCGTACAACACTTACACGCGCGCTGGCTTGCCGCCCACGCCGATCGCGCTGCCCAGCCGCGCGGCGATCGATGCCGTGCTGCATCCGGCCGCTGGCGATGCGCTGTATTTTGTTGCCAAGGGCGATGGCACGCATCAGTTCTCGGCGACGCTCGCCGAGCACAACGCGGCGGTGCGCCGCTACATCCTCCAGAAGGGACACTGATGCGCGGTCGTCTCATTTCGCTCGAAGGCGGCGAGGGTGCAGGCAAGAGCACCCTGCTGGCGGGATTGCGTGATCATTTCCAGAGCGTGGGCATGGACGTGCTGTACACGCGCGAACCCGGTGGCACGCCGGCCGGCGAGGCGATCCGTGCGCTGGTACTGGATCCCGCGCATCGCGGCATCGCTGCGGAAACCGAGTTGCTGCTGATGTTCGCCGCGCGTGCACAACTGGTGCGCGAGGTGTTGCGTCCGGCACTGGATGCCGGCCGCTGGGTGTTGTGCGACCGTTTCACCGATGCGAGCTACGCCTATCAGGGTGGTGGCCGCGGTATCGACATGGCCCGCATCGCCGAACTCGAACGCATCGCCACCACCGGCTTGAAGCCCGACCTGACGCTGCTGCTGGACTTGCCGGTCGCGGCTGGCCGTGCGCGTGCCAGCCAGCGCAGCGACGCCGATCGCATCGAAGCCGAGCGCGACGACTTTTTCGAGCGCGTGCGCGCCACCTATCGCGCGCGCGCGCTGGCTGAACCGGAACGCTTCTGCAGCATCGATGCGGCACAACCACGCGAGCGCGTGTTGCACGCTGCGGTGGCGGCGATCGAGGCCTTGCGCGAAGGACAGGGCGCATGAGTGCAGCCGCCGACACCGCGCCGGTTGCGATTGTTCCCGGTGAGCCGTTGCCGCCGTGGTGCGACACCTTGTGGCAGAACCTCGCCGCGCGTGCGGCCAGCGGCAGCTTGCCGCACGCGCTGCTGTTGTGCGGGCCGGCAGGACTCGGCAAGCGCGCGCTGGCGGATGCCTTCGTGCGCGCGCGCCTGTGCGAGGCATTGCAAGACGGCCACGCCTGCGGAACCTGCCGCGCCTGTCGCCTGCTCGCGGCCGGCACGCATCCTGATCGCGTGCTGGTCACGCTGGAAGAAAATCCCCGGCCCCCGCACAAACTGCGCACGGAAATCGTGATCGACCAGATCCGCGCGCTGTCGGCGCGCCTGGCGATGTCAAGCCAGCTCGATGGCTGGCAGATCGCGGTGATCGATCCCGCGGAGGTGATGAACATCCCGGCGCAGAATGCATTGCTGAAAACGCTGGAAGAACCGACCGCCGCCAGTCTGGTCATATTGATCGCCGACCAGCCGTGGCGCTTGACCGCCACCATCCGCAGCCGCTGCCAGCGGCTCGACTTCGTGGTGCCGCAACCCGAACTTGCGCTTGCGTGGCTCGCCACCCGCGGCGTGGCGCATCCAGAGGCGATGCTGGCCGCGGCCGGTGGCAATCCGGGGCAGGCCTGGCTGCTGTCCGAGCAAGGTGGCATGCAGCGTCGTCAGGACGTTGCGCGTGACCTGCTGGCGATGGCGGCGGGCAAGGGCGATGCGCGTGCCATCGGGCGCGCCTGGGCCGATGATGAACCTACGCAACGACTGGAGCAGGCATCGCGATTGCTGGAAGGCGCGTTGCGTGCGCGCGCGTTGGCAACCCGCACGCGCTTCGATCCGGGCTGGGATGCGGCGACCCTGGCCGCGGCGGCGCGTCGCGCCGATCAGTTGCGGCAGCAAGTCACCGGCCCGTTGCGCAACGACCTCGCGTTGTTCGCATGGCTGGATGCGCTGCCGCGAAGCGCGAGTGATTCGCGTTGATGCTGCGGTAACCTTGCTGCCCCTCCCCGGAGTTTGCTGCATGCCCAGCGTCTACGATGTCAAACCGCGCTTCCAGGCCTTGCTGCGCCCCATGGTGCGGCGCATGGCCGCCGTCGGCATCACCGCGAACCAGGTGACTGTCGTTGCGATGCTGGTGTCGGTCGCGGTCGGCGTCGCGGTCGGACTCGGCGCCGGTGAACGGCGTTGGCTGTTCGGGCTGCTGCCGCTGTGGCTGTTCCTGCGCATGGCACTGAACGCCATCGATGGCATGCTGGCGCGCGAACACGGGCAGGCGTCGAAACTCGGCGCGGTCCTGAACGAGCTGGGTGACGTGGTTGCCGATGCCGGCCTGTACCTGCCACTGGCATTGACGTCGATATTCGCGCTGTGGCCGTTGGCGCTGTTCGTGCTGCTGGCCGTGTTGACCGAAATGACGGGCGTGGTGGGCGTGCAGATCGGCGCGGCGCGCCGCTACGACGGACCGATGGGCAAGAGTGATCGCGCGCTGGTGTTCGGTGTGCTCGGGCTGGCGCTTGCGGTGGGTGCGCCGGCGGGTGCATGGATCGGTTGGCTGGTCTGGCTGCTTGCCGCGCTGTGCGCGTTGACCGTCTTCAACCGGGCCCGCAAGGCGTTGCGGGAACTTCGCGCGTGAATCCGGCGTGGAGGGCGCGTGGCGGATGGTTGGTTGCCGTGACGGCGCTGGCATGGGGCTTCGCCGAAGCGACGCTGTTCTTCATCGTCCCCGATGTTTTCATCACATGGGTGGCCTTGCGCAGCCGCCGTCGTGCCCTGGTGTGCTGCGCGCTGGTGGTCGCTGCAGCCATGCTGGGCGGAGCCTTGATGTACGTTTGGAGCTTGCACGATCCTGCCGCGCAGCGCGCGATGTTGCTCAAGGTTCCGGCCATCGATGCAGGCCTGATCGACCGTGCGCACGCCGAATTGCAACGCTGGGGCGGGTTCGGCCTCGTCCTCGGAGGTTTTTCCGGCGTGCCGTACAAACTGTACGCGGCGCAGGCTGCAGCGGCCGGCCTGTCGCCGCCAGTATTGCTGGCCTGGACGGTGCTGGCGCGCGGTTTGCGCTTCGTGTTGGTGGCGTTGCTTGCGAACGGCGTGGCAACGTGGCTGCGCCCGCGCGTGGGCGGGCGCCTGGTGGCCGGCATCTGGTTGCTGGCATGGGTCACAATGTACGCGTTCTACTGGTCGTGAAAATGGCCGTCATGTCGATCCGGGGATTTGCATGCTCGAGAAACTGGTAGCCGGTTCCTTGACCGGTTTCATCCATCTGCTGACGGGCAGTCGTGCGTTCTGGCGCGAAGCGCTGGCACCCGCGCCGCGCGTCTATTACGGCAACCACGCCAGTCACGGCGATTTCGTGCTGATCTGGTCGGCGCTGCCCAAGGCACTGCGCCGGCAGGCGCGACCGGTGGCGGCAGCGGAATACTGGCGACGCGGCGCGCTGCGGCGCTATCTGATCCGGCGCGTATTCAACGGCGTGCTGATCGAACGCGAGGCAGACCATCGCAGCGAGGACCCGATCGCGCAGATGGCACAGGCGATCGACGCAGGTGCCGCGCTGATCCTGTTTCCCGAAGGCACGCGCAACATGGGTGATGGCCTGCTGCCGTTCAAGAGTGGCCTGTACCACCTCGCCAGCCAGTGCGCGGATCTGGAGCTGGTGCCGGTGTGGCTGGAGAACATCAACCGGGTGATGCCGAAGGGCCGGCTGATTCCGTTGCCGCTGTTGTGCACCGTGAGTTTCGGTGTGCCGCTGCAACTTGCGGACGGCGAAGACAAGCACGCATTCCTCGACCGCGCCCGCGACGCGTTGTTGGCACTGGCACCGGAGGCTGCGTGATCACACTCCCCGCATTGCATGATCCAGCCGTCGAGTTGTTCCTCGGCATCGGCGCGGTACTGCTGGTCGCCACCCTGATCGGCCGCGTGCTGGCGTGGACGACGCAGCCGGCGAAGCGCGCGACCATCGACAATCTCAACGCGCGCATCAACGCGTGGTGGGTGATGGCGCTGCTGGTCGGCATTGCTTTCGCGTTCGGCAAGCCTGGCGTGCTGGTGCTGTTTTTCCTGGTGTCCTTGCTGGCGCTGCGCGAGTTCATCACCCTGCTGCCGACGCGCGGCGGTGACTACTGGGCACTGGTCGCGGCGTTCTATCTGGTGTTGCCGATCCAGTACGTATTGGTAGGGATCGAATGGTACGGTCTGTTTTCGATCTTCATTCCGGTGTACGGCTTCCTGCTGCTGCCGATCCTCGCGGCGGGCGGGGGCGACACCACGCGCTTCCTCGAACGCGCGGCCAAGGTGCAATGGGGCTTGATGATCTCGGTGTTCTGCATCTCGCATGTGCCGGCGCTGCTGACGCTGCGCATTGCCGGTTACGAACATCGCAATCTGCTGCTGATTGCGTTCCTCGTGATCGTGGTGCAATCGTCGGACGTGCTGCAGTATGTGTGGGGCAAGTTGTGTGGACGGCATCTGATCGCGCCCAAACTGTCGCCATCGAAGACCTGGGAAGGCTTCGTCGGCGGGATTGCTTCCGCGACCTTGCTGGGCGGCCTGCTGTGGTGGATCACGCCATTCCCGTTCTGGGGTGCACTCGTGATGGCGCTGGTGATCAACCTGATGGGCTTCCTCGGCGGCCTGGTGATGTCGGCGATCAAGCGCGATCGCGGCATCAAGGATTGGGGCCACATGATCGAAGGCCACGGCGGCGTTCTCGACCGGCTGGATTCGGTGTGCTTCGCGGCGCCGGTGTTTTTTCATCTCACACGCTACTTCATGACCTGACCCGGCGCATGCACGGCCATCCCGCAATGCAGGCTTCAAGGACGCAATCTCTTGCGGTACGCGAAACTCGCCGAGCTGCTTGATCCGGATCAGCTGCTGCAGCGTCCGGGCGCGCGCCTGCTGGTGCTGGCGCCGCACCCGGATGACGAATCGCTGGCAGCGGGCGGGTTGATCCAGCGCGCGCGCGCGTACGACGTACCGGTGACCGTGGTGTTCGTCAGCGATGGCGAGAACAACCCGTGGCCACAACGCGTGCTGGAGCGGCGCCTGTGGATCGGAGCGGGCCAGCGCGGCGCCTGGGCGGCACGCCGCCGCGGCGAGGCGGACGCAGCCGTCGCCACGCTGGGTGGCGATGCGATCCGCGTGATCCGGTTGGGCTGGCCCGATGGGGGCGTGACTGGGCGCCTGCTCGACGATACCGCCGCGCTGCTGGCGCAGATGCGTGAGCTGGTCGCGCGCGAGCGTCCCAGTGTCCTGGTGCTGCCGGATCTGGTTGATCGTCACCCTGATCACAGTGCCCTGCACGTGCTGATGGAAATGGTGTTCCAGGGCATGCCGCGGGAGTTGCGCCCGGCCTGCCTCGGCTACCTTTTGCACGGCCGTGCGCGGCCGGGGAAGGCCCGGCGCGCACAACTTGCGTTGTCCGCCGAGGAAAGCGCGGGCAAGCGCAGGGCGATCGCGGCGCACGCAAGCCAGATGGCACTCAGCCGCAAGCGCATGCTGCGTTTTGCGACCGACAGCGAGTCGTTTGTCGCGGGTCTCGAATGCCACGACCACAGCGAACAACGTTTGCCGTGGCTGCCCCCCAGGCTGCTGCGCCCGGCGCTGGCGCTGTTGCTGGTCGATGCGCATGGTGGCCTGCGCGTGCCGCTGGCGAGCGTTGGCAATGCCGACCTGCGCTGGCGCGACGGCAGCCCGGCCGCGTGTATGCCGCGCGCCTTGCAAGCCCCGTTTTACGTCAAGTTGCACTGCACCCTGCCATCGCCATGGATCTTCGACGGCTGGGGCTGGTGCCGGTTCGGAGGCGGCGGCGCTTGACCGCAACCGGCCGGTAGCGGCAAGCTGGCGTCCGGGTTGGCACGAGGGCGAAGCTGATGGCGGTAGCCGGTGGAGCGGGACGGCAGGGCATCCTGCCCGTGGTCATCAAGGACAAGAACACGCTGTACCAGTCCTACATGTCGTTCGTGCGGGGCGGCGGCTTGTTTGTTCCCACCAACAAACGTTACAACCTTGGCGACGAAGTGTTCCTGTTGATGAGCCTGCCCGAGGAAACCGAGCGCGTCGCAACGACCGGGCGGGTGGTGTGGATCACGCCGATTGCGGCGCAGGGCAATCGTCCGGCCGGCATTGGCGTGCAGTTCACCGAAAGTGCCGACGGCGACAACGCCCGCACCAAGATCGAAACGCTGTTGGCCGGCCTGCAAGGCGGCGACAAGCCGACCTACACGATGTAGCCGGCCGCCCGCTCAGCCCTGCGCGAGTGCGCGCTCGGCGTGCGCCTTGATGGTCTTCACCATCGATGCCAGGCCATTCGAACGTGTCGGTGAGAGATGCTTGCCGAGCCCGATGGCATTGATGAAGCCGGGATCGGTGTCGAGAATTTCGCGCGCGCTGTGGCCGGAATAGACGCGCAGCAGCAGTGCCACCAGGCCCGACACGATCGCCGAATCACTGGCCGCGCGCATCTCCAGCTTGCCGGCATCACCGCTGACGACAATCCACACCTGCGATTGGCAACCGTCGACCTTGTTGGCTGCCGTCATGTCGGCGGCCGCCAGCGGCGGCAGTTTGCGGCCCAGGTCGATCAGGTACTGGTAGCGGCCGGTCCAGTCGTCGAAGAATTCGAACTCCTCGATGATTTCCTGCTGCGCACCCTGGAAGTTTTCGGCATTCATGGATTCGCGGTTTTCCAGCGGGTGCCCTGCGGGCCGTCTTCGATCGCCACACCCATGGCGGTGAGTTCGGCGCGAATCGCGTCCGCGCGCGCGAAGTCGCGTGCAGCACGCGCGGCGCGGCGGGCTTCGATCAAACGCTCAACTTGTGCGGCGTCGACGTGTTCGGTGCCGCGTTTGAACCACTCCTCGGGGTCCTGCTGGAGCAAGCCGAGCAATGCCCCGCAGCCAAGCAGGTTGGCCTTGGCGTTGGCCAGTTGCGTCCTTTCTCCGGAAGCGAGCGGGCGCTTTGACTGGTCGAGGATGTGGCGCGCAGACGCGGCATCCTGATTCAGCAAGGCCAGCGCCTTGGGCGTGTTGAGATCGTCTTCCAGTGCGGCCTCGAAATCGGCGTTTTCGATACGCGCCTGCACGTCGAATTCCGCGAGGTCGCGCAGCGTGCCGTACAGGCGATCCAGCGTTGCGATGCTTTGCTCGATCAGCGCGTCCGACCAGTCCAGTGGCTGCCGGTAGTGCGCGGACAGCAACGCATAGCGCAACGCCTCCGGCGGATGCGTTGCCAGCAGCGCGTGCAATTGCTTCACGTTGCCGATCGACTTGCTCATCTTCGCGCCGTCGAAGGTCAGCATGCCGTTGTGCAGCCAGAAGCGCGCGAAGGTCTTGCCGCCGTGGGCGCAGACCGATTGCGCGATTTCGTTTTCGTGGTGCGGAAACACGAGGTCCACGCCGCCGGCGTGGATGTCGATGGTTTCGCCGAGATGGCTCGCGGCCATCGCCGAGCACTCGATGTGCCAGCCAGGCCGTCCGCGGCCCCAGGGGCTGTCCCAGCCGGGCAGTTCCGGCGTGGACGGTTTCCACAACACGAAGTCGGCCGGGTTGCGCTTGTACGGCGCCACTTCGATCCGCGAGCCGGCAATCAGCTCGTCGGTGGAGCGTCCGGACAGCATGCCGTAATCGGCGAAGCTGGTGACGTCAAACAGCACGTGGCTCTCGGCCACGTAGGCGTGCCCGTCCGCGATCAGGGTTTCGCACATGGCGATGATCGGCGCGATGTGGCCGGTCGCCAGCGGCTCGATGTCCGGCGGCGCCACGCCCAGCCTGGCCATGTCCTCGCGGTAGGCCGCGGCATAGCGTTCGGTGATGGTCGAGATCGGCACACCGGCTTCCAGCGCGGCCGCGTTGATCTTGTCGTCGACATCGGTGATGTTGCGCGCGTAGACGAGCTGCGGATACCTCCGGCGCAGCAGGCGCGCCAATACGTCGAACACCACGGGACCGCGCGCGTTGCCGATGTGCACGTAGTTGTACACGGTGGGACCGCACACGTACATCGTCACCCGGGACGGATCGGCGGGTGCGAACGGCTCGACCCGGCGGGTCAACGAGTTGTGCAGGCGTAGCGTCATGGAGGCCGTTTGACCCGGGTGCAGGGAAAATAATCAAGCAATTTTATCAGGTTGCGGTTACTGCTTGAGGCTGGATTCAGCGTGTGGGTGTTTGAATGGCGGACGTTACGATGAATACCGGCGCGGCCGGTGTTGGAGCAAGGCATGTCCCGGATCGCGATGGCTCTGTTGCTGCTGGTGCTGGCCGGTACCGCCAGTGCCCAGAATTACTATGCGCCGCCACCACCGGCGCCGCAGGCGGCCAACGTGCGCTTCGGCTGGGCCGAGGTGTTGCGGGTGGATCCGGTGTACGCCGCGGTCGCACAGCCGCCCCAGCAAGTGTGCTACCCGCAGACGGTTCGGCGCGAGGACAACGATCATGCCGGTGGCACGGTGCTGGGCGCGATCGTGGGTGGCGTCCTCGGCAACACCGTCGGCAAGGGTGATGGCCGCAAGGCGGCGACCGTGGCGGGCGCCGTGGTCGGTGGCGCCGTCGGCAATCGGGTGTCCGCGGCACACGACCACACGGTGGTCTCGCAACAGACGGTTTGTCGCCCTGTCGACAACTACGCGCCGCAGCAACAGATCGTGGCCTACGACGTCGAGTATCGTTATCGCGGCGAGGTTTACATGTCGCGCCTGCCTTACGATCCGGGCGAGCGGCTGCGGATCAGGGTGACGATCGCGCCGGCGGATTGACGGCCTCTGACCACTACTGGCCACGTCCACGTGGCCAGCCTTGCGGGCGCGCCTGCAACGAATGGGCTGATCGCTGCGCCCACTCGATGCATCGTGTAGGCTTGCGGATTCCCTTTTTCGAAGGAACACCCGCATGAAGCTACCCGGCAGCTCGTTCGCGCTGCGCGCACCGCGCGCCATTGAAATCGCCATCGCCGTCGTTGTCCTGATCTTGTTGTGGTCGAGCTTCGTGACGGTCGGACCTGGCGAGCGCGGCGTGTTGATGACGTTTGGTGCCGTGCACCCGGGCGTGCTGGCGCCTGGCCTGCACATGAAGATTCCGTTGGTGCAAACGGTCAAGCGCATGAACGTGCAGATCCAGAAATCGCAGACCCAGGAAACCGCGGCCAGCCGCGATCTCCAGGACGTCACCACCGAAGTTGCGGTCAACTGGTCGATCAATCCGGCGGACGCCGAGTGGGTTTACGAGCGGCTGGGTGACGAAGACCAGCTCACCAGCAAGGTGATCGCGCCGGTTGTGTCGAACGCGGTCAAGGCGGTGGCGGCGCATTACGATGCCGAGCAGTTGGTGGAAAAGCGTGACATCGTGCGCGACCAGGTCCAGGCGCAAATTGTCTCCGCACTCAACCAGTACAAGGTGGCGGTGCAGGGCGTCAACATCACCAACTTCCAGTTCAGCGCCGACTACGCCAAGGCGATTGAGCAAAAGCAGGTGGCGCAGCAGAAGGCGCAGCAGGCCGAATATGACCTCGCCCGCATCAAGGTGCAGGCGCAGCAGGAAATTGCGCAGGCCCAAGGCCAGGCGCAGGCGCAGAAGCTGCTGCAGGTGACGCTGTCGCCGGAAATCATCCAGCTGAAGGCCGTCGAGAAATGGAACGGCGTGCTGCCGCAGTACACCGGTGGTGGCGCGATTCCGTTCCTCGGCAACCTTGGTACTGCCCGGCAGGCGCAGTCCGTCAAGTAACCGCGGCGATGCGCGCCGCATGCTGCCAGCGGCTCGTGGCCCGGTGTGGCGATGCAGATTCCCTGAAGTGGTGGGGCCCCGCCCTGCGGGGCGTTGACCGCCGCCAACAATGAGCCCGGCTTTGCCGGGCTCATTGTTTGACGCATGTTAGTGCGGGTGCGGTCGTGATCAGAAGCTCATGAAATAACCGCCGTTCACCGGAATGTTGGCGCCGGTGATGAAGCCGGCATCGTCGGCGGTGAGGAAGGCGACGGTGCGGGCGATTTCCGATGGCTCGCCGAGGCGCCCGACCGGCACCTGGGCAACGATCTGCGCGCGGACTTCCTCCGGCACCTTCATTACCATCTCGGTCTTGCAGTAGCCCGGCGAGACGCTGTTGACGGTCACGCCCTTGCGCGCCACTTCGCGCGCGAGCGCCATGGTGAAACCGTGCATGCCAGCCTTGGCCGCGGAATAGTTGGTCTGGCCGAATTGGCCGGTCTGGCCATTCACCGAGCTGATGTTGACGATGCGGCCAAAGCCGTTCGTGGTCATGCCATCCACCACGTTGCGGCAAATGTTGAACACGCTGTCGAGGTCGACGTTCATCAGCTCCGACCATTGGGTTTGACTCATTTTCTTCAGCGACGTGTCGCGGGTAATGCCGGCGGCATTGACCACGATATCGACGCTACCCCAGGTATCGGTGACGTGCTTGACCAGGTCGGCGCAGGCCTCGTAGTTGCCCACGTCGGCGGGTGCGAAGACGATGCTGCCGTCGTATTCACGGGTCTCCTCGCGGAAGCTGGCAAGGCGTTCCTGGCGGCTGCCGAGGTCGGCCGCGATGACCTGACGGCCATCCTGTGCGAGTTGTTTGCAGATGGCGGTACCGAGACCACCGATGCCACCGGTAACGATGGCTACACGCTTGTTCATGAGTTTGTGTCCTATGCGGTGACTGTCCGTCGTCGGAATCGCCAGGCGGCATCAGGAACCGCACGTTTCAGGCAGGAATTGCGGCGCAGCCGCATGTGCTGCAGCGCAACAATCGATCGATGGTACGCAGTGCGCGCCGAGGTGTCAACGGTGCTTGCGGGTCGGCTTTTCCGGAGCGGGATCGGCATCACGGGCAGGCTTGGCCGGGGGCTGGCCACCGGCCTGCAACGACTTCCACAGCTCGACGTTGCGCTCGGTGATCTCGTTCAGCATCGACCACGGCGTTTGCCCAAGCAAGCTGTTCAGTTGGTCGCGGAACTTGTTTTGCTGTTCGAGGAAGATCTTCAGGCTGTTTTCGAGATAGCCGCCCACGAAGCCCTGCATGGCGTCGCCGTAGAAGCGGATGATCTGCGACAGCAGTTGCGTGGAAAAGATCGGCTGGCCGTGCTGCTCGTGCTCGGCGATGATCTGCAACAGCACTGCGCGGGTCAGGTCTTCGTTGGTCTTGGCGTCACGGACTTCAAAGATTTCGCTGGAGAGCACCAGTTGCCGCACCTCTTCCAGCGTGATGTAGCTGGACACGCGGGTGTCGTAGAGGCGGCGGTTGGGGTACTTTTTGATGATGCGCGGTGATGCCATGCCGCAAAGCTAGCACGGTATGCGGCGGCGCACCAGCGCGTGACGCGAGCGGCCCTGCGTGGTTTACCGGACCGGTGGGGTGGGTTGCGCGAGGCCGTTTTCGCCCAGCGGCAGCACGGTGTGGCCGTGGGTTTCGTTGATCAGTTCCGCGGCTGCAACATAGATGCCGATGATTGCGGTCACGAGGCCGAGGTATCCGGCAAGCATCGTCAGTGCATCAAAGCCGAGCCACCTCGCCAGCGCCAGCGTAAACAGTGCCAGGCACAAGCCCAGCGCGAACAGGCTGCGTGCCACGCCGTCCTTGCGTGCCGCCAGCCAGAGGCAAAACGCCACGAGCGCCCAGACGATGGCGTACCAACCCTGGAATCCGGCCGAGGCCAGGTGGCCATGTGTTGCGGCGCGCGCGGCCAGCGCGGCGACCCACCAGAACCCGGCGAACGCGAGGAACAGGAATGCATCGAGTGCATGCCCGCGCAGCCATTGCAGGATGCCGGCGATGGCCATGATCCCGCCACCGAGCGCCACCGCCGGCAGCACCGCGAGAGGGGCGTCGGATGGGCCGAACCAGCCCGCTGCCAGCATTCCGTTCATCCACAGCGTCACTGCGAATGCAGCGTAACCCAGGGCCGAAGCGTTGGCCGTCTTGTGCATGCCGTTCTCCCTGTGCCGGCGGAAGTATCGCGGCCTGCACCGGGATTCGGGGCAACGGCCGCAGAGCCCATTATCGGCATGCGGCGTGTACAAACGGTCACGATCCGGCGCGTGCACACAGCGGACGGCTTGCGGCGACCGCTATTCCGAAGCAGGCGCCTGCACGCTTGCGCCAGTGTCCACCGCGTGCACCTTGCGGGTGGGGACGCCGAACTGGATGCCGAGCTCATCCCACGCGTCCAGCATCTTCAGGTTGATGCGGTGCTGGATCTCGACGTAAAGGTTGTAGCTGGGATCGAGCACGTAGTACACGAACTCGAAGTCGAGGCCCGACTCGCCGAATCCGGAAAGGTAGCCGCGGTCGAAGCGGACTTGCGGCTCGCTCTCGATGAAGCCACGGACGCGCTCGACGGCTTCCGGGATCCGTTCGCGCGGCGTGTCGAAGGGTAGCCTGAAGGTAAATACGATGCGGCGCTCCTGCCGTCGCGAGTAGTTGTGGATCAGTTCCTTCAGCAACACCGAGTTGGAGATCGACAACTCTTCCCCGGAAAGCGACCGGATGCGCGTGGACTTGATCCCGACCTTGGTGACGGTTCCCGTGTCCGTGCCAAAGGCGATGGAATCACCCACCCGGAACGGCTTGTCCAGGCCAATGCTGATGGACGCGAACAGGTCGCCCAGCACGTTTTGCAGCGCCAGCGCGACGGCGATGCCGCCGATGCCGAGGCTGGCGACGAACGCGGAAATGTTGACGCCGCCCTCGGCGAGCAGCGCCAGCGCCAGGGTGATCCACACGACAAGCTTCACCACCCAGGTCAGCACGCCCAGCATCACGGGGTTGGCGGGTTGACCATCAGCGCCGTTGGCCGAACGCCGCAGCCACGAGACCAGCAAGGTACTGGCCCACCATGCGACCTGGATGCCGACCAACGAGTAGGTGGCGAGGTGCACCCAGTGCGCTTTCCCGGGCTTGAATTCGAGGAAGCCGAGCGCCGCCGATACGGCGATCAGCAACAACAGCCAACTGCGCGTGGCCTTGAAGACGTCGGCCGCCACGGCGAGTCCCGGACGTTGCGTGCGCCCGGCCAGCTTGTGCAGGCGCGCTCCGAGCATCGCGGTGGCGCCATACAGCACCACGTAGCCGAGCAGTGCGCCAAGCCCGGCGATCACCCAGGCCATCGCCTGGTTGCCAAGCCATTGGCCATGTTCGAACCATGGGGTCATTGCGTCGGGTTCCTCATCTCGGGGGATGCAATTGGCGCGGCCGGATCAGCTTGCAGGCTTGGAAGCAGCAGTGCCTGGCTGGCCTGTGCCGTGTTGCTGGAACATCCGGTTCATCACGAAATCGGCCGTGATTTTCTCGCCGGTCAGAAACATCGCCGCGAGTTCGCCGCCAAGGATTTGCGGCGCAATCACGACATCGGGCTGGACCAGTTGCACGCGGCTCAGGTGATGCGCGTCGTTGACCGCGGCGACGGTGCGCGCCGTGCCAGCGAGTTCCCGTACGGCCAGCACCACGAAGGCATTTTCCGAGTCGTCGGGCAACATTGCCAGTACCGCCTCGGCCTTGTCGGCGCCAGCGCGGCGCAGGACGTCGGCGTCACCCGGGTCACCGATCACCTTGTCCACATCGTCCAGTACGCCGGATTCGGGTTCCACGCGCATCAGCAGCGTGACGGGATGGCCACGGCGACGCAACTCGCGCAGGGTATTGAGGGCGAGCGGCGTGTTGCCGACCACGACGAAATGATTTTCGCGTTGCATGCGAGGGCCCTTCCGATTGACGATGCGTTGCAGGCTGTGGGTGACCAGGGGCGCGATCACCGCGGTCAGCGAGGTGGCGAATACCGCGACGCCGAGCACGATGATCGAGACCGCGAAGAGCTTGGCTTCCGGTGTCTGCGGAATGATGTCGCCATAGCCTACGGTACTCATGGTGACCAGCGCGTAATAGAACGCAGTCACGAGGTCGGTGACCTGCGGCTTGAAATCGGCGCCGAGGTAGAACGTGCCGAAGGTGGCGTACACCACCAGCATCACCACCGAGGTCAGCGCGAACAGGGTGCTGGCAGCCACGCTGGTGCGGTCGAACTGGCGCCATGCGAACAGCAACAGCGCCAGCATCAGAATGAAATAGCCGAGCAGCAGGTGCGCGTTCGCGTGGCGCCCGAACATCATGCTCACGGCCGCGGTTGCCGCGAGCAGCAGGGCCATGGTCCACGCGAGCCGCGAGCGGAACAGCAAGCCGAGCGCCATGATCAGCATGCCCACGCCAATCAGCAGCGGCGGCAGCAGGGATGGGCTCAGGCCATGGCCGCCGGCCATGAGCTGGGCGAGGATTTGGCGCCACTGGCGCCCGAGGTCGCTCTGCAGCAGCCAGAACCCGCCGAGGCCGAGCAGCATTGCCAGCGGCACGTGCGGAAACCAGTGGCGCCCGCCGATGCGTTGGTGAAACCGCTGGATGCGCTGGCGCAGGAATGTGTTGGAGCTGGGCAGCATGGGCAAGCCGATACTGGCGACGGCCGGGAGTGGCACACGATAGCAAGCGCGCCGCGGCGCAGCCAATCCGCGATGGCGTGCCGTGCATGCCTTATCATCCAGCGATGCACGATTCCCACGCGTTGTCATTGCTGGATGCCGCGCACGGCATCCACGTCATCGACACCGGCTTCCAGCGGCCGCGCTTCGATGCGGCGTATTTGATCGTCGAGGATGGCCGCGCCGCGTTCGTCGATTGCGGCACCAAGCATTCGCTGCCACGGATGCTCGCCGCCCTGGCCGAGGCCGGCCTGACCGCAGCAAGTGTCGACTGGTTGATCCTCACCCACGTCCATCTCGATCACGCCGGCGGCGCCGGCGCGTTGATGGCGCGCCTGCCCAGCGCAAAGCTCGTCGTGCATCCGCGCGGGGCGCGGCACATGCTCGATCCGTCGAAGCTGTGGGCCGGCGCCACCGCGGTATACGGTGCGGAAGAAATGCGGCGCAGCTACGGCGAACTGGTGCCGGTGCCGGCTGAACGCGTGGTCGAGGCGCCGGATGGCTTCGCCGTGGAGCTGGCTGGACGGATCCTGCGCTGCCTTGATACGCCCGGTCACGCGAAGCACCACAACGCCATCCTCGATGAGCGCAGTGGCTGCGTGTTCAGTGGCGACACCTTCGGGTTGTCGTACCGCGAATTCGATACGGCGAGCGGGGCGTTCATCATTCCGACCACCTCGCCGGTGCAGTTCGATCCCGACGCGTTGCATGCCTCGATCCGGCGGTTGGTGGCGCTGGATCCGCCCGCCATCCATCTCACCCACTATGGCCCGGTCGCGGATGTGCGCCGCCTCGGCGATGACCTGCACGCCACCATCGACGCGATGGTGGCCTTGGCCCATCGGCATGCCGGCGACATGTACCGCCACGCCGCGCTGGCCGCAGCGCTCGCGCAGCTGTACGTCGAGCGCGTGCATGCGCATGGCTCTGCGTTGTCCGGGGAGGCGATCCGGGGATTGCTCGCCCTCGACATCGAGCTCAACGCGCAAGGTCTGGAGGTGTGGCTGGACCAGCAGTCGCGCCTGGGCGGCTGACCCGGCCGCGGGCCGGCATGACGACTGCCCCATGCAAGTCGGAGCAAGTTGGCGTAGAACGGGTAGCTTGACGAACGCCCGGGTCTTGCGGGTGCGACTCCGGGGCATCGACGACCCAGGCGAAGGGGATTGACCATGAAGCAGTTGACGTTGCAGCGACTCGCAGTGGCAGTGGCGTGTTTGACCTTGACGGTCGTGGCTGGCGCCGTACCGCCACCGGCACCTGCGCCGGTGGGCTCCGGCATGCTGGGCTTCACCAGCAGTGGCGCCGCCGCCCAGAAAGACCTCGAACAACGCTTCGATGCGTTGTTGAACGCCTCCGACATGCGCGCCTGGCTGCAGCATCTTTCCGCCGAGCCCAACCAGGTCGGTTCGCCGCACGACAAGGCCAACGCCGAGTGGCTGCTGGCGCAGTTCAAGTCATGGGGCTGGGACGCCCACATCGAAACCTTCGACGTGCTGTATCCGACGCCGACGCACGA
>DASSNC010000034.1:0-43925 GCA_035688305.1 Rhodanobacteraceae bacterium
CGCGCCGGCGCGCACTCGGCTAGCGGCAAGGGCAGTCGAACGAACACGACGTTCGTTCGACCACCGCCACAGGCGCAATGGTCTTTGGTTACTTTCTGCCAAAACAGAAAGTAACCCGCTCGCCGCCCAAGGCGAGCGGAACTCGTTCGAGTAACTCCAGACTGTGCGAACGTGCCCCCCATCCGGCCTGCGGCCACCTTCCCCCGCAAGCGGGGGAAGGAAGGCCAAAGCGTGTAGGTTGGGCTGACCCGGCGTTTTTCCCGCGGAAGCCCAACACGTGCGGGCGATGACGTTGGGCTTCCCCCGGATCGAGCCCGGGGCCAACCCAACCTACGCAACTCAACCCAATCTGCGCAGCAGCGCCTGCGCGCCGCTCGCTGCCAAGGCGGGAGGGAAAGACTACGGCAGCAGCACGAACTGCGAAATCGCGCGCGATACCTCGCGCGGCTTCTCCATGATCGCCATGTGTCCGCAGCCATTCATCTCGGTGACGCCGATGCTGGGCGCGTGGGTGAGTCCCTTGCGCAGCGCATCAAGCGCGGAGATGTCGATGATCTGGTCCTGCCGGCACCAGATCGCGAGCGTCGGCGCAGTGATGTCGGGCAGTCTGGTCGCGAGGGCATCGCGCGCGCCGGGCGCACTCATGTCGGCCATCACCTTGTCACGAAACGCCCGGTTTGCCTTGGAGTGTTCGACGAACACGTCGGCAACGCGCGGCGGTACCAAGGGCGGTTTGGTGAACAGCAGGTGCACGAGGCGTTGGTAGTCGGCGCGGTTGTCGAGATGGAACGGACTGTCGCCTGATTCCAGATCACGCACGAAGTTGTTGGGCTTGAACGGCAGGCCGGCCGAGTCGACCAGCACCAGTGCGGCGACGTCCTTCGGATACTGCGCAGCGTAAAGCCCGGCGATCGCGCCGCCCATCGACTGGCCGGCGAGCGCGACTTCGCCCACATGCAGCGCACCGAGGAATCCGTGCAGGCGTTGCACCTGCGCCTCGAAACCGTAGTCGGCGCCGGCGATGCGCGTGGAATCGCCCCAACCGGGCAGGTCGGGGATGATGACGTGGAAGTTGGTGGTGAGGTAACGCGCAGCCACCAGCCAGCTTGCATGCGAGCCGGCGAAGCCGTGCAGCAGCACCAGGGTCGGGCCATCCTGTTTGCCGCCTTCGACGTACACCCAGCGGGTGTCGCCGACCTGCACGGATTTTTCGTGCAAGCCGTCGCGCCAGGTCTGGTACTGGACCGCGCCATCCAGCAACCATTGCGGCGCGATGAAATAGACGGCCAAACCGATCACCGCAAGCGCGATGCAGGCGCCGCCGAGGATCTTCAGCCGCCGCGCGACACGCGCGAGCAGGGCATCGCGGGCAGGATTGCCGGACATGTGCGGATCAGTCCTTGCGCTGGCCGGCCCCGGCCGCATCCATCGTTGCGCGGGTCTTCGCGAACAATTTTTCCACCGCCATCCGGGTCAGCGGGTGATAGCCGTCCTTCGCCTTCGCATAGACCTGCTCGGCGAACGCGAACCCCTCCGGCGTTTTGACCAGCGCCTTGTAGATCGGGATGGTCAGGTACAGCCGCCCGATCCGTGTCGCGTGCTCTGCTGCGGCCGGCCACACGGCCTTGTCGCCCGCGGCGATCGCGTGGATATACCAGCGCATCCCTATTTCGGCGTTGTGGGTCCCGGTGAGATGCCAGGCAGAATCCAGCTCCTGCATCTTCGCGAGCGGCGGCACATCGGGCAGGCGATCAAGAAAATACATCCACTCCTGCGTATTCCAGTCCTGCGCGTCGAGTTCGGAAGCCGGCAAGCTGCCGGCCAGGAATTCGCCGCGTTCCTTGTCGATCGCGTCGAAGCGCGGCGAATCCGGAATCGGCGCGTCCTTCGGGATGCCGGCGCCATAGACCCAGGCCTGCACTTCGTCCCAGCTCATCTTGCCGGGATATTTTTCGATCAGGTTGGCCTTGAGGAACGCCAGCATCTGCTCGGTGGTAATCGAGTGCCAGGCGAAATGGTTGAAGTAGCTTTCCAGATACTGGTCGAAATCCTTGCGCCCGAATTTCTGCTCCAGTGTGCGCAGGAACCACGAGCCCTTGTCGTAGGCAACGTCGGAAAGTTCATCATCGGCGTCGATCTTGCGCGGCTCGGGCGCCAGCCGTTGCGCGTTTTCGGGCATCGTCGCGATCGTCTTCTGCAGGTTGCGGATCGCCAGCAGGGTTTCCTCGTGGGCCTGCCGCGTGCCATACAAGGCCTCGGTGATGCGACCCTGCACGTAAGTCGTCACGCCTTCGTTTAGCCAGATGTCGCGCCAGGTGGCCGCGGTGACGAGATTGCCGGACCACGAGTGCGCAAGTTCATGCGCAACCAGCGAGACCAGCGACTTGTCGCCCACCAGCACGGTCGGCGTGGCGAAGGTCATGTTGGGATTTTCCATGCCGCCATACGGGAACGAGGGCGGCAGCACGAGGATGTCGTAACGGCCCCAGCGATACGGGCCGTACAACTTCTCGGCGGTCTCGATCATCTTCTCGGTGTCTTCGAATTCATGCGCGGCTTTGGCGACCACCGACGGCTCGGCGTACACCGCCGAACGCGGACCGGTTTCGCGCACCGCAAGATCGCCCGCGCCGATCGCCAGCAGATATGACGGAACGGGATGCGCCTGGGTGAAATCGAAAGCTCCATCCAGCGCATGCTTCGGATCATTCGGCGCACTCATGAGCACGCGAATGTCCTTCGGTGCGGTGATATGCGCGTGCCAGGTGAAGCGGATCGCGGGTGAATCCTGCAGCGGCACCCACGAACGCGCATGGGTGGCCTCCGATTGCGAGAACAGGAACGGCGCCTGCTTGTCGGCGGTCTGCGCCGGCGCCAGCCATTGCAGCCCCGACGCGTCCGGCGACGTCGCGTAGGTGATGCGCACTGCCTGCGGATGCTGCGCTGCTTCGATGGTGAGCTTCGAGCCCATGGTCGGAACCGGCTCGGCCAGCTTGTATGCCAGCCGGTGCGCGTGACCCTGGCCATCGACGGCTTCGATCGCCGCAATCTTGAGGTTCTCGGTATCGAGCACCAGATCGCGCGCCTCGGGATTTTTCCAGTCCAGCGTCAGGGTGGCGGCGCCGTCGAGTTGCCGGTGCGTGAAATCGACCTTGAGCGCGAGGTCGATGTGCTTGATCACGACATCCCGCGGCTGCGCGTAGGAATGCGGATCGGCAGCTTGCGCGGCGACCGGCAGCACCAGGGCACCGAAGGCGAGGGTGGGAAGCAGGCGCATCGGGGCGCTCCTGTCAATGGCCAAAGCCCCGAGTATGCCACCGCCTCGTGACAGCCGCGTGTACCGAAGGTCTCGGGTTGCCCGCGGGTGCACGGACGTAGAATGCGCGCTCCCACCGCGCCGGAGGCATCCATGCCGACCCTGTACATCGCCAACAAGAATTATTCGTCGTGGTCGCTGCGTCCATGGGTGCTGTTGCGCGAACGCGGCATCGCGTTCGCGGAGCGCCTGGAGCCATTCGACGGCAAGGCCTTCACAACATTCTCGCCGAGCGGCAAGGTGCCCTGCCTCGTCGATGGCGGCACCACGGTGTGGGATTCACTGGCGATCACCGAATACCTCGCCGAGGCACATCCGCACGTGTGGCCCGCCGACAAGCCCGCCCGCGCGTTCGCGCGCTGCGCCGCCGCTGAAATGCACTCCGGCTTCATGGCGCTGCGCGAACAATGCGGCATGAACTGCGGTATCCGGGTCAAGCTGCATCGCATCGACGCCGCGCTGCAACGCGACCTCACACGCCTCGACGCGCTCTGGAACGATGGCCTCGCGCGCTTCGGCGGCCCGTTTCTTGCCGGCGCCGAATTCAGCGCTGCCGACGCGTTCTACGCGCCGGTCGCATTTCGCATCCAGACCTATGCGCCGCCACTCGGCGCTACGGCGAATGCCTACGCGCAACGCCTGCTGGCGTTGCCATCGATGCGCGAATGGTATGCAGCATCGCTGGCGGAAACCTGGCGCCACGCGGGGCACGAGGCCGAGGTCGCGCATTGGGGCACCATCACTTCAGACTTGCGCGCGACGGTTTGACTCAGGCGAGGCGATCGGCGAACCCGTCGGTCGCCGCGACCAGCTTGTCGACGATGGCCGGTTCGGACGCCGCGTGCCCGGCCACGACCACGTGGTATTCGGCTTCCGGCCAGGCTTCGTGCAATTCGAACGCGCTCTGGGTCGGACAGATGATGTCGTAGCGGCCCTGCACGATCACCGCCGGGAGGTGGCGGATCGTGTCGATGTTGCGCAACAGCTGGTCAGGCTCGAGGAAGCAGTCGTGGCGGAAGTAGTGCGCCTCCAACCGCGCGAGGCTCACCGCGATTTCCGGCGAACTGAATTCGGCTTCGGTGTCGGGCGATTCTTCCAGCGTCAGCGCGCTGCCTTCCCACGCACCCCAGGCGCGCGCGGCGGCGATGCGCACCGCTTCATCGTCCGCGGTCAGCCGCTGCCAGTACGCGGCCACGATATTGGCGCGCTCCGCGGGCGGAATGGCGGACACGAAACGCTGCCAGTTTTCGGGGCGAATCCGGCCGGCACCGCCTTCCTCGTACAGCCACATGGTTTCCCAGCGGCGCGCGAGATAAATGCCGCGCAGTACCAGCGCGAGCACACGTTCGGGATGCGCTTCCGCATACGCCAGCGCGAGCGTGGAGCCCCAGGAGCCGCCGAACACCAGCCAGCGCTCGATGCCGAGATGCGCGCGGATCTTCTCGATGTCGGAAATGAGATCCTGCGTGGTGTTGTCGACGAGGTCGGCGAAGGGCGTGGATTTGCCGGCGCCGCGCTGGTCGAACAGCACGATGTGGTAACGCGCGGGATCGAAGAACCGGCGGTGGTAATTCGAAAGACCGGCGCCCGGGCCGCCGTGCAGGAACACCACCGGCAGGCCATCCGGGTTGCCGCATTCCTCGATGTACAGCATGTGGCGATCGCTGACCGGGAACATCCGGGTGCGGTACGGTTCAATTTCGGGGTACAGCTGGCGCATGCCACCGGCTCCTCATTCAAGGTTGCTTGTGACGCGCAATCCGCGCACCTGCCAACGGCCAAGGCCGACGAGAACGAACGCCACGACCACGAACGCTGCCAGCAGGCCGAGGGCATTCACCGCCACGCGCGGATAGCCCAGCGCGGTGACGTCGATGAACGGATACGGATACCAACCATCAGCTGCGCCGCGCACGACCGCGTACGCGGCATACGCGACCGGATACGGCAGGCACGTCAGTACGTGGCGAAAGCGCAGCGCGGCCTTGGGCACCGCAAGCCACCAGTGCAGCATGAATAACACAGGCATCGCGGTGTGCAGCAACTGATCAGCCAGCCACTGCCAGCCATGGGGCTGCCAAAGGTTGCGCAACAGCAGGTGATACACGACAGCGACGATCACGATCGCGACGGCCACGGCCGTCTGCACATCCACGCGCCGCAGGAATCGCGACGACGCACTGCGTGGCCCGATCGCCCACGCCATCAATGCGAGTACGACCAGAGCGTTGCTGAGGATGGTGAAATAGCCGAAGTACTGCCACAGCGCCTGACCTGCGGTTAGTCCGGTGGCAGATGCGTTGTGCAGCGTCAGCCGCAACTGCAGCAGCAGTGTGACCGCACCGAGTGCGGCAAGCGCGGCAGCGAACAGACGTTGCCGCGGCATGCGATCAGACCTTGTAGCCGCGATGGATTGCAACGATCCCGGCCGACAGGTTGCGCACCTGCACGTTGCGGAAGCCGGCTTCCTCCAGCATGCCTTTCAGCGTCGCTTGATCAGGATGTTTCCTGATCGATTCGGCGAGGTAGCGATAGCTGGCCTCGTCATGCGCCACCAGCTTGCCGACGCGCGGCAGCACCTGGAACGAATGAAAATCGTACAGCGGCTTCAACCATTCCTGGTTGACGCGCGAGAACTCGAGAATCAGCACGCGGCCGCCGGGTTTCAGCACGCGCTGCATTTCCGCGAGCGCCTTGTCCTTGTCGGTGACGTTGCGCAGCCCGAAGGCGATGGTGACCGCGTCGAAGGAACCATCCGGGAACGGCAGTGCTTCGGCGTTCACCTGCGCCCAGCGCAGGCCTTGCAGCAGGCCGCGGTCGAGCAGGCGGTCGCGCCCGGCCTGCAGCATCGCGGCGTTGATGTCGCCGATGACGACCTCGCCCTTAGCGCCGACCCGCGGCAGCATCAGTGCAGCAATGTCACCGGTGCCGCCGGCAAGGTCGAGCACGCGATCGCCCTTGCGCACGCCGGAGGTCGCAACGAAGTGCCGCTTCCACAGGCGATGCACGCCGAACGACATCAGGTCGTTCATCACGTCATATTTGCCGGCCACCGACGAGAACACCTCGCCGACCAGCTTCTGCTTCTCGGCGACGGGGACTTCGCGGTAGCCGAAGTGCGTGGTGGACGCGGATCGTTCCTGCTCGTTCATCGCACCATTCTACGGCATGCCACCACGGTGGATGGGACTGCAAAAAAGCATTTACCACGGATCCACACGGATGACACGGATCAGGAGCTCTATCCGCGCAAATCCTTGGTCAAGAACCTTTTGCTGTTCTCGCGGGACTGCGAAAAAGCATTTACCACGGATCCACACGGATGACACGGATCAGGAGCGTCATCAGCACACATCCGCGGCAATCAGCGTCAAAAGGTTGTTGCACTATGGATTGCGCAGATCAAGAGCATTCGACACGGGTCAACGCGGATGACCGCTGATAAAAAGCTCTATCCGTGTGCATCCGTGCAAATCCGTGGTCAAGGCTTCTCGCTCTTCCCACAGATGCAGACAAAGTACTGGACACGGATCAACGCGGATGGCCGCTGATAAAAAGCTCTATCCGTGTGCATCCGTGTAGATCCGTGGTCAAGGCTTCTCGCTCTTCCCACAGATGCACACAAAGCACTGGACACGGATCGAAGCGGACAACCGCGGATCAGGAATTCCATCCGCGTGCATCCGTGCAGATCCGTGGTCAAAGCTTCTTGCTCTTCCCGCAACATGCTTGCGCAAAGACCCCTCCCCCGAAGGAGAGGGGTCCGCATTGGCGTTACTTCACCGGGTTGCCATCGGCGTCGATGACCTGGACCTTGCCGAGGTCGAGGTCGCGCACGGACTTTTCGATCTTCGAAAGATCGCCGACGATCACCCAAGTCAACTTGTCCGGATGGATCACTTCCTTGGCGGCCGCATTGACGGCGGAGTCCTTCTGCGCCTCGATCCGGCCCTTCAAGGTCTGCACGTAGTCATCGGGACGGTCGTACTTGACGATGCCTTCGACCGCGTTCAACACCGCCTGCGCCGTTTCGTACTGGCCCGGCATCTTGCGGATGTCGTTGTCCTTGATCTTCTGGATTTCCTTGTCGGTGATGGGCTTGTCGCCGATCACGCCACGCGCTTCCTTCAGGATTTCCGCGACCGACGGCCCGGTCTTGTCGGTCTGCACCGGCGCGTACATCAGGAACGGCCGCTGGCCGATCGCGCTCGGCAACATGCTGCGCGCACCGTAGGACCAGTGCTTGTCCTCGCGCAGGTTCATGTTGAGGCGCGAGGTGAAGGTGCCACCGAACGCACCATTCATGGTGCCGATTTCGAGATCGTTCGGCGCCTTGGTGGACGGCGCGACCAGCCCCGCGATGATCACCGACTGCTGTGCGCCCGGACGATTGACCAGGTACACGCTCGGGCTGGCCGGGTAGGCGACCTTGGCGAGGTTCTTGGTGGGCACCGGGGTGCCAGGGGCCTTCCAGTCGCCGAAGGCCTTTTCCAGTTGCGGGATGATCTTGTCCAGCGTGGTGTCGCCCGCGACCAGGATCGTCATGTTGTCGGGGCGGATCCAGTCATGCATGAAACCACGCATGTCGGCCTCGGTCAGCGACTTGATCGAGGCCTCGGTGCCCGTGCCGGTGAAGGGAATCGCATAGGCGTTGCCCTGGCCGTACAGGATCGGCGGCAGCAGCCGCAGCGCCACCGCGACCGGCTGGGTCTTCTCCTGCGCGATGCCGGCCAACCACTGTCCGCGCAGGCGCGACACATCGGCCTCGTGGAACGCCGGGTTGCGCACGATGTCGGCATACAGCGCCAGCGAGTCGGCCAGCTTGTCGTCCAGCGCGCTCATCCACGCGTTGCAAGTATCGAGGTCACAGCCGGTGGCGATCTCGGCGCCGAGGCGCTGCTTGCGCTTGGCGATTTCGACCGAGTCGAGATCCTTGGTGCCCTCGTCCAGCATGCTCATCGTGAAGCTGGAAGTACCGAGTTTGCGCCCCTGGTCGGCGGCATAACCCGCGTCGAACAAGGCCTCCACCTGCACCACCGGAATCGAATGCCGCTCGGCCAGCACCACCTTGATGCCGTTCTTGAGCGTGCCATGCTGCAGGGTCGGGAAGCTCAGGTTGGGGAACGCATCGACCACCGGTACGCCCTTGCTGCGGTCGACGTCGCTTTGCGTGACCTTGAAGTCGCCCGCGGGCGAGAGCTTGTCAGCCGGACGTCCCGGAATGGCAGCGCGTCCCGTGACGGTGGCGACGTCCTTGGCGTCGACTTTGCCCGGTACCACGGTGAGCGTGTAGTCGCCCTTCGACAGCCACTTGTCGGCGGCAGCCTTCACGGCCGCCGGGGTCGCGGCCATCGTGACGTCGTAATCCTTCTTCCAGGCGCCCGGATCGTTGCGGTAGACCTGCCCTTCGGCCAGCGTCACCGCCTTGCCGGAGAAGCCGCCGACCTGTTCCAGGCCGCGGATCGTGGAGGCCCGATACATGGTCTTGACGCGCTCCAGCTCGTCGGCAGTCGGGCCGTCCTTCAGGAATTTCTGCCACTCGTCGGCAATGGTGGCGTCCACCTTTTTCGTGTCGACACCCTTCTTCACGTCAACCTGCAACAGCGTCATGCTGGCCAGCTCGAAGGACATGTTGCCCATCGACACGTTGTCGGCGAGCTTGTCCTGATAGACCAGCCGCTGGTACAGCCGCGAGGTCTTGCTGCCGCCCAGGACCTGCGCGGCGAGATCCAGCATCAGGCGATCATTGCCTTCAGCGTCGAGACCCGGCGTGTTCCATTCACGGTACATGCGCACTTGCGCGACGTTGTCGGTCATCGTGCCGTGCGTGGACTGGTCACGCGCGGTGACCCATGGCTGCGGCCGCGGCACTTGCGGGCCGGCCGGGATGTCGCCGAAAAACTTCAGCGCCTTGGCGCGTGCTTCGGCGGGCGTGATGTCACCGACCAGCACCAGCGTGGTGTTGGCCGCCCCGTAGTAATCCTTGAACCACTGCTTCACCGTGTCGAGCGAAGCGGCGTTGAGGTCATCCATCGAACCGATGGTGGAGTGGTGGTAGGGATGATTGGCCGGGAATGCGTTCGCCTGCAGGTCGGTGTACACGCGCCCGTATGGCTGGTTCTCGCCCTGGCGTTTTTCGTTCTGGACCACGCCGCGCTGCTCGTCGAGTTCCGGCTGGCCGATCGCGCCCAACAGGTGGCCCATGCGATCGGACTCCATCCACAGCGCCATGTCGAGCGCGGTGGTCGGCACGGTTTCGAAATAGTTGGTGCGGTCGAGCCAGGTGGTGCCGTTCATGCCGGTGGCACCGACCAGTTCAAACGGACGGAAATATTCGTCCTTGTGGTTTTCCGAGCCCTGGAACATCAGGTGTTCGAACAGGTGCGCGAAACCGGTCTTGCCCTTGGGCTCGTAGCCCGAGCCGACGTGGTACCAGACGCTGACCGCGACGATCGGCGCCTTGTGGTCTTCCGAGACCACCACGGTGAGGCCATTGGGCAAGGTGAAGCGGGTGTAGGGAATATCGATTTTGCCGCCGGCATCGGCGGCTTGCGCCGCTCCTGCGAGCAGGGTGAAGCCGAGCACTGCGAACCACGCCAACCAGTGCGTGCGCATGATGGAGTCCTCCCCGGACGTATTTGGGTTGTCCGTTGAAGCTAACCCAGCCGCAGGGGGAAAGCAATCGGCGACAAACCATTGTATGAACGGGGGTTTAGACTAGGCCCACGCGGAGGAAGATTGCCATGCAACGCTGCCTCGTCACCGGCGCCAATCGCGGGCTCGGGTTGGCCTTCGTTACCAGCCTGCTGGAACGCGGCGCACGCGTGCTGGCCTGCTGCCGCGATCCCGCGCAGGCCAAGGTTCTCGACGCATTGCACGCAGCGCACGGGGAGCGGCTTGCGATCCACGCGCTGGACGTGGCCGACCCACAGGCCATCGAGGCATTGCCGCAGGCGGTGGCCAAGCACCTGCAACGGGTCGATCTGCTCGTCAACAACGCCGGCGTACTGGTATCGGGCGAACGCTTCGGCAACGTCGGGGCCGAAGCGCTGGCGGAGAGCTTCGCCGTCAATGCGACGGCACCGCTGTTGATCACGCAGGCGTTGGCGCCGCTGCTGGCGCTGGGCAACAAGCCGCGGGTGCTGTGCGTCAGCAGCCAGGTCGGCTCGATCGCGCAATCGCATGCATTCCGGACCGTCAGCTACGCGATGAGCAAGGCCGCGCTCAACATGGGCGTGAAGCGGCTTGCGGCGGAGCTTGCGCCGCGCGGCATCATCGTGCTGAGCGTGCACCCGGGTTGGCTGAAGACCGCCATGGGCGGCAAGAGCGCGACGCTCGCGCCGCTGGATGCCGCACATGCGGTGTTGAACCTCGTCGAGCACGCCCGCATCGAGGATGCCGGGAAGTTCCTCGCTTACGATGGCGCCGAGCTTCCCTGGTGATGACATTCCCATGTTGCATGTGATCCTGTTTCAACCGGAAATTCCGCCCAACACCGGCAACGTGATCCGCCTGTGTGCGAACGCGGGCGCGTCGCTGCACCTGATCCGGCCACTGGGTTTTGAACTGGACCACGCGAAATTGCGCCGCGCCGGGCTGGACTACCACGAGTTCGTCAACGTGATGGCGCATGACGATCTCGATGCCTGCCTCGACGTGCTGCAGCGCCCCCGTGTGTTCGCGTTCACCAGCCACGCCACGCGCTGCTTCACCGATGTCGCTTTCGCCGATGGCGATGCGTTGCTGTTCGGACGCGAGACGTCAGGCCTGCCGGAGGCGATTCTGCAAACGCTTCCCGGGCCAAGCCGCCTGCGCCTGCCCATGCAACCCGACAACCGCAGCCTCAATCTCTCCAACGCCGTGGCCATTGCGGTGTACGAAGCGTGGCGGCAGCAGGGCTTCCCCGGCGCGGCGCGGGATACGCGGTAACGACGCTTGGTCCAACGCTCTTGGCCCGTGGAGTCCAAAAGGCAACAGCTTCTTGACGCGGATTTCCGCGGATACTCGCGGATGGAGCTTCTGATCCGTGCTATCCGTGTAATCCGTGGTAGATGCTTCTTCGATGTCCCGGCAGAACGGCAAAGAGCCTTGACCACGAATTTGCACGGATGCACACCGGTAGAGCTTTTATCCGCGTCCGCCCGCGTTGATCCGCGCTCGATGCTCTTGATGCGCGCAACCCACAAGGCAAAAGCCTTTTTGACGCGGATTTCCGCGGATGTACGCGGATGGAGCTTCTGATCCGTGTCGATCCGTGTAATCCGTGGTAGATGCTTTTTCGAAGTCCCGTCAAAACAGCAAGGAGCTTTGACCACGGATTTGCACGGATGCACACGGATAGAGCTTTTATCAGCGGTCATCCGCTTCGATCCGTGTCAAATGCTTTTGATCTGTGGAATCCGTGTCGATCCGTGGCGAACGCTTCTGGCACGAGCTGGCAAGCGCCGGCCATGCGCCCTGTCGCTCGCTTACAATGCGCGGATGCCGGATCAAAAACCCAACGCCTGGATTCCCCACCCGCTGCGCAAGCTGGGTGGCCTTGCCCTCACCCTCGCATTGAACCGGCTGGTTGCGCTGGATCCGGGCACGCGCGAGGCGATCGGCAAGCTCGAAGGCCGCCGCATCGGCGTGCACCTGAAAGGCCCGGAGATCGCGTTCGCGATCGCAGCGCGCAACGGTACCTTGCAGATCGAACCGCCGCCGGAAACCGGCGACGATGGCAGCAGCAATGATTTCGAAGTCAACGCCACGCCTGGCTCGCTGCTGGCGATGGCGCTGGGCCGCGACGGCGAGACGCGTCCGGCCGGCAAGGTCGATATTTCCGGCGATGCCGAACTCGCGCAGCGCGTACAGAAGCTCGCGCGCGCCTACCGGCCCGACTTCGAAGCAGCATTCTCCATCGTGTTCGGCGAAGTGGCGGGCACCGCGATTGCACGCGCGCTGCACGACGCCGCGCAATGGGCAGCCGAGGGCGCCCGGCACTTGCGCGACGACACCATCGACTGGCTGCGCGACGAGGCCCGCCTGACCGTGCCGCACGCCGAAATGGATGCCTTCCTGGATGACGTCGACGGCCTGCGCGAGCGCACTGAGCGGCTGGCTGCGCGCGTCCGCGAATTGGGCTCCAAGCCATGACGCCGCTGCGCCTGCTGCCGCGCGTGCTGCACGTGGCGACGGTGCTGGTGCGCTACCGCGTCGATGACCTGATCGACGAACAGCACGGGATGCGGCTGCTGCGCTGGCTGCGCATGCTGCTGCCACGGCCGCGCAAGCAGATTGCGGCGCTGCCGCGCGGCGCGCGCCTGCGGCTCGCGCTGACCGAACTCGGACCGATCTGGGTGAAGGCGGGGCAGGTGTTGTCCACGCGTCGCGATTTGATTCCGGAAGACGTCGCCGACGAACTCGCGCAACTGCAGGACCAGGTTCCGCCATTCCCGGGCGCGGAGGCGCGCGCGATCGTCGAGGAAGCGCTCGGCAAACCGATCGGCGAACTGTTCGCGAGTTTCGATGAAACACCACTGGCCTCGGCCTCGATCGCGCAAGTGCACGCGGCGCGCCTGCTGCTCCCATCCGGGCCTGCCGGCAAGCTCCCCCCGCAAGCAGGGCAAGCGAATTTCGCGCAGCCCACAGCGGCAACGCGCCCACTGGGTCGCGAGGTCGTGGTCAAGGTGCTGCGACCGAACGTGGCGAAAAACATCCGCCACAACCTGCAATTGCTGGATGCATCGGCGCGGCTGGTCGAGCGCTGGCATCCACAGGCCGACAAGCTGCGTCCGCGCGACTTGTTCAACGAGGTCGCCAAGACCCTCGGCAACGAATTGAACCTGCAGCACGAAGGTGCCAATGCCAGCCTGCTGCGGCGCAATTTCCAGGATTCCGACGATCTCTACGTGCCGGAAATCGTCTGGTCGCACAGCGGCGAGAAAGTGTTGACGATGGAGCGCGTGCACGGCATCCCGGCCGACGACATCGAAGCGCTGGACGAGGCCGGCATCGACCGCCGCAAGCTCGCGACCAAGGGCGTGCGGTTGTTCTACGAACAGGTGTTCCGCGACAACTTCTTCCATGCCGACGCGCACCCCGGCAACATCTGGGTCGATCCCACCCGCACCCGCGAGCCGCGCTTCATCGCGCTCGATTTCGGCATCATGGGGTCCTTGCCCGACCAGGACCAGTACTGGTTGGCCGAGAACTTCATCGCGATGTTCGAGCGCAATTACCGGCGCATCGCCGAGCTGCACCTTGCCGCCGGCTGGATGCCGCGCCACATCCGCGTCGATGATCTGGAAGCCGCGGTGCGCACCGTGTGCGAACCGTACTTCACGCGCCCGCTGTCGGAAATCTCGTTGGCGGAAGTGGTGGCGAAACTCTTCAGCACCGCACGCAAGTTCGAGCTCACCTTGCAGCCGCAGTTGATCCTGCTGCAAAAGACCCTGCTCAACGTCGAGGGCCTCGGCCGCCAGCTGGACCCGCACATCGACATCTGGTCGGTCGCGCAACCGGTCCTGAAGCGCATACTCGCCGACCGTTACAGCTTGCGGCACGCGGTCAAGGAAATCCGCAAGCGCGTGCCCGAATGGATGCGCATCGCGCCACTGATTCCCGAGAAGGTCCACGATGCGCTGGAAGCGCTGGCCAAGGGCAACGGCCCGCTGCAGGTGGGCGAGCGCGAAATGGAACACCTGTACACGCTGGCGCGCGAAACCCAGCGGCGCATCCTGGTTGCCGCGTTCGGCGGCACCGTGCTGCTTGGTGCTGCGGTGATCTATGCGCTGGCGCCGCGCCTCGGCGTCTGGCCACCGGCGATCCTCGCCGCGATTGGCGTGGCGAGCTTCGCGGTAGCGTGGCCGTGGAAGCGGGGGAAGCTGTAGCGCCAGCAGCCGGCGATGCGTTCCGTGGCGTCACACGCGCTCGTGCCGCGAAGACAAGCGCTTTTGGACGCGGACTTCAGCGGAGAGAGATCCTGACCCATGTCGAATGCTTTTCGTGAATCCTGCGGGAAGAGCAAGAAGCCTTGGCCACGGATTTGCATGGATGCACACGGATAGCGCTTTTATCAGCGGTCATCCGCGTTGATCCGCGTCCAACGCTCTTTGCCCGTTGAATCCGCAAGGCAACAGCCCTTTGACGCGGATTTCCGCGGATACGCGCGGATAGAGCTCCTGATCCGTTTCATCCGTGTAGATCCGTGTAGATCCGTGTCATCCGTGGTAAATGCTTTTTTCAAAGCCTCGCCAGAACGGCAAGGGACTTGGACTGTGGATTTGCACGGATGCACACGGACAGAGCTTTTATCAGCGGTCATCCGCGTCGATCCGCGTCGAATGCTCTTGATGCGTGTATCCGTCGATCCGTGGCCGATGCTCCCGTCGGGGACCATCGGAAGTCACACCGCCGAGGAACGCCCCTGGTTGGCGACGGCCGCTGCTTTCGCCGCGATCGCCTCGGCATCGCCGAGATAAAAGTGTTCAACCGGTCGCATGTCGGCGTCGAAGCGGTACACCAGCGGCACGCCGTTCGGAATGTTGACCCCGGTGATCTCGGCATCGGAAATGCCATCGAGATACTTCACCAGCGCGCGCATCGAATTGCCGTGCGCCACCACCACCACGCGCTGGCCGGAGCGGATCGCGGGCGCCAGTACCTCGTGCCAGTACGGCAGTACCCGCGCCACGGTGTCCTTCAGGCATTCGGTCAGCGGCACTTGCGCGGGCTCGAGTTTGGCGTAGCGCGGATCAGTCGCGTAGACGTTGTGCCCGGGATCGAGCGGCGGTGGCGGCACGTCGTAACTACGCCGCCAGATGTGCACCTGCTCGTCGCCGTGCTTGGCGGCGATCTCGGCCTTGTTGAGCCCGGTGAGCGCACCGTAGTGGCGTTCGTTCAAGCGCCAATCGGTCACCACCGGCAGCCACGCAAGATCCATCGCATCCTGCACGCCCCACAAGGTGTGCACGGCGCGCGTCAGTACCGAAGTATGCGCGACGTCGAACGTGTAACCCTCGCGCTTCAGCAATTCACCCGCCTCGCGCGCCTCGTCGCGGCCTTGCCCGGTGAGATCGACGTCGGCCCAGCCGGTGAACCGATTTTCCTTGTTCCACAGCGACTGGCCGTGGCGGATCATCACGAGGGTGTGCATGGTTTTGCCTGTTCGGGTTGTCGCTACATTCTACTGACTGCCCGATTCGAAGCGGCTGTTGCGGGAAATCGGGCCACGGCTGGTCGCTCCGGTGTTTCCGGAACGACACGCTGCGGCAATGCCGGGTGGCAGACAGCGCGGCAATCCGGAACGGCCGCATGCCATTGGTCACGGTGACGATGGACCTATTGGCAACACCACAATAGTCGGGCACGATCATGCTTCACCAGCGCCATCTGCGCAGGAGGTTTCCATGCGATCCGCACGTCTTTGCACTTTCATTTTCGCGCTCGTCGCGCTGCCGCTTGCGCTCGGCGCGTGCGTCAGCGGCGTGAACGGTTCGGTCGATGTACCGGCCGGCACGACCAAGGCCGATGCCAGCACCGTGAACGGCGCGGTGAACGTCGGCGCCAAGGCCAAGGTCGACAGCGCCACCACCGTCAACGGTTCGGTCAACCTCGGGGAAGGCGCCCACGCCGGCGAAGCCACTACCGTGAACGGCCACGTCACGCTGGCTGCCAACGCGACCGCGGGCAAGATCACGACCGTCAACGGCGGTGTCACGCTCGCCAGCGGCGCGACCGTCAGCGGCGACGTCACCGCCGTGAACGGCGCGCTCAGCCTCGCTGCAGGTTCGGCCGTCAACGGCTCGCTGACCAACGTCAACAGCCACATCACCATCGACGGTGCGCACGTCGGCCAAGGCATCACCACCGTCAACGGCGACATCGACATCACCGGCAAGGCCGTGGTGGACGGCGGCATCAAGGTCACCAAGCCGAACGATCACGGCCTGCTCGGCATCCACATCAACGACAACGACGTGCCGCGGATCACCATTGGCCCCGGCGCCACCGTGAATGGACCGTTGACCTTTGAACGCCCGGTGCAGCTGTACATCAGCAACGACGCGCATGTCAGCGGTCCGATCACCGGCGCCACCGCGGTGAAGTTCAGCGGGCCGACGCCGCCTGCTTCCTGAGCCTTTGCACGCGTGACCCCGGCGCTGCCAGCCGGGGTGCGTGTGGCCTGGGTTCGCATGTCCGCACGGGCCGCCACTGCCGCGCGTCAGCCGCCGCGCGCCGCGCCCGCGGTGGCGTCTTCACCCGCGACATCAGGCGTGATCTTCATGATCGATTGGCGCACTTCGCGTGCCAGGATCAGGCGCGCGTCGCGGGCGACGTCGTCGAGCACCGCGTCGAATTCGAGCTTGCCGTTGGCATCCGTCCAGACGATGCGGCGTTCGCGCAATTTATGGATGAAGCCACGGAACAGGCTCTTGTCGAAGAACTCGGGTGCACTTTGCTGGTACAGCAGCGAGAGGCGCTGGGCCGCAAGCTGGCAGACGTTTTCCAACTGGCCCGCGCTCAAGGTGTGCGGACCGTTTTTCACCAGCGCCGCAATCGCGATGTAGTAGCGCTCGAAGGCCTGCATCAGGCATTGCGCCAGCAGGCGCAGCTGGTAGGCGTCGTCCTCGTGGCCGGCGGCAAGATGCACCACCGAACCGTCGCCGCCTGTCGCCAGCAGGCCGCGTGCGACCAGGGCGTCAATCAACGCATCAATGCGCTCGGCAAAGCCGTTCGAATCCCACGGCAGGAACAATTCGGACTGGATGAACGGATATACCGCGCGGCCGAGGCGCTTGACCACGTCGCGGCCGATGCGGCGGTTCTTGATGAAGCAGCACGCCACCCACGCGCCCGCCGCGAACATGTGCAACACGTTGTTGCGGAAGTACGACAGCAGCACCGCCTTCTCGCCCTCGACCGCCAGCACGTCGCCCAGCGGATGCGCAACGCGATGGATCCAGCCCATCTGTTCGGCATAGGCGATGATGTCGGCGGGCGCCATCGGCGTCACCGTGCTGCGATCCGAATAGGGCAATTCGGTGAGGATGCCCTTCATCAATTCCAATTGCGCCAGCAGGTCGGTCTCGGCCAGCGCGTGCCGCGGCGCGGCCAGCAAGGCCAGCGCGATCAGGTTGATCGGATTGACGTCGGCGGCGCGGTTGACTTCGACCTGGATGCGTTCGGCGAGGGTGTCGATCAAACCCGGCAACCATTCCGGGCGCGCCTCGCTGCCCGACTGCGCGCGCCATTCGGGATCGGCGGCGTCGAGCAAGGGATTCAGCAGCACCGGCTCGCCAAAACTGAGGGTCACCCGTCCGTAATGCTGGCGCAGGGCGCGCAGGCCGCGCAGGATGCCGAGCCAGGACTCGCCTTCCTTCTTCTGGCCGGACAGCTCGCCGATGTACGCGCGGCCTTCCATCAGTTTTTCGTAGCCGATATAGACCGGCTGAAACAGTATTGGCCGGCGCGGTGCACGCAGGAAGGCGCGCACGGTCATCATCAACATGCCGGCGCGCGGCGCCAACAAGCGCCCCGTACGCGAGCGCGTGCCTTCAATGAAGTACTCCAGCGGCACGCCGCGCTGCACCAGCTGGCTGACGTATTCGGAGAACACCGCCGAGTACAACGCGTTGGCCTTGAAGCTGCGGCGGAGGAAGAAGGCGCCGCCCTTGCGCAGGAACGTTCCCAGCACCGGCAGGTTGAGGTTCACACCGGCGGCAATGTGCGGCGCCACCACGCCGGACATGTGCAACTGGTAACTCATCAGCACATAGTCGGCGTGGCTGCGATGGCAGGGCACGTACACGATTTCGTGGCCCGGCGCGACGGCGCGCACGCCATCGAAATGGTGCATCGTGATGCCGTCGTACAGCTTGTTCCAGAAGTTCGACAGCAGGAACGACACCGAGCGTACGAAGGGCGGCGAATAATCCGCGGCGATCTCGCGCGCGTAGTGTTCGGCGCGCTTCCAGGCCTTGCCCGCGCTGAGGTTTTCCCTGGCCGCGGTGGCGGTGATCGCCGCGCGCACGCTTTCGGCGTCCAGCACCGAATCCATCACCGTGCGCCGGTGTGACAGGTCCGGCCCGATCACTGCGGTGCGCACGCGCCGGAAGTGCACGCGCAACACCCGCGCCAGTTTGCGCTGCAGGCGTGGAATCCGTCCGTCGGCCGATTCCTCGCGCAGCGCGCTCAAGGAAATCGGTGGCGAGAACCGCACGATGGTGTCGCGCCCGTTCAGCAGCAGCGCGAGCAGGCGCCGGAAGTGGCCGACCACCGCCCAGTTTTCCGAAAACAGCACGCTGAACCAGCCGGATTTGCGGTTCGGCGCGCGTCCCACGTAGATGGCAACCGGCATCAGCTGCACGTCGCTGTCGGGATCGGCTTCCAGTGACCGCAGGATCTGCCGGATCGTGTTCAGCGCAAAGCGATCGCGATTGCGCCGCTGGAACCAGCCACCGGTGCCGCGCATCGCGAACATCGCACGCCGGCGCCGGCCCAACCCCGGCATCACCGTGAGCGGACTGGGCAGGCCGGCCTCGCGGCAGGCGCGTTCAAGGATCAGGCTGTCGGAAAATCCGCTGCGCTCGATCACGTAGATGACGGGTGTGTCGGGCTTCAGCAGCGACACCGGCTCGGCCGGGTCGCGCTTGATCCGCACCCACGGCGCCAGCAGCGCGCCCCACAGGGCGCGCCACCAGCTGGAATGCACCAGCGCGTCGCGGTTCAAGTTTTCGGTCATGACGTGGGCCATGGGTGCTGCATGCCTGAATCCGGTTTACTCGATCGGGAATTGTCCCACAACGCCGGATGCGGCCCCCGCGGCATCGGCCCAGGCCGGTGCCAACGCCCGTGCAGCCCCGCAATTGCCGGTGCGTTGTCAGAAAATGGTCAGATTTGAGGGTTCGCCGCGCTGGCTGCGGGCGCTGTGGATGCCGGCACGGCGGGCGTGGCCGCGCTGGCTGCCGGCGCCGGGTTGCCGCTGCCCGCGCGCGCCGCCGAAGCCGCCGGCGCGGGGTGTGCTTTGCGCCATGCATCCAGCAGGTCCGCGTCGTACCAGTGGCCGTCCACCCGGCGCATGGCCCACTCCCCGGTCATCGGCGTCCCCGCGACGGTCAGGTTCAATTGCACCACCGCCTCATCGCTGACAATCGACACGATTGCAGGCTTGGCGTCATTCAAGCTGGAAGCCAGATGCAACCCGTAAATGTCGAGCAGGCCCTCCACGCCGTTCCAGATGATGCCGTAGTTTCGCATGCTGCTGGCGTAGTCAAGCGCGCGCCATTGCTGGAGCGTTTGCACGTGCAGCTGGCGCGCGGTGGCGCAGACGAGATTGATCGCCTTCGTCAGCTTTTTCTTGTCACCGAAATCGACCTTGGCGACGAAGGCATCGATGGCATACAGCGCCTGCAACGCCAACAACCGTTGCCCGGATCCCAGTTGCGGGGAACTGTTGATCATTTCCTTGCCGGCCGCCGCCAGCACGCTGGCAAACACCGGCGGCAGGCCCTTGTCGCTGCCGCCAGCCAGTTCCGGCTGCAGGCGCTTCAACAGTTGGGCCTCGGCACCCGGCGCGGTCAGCATCTGCATGATCTCGGCGAACTGCTGTTGCCGGGCTGCGGAGGCCGGTTGCTGATGCGCCTGTGAGGCATCCCATTCCTGCCGCCATTGCGCGTAATCGGCAGGCGGCAGGCGGTTCCTCATCAAGCCGTCGAAGTCACCGCTGGCGGTGAGGCGCAGGTTGGTGGAAATGGCCTTCTCGGGCGTGACGTTGCTGGGCGGCGGCGGCGCCTGATGGCAAGCCGCGAGCAGCACGCCGAGGGCGCACGCTGCGGCCAGCGCAACGACACGCCGACGGACTGGAACGGGATGATGACTGCCGGACATGCGCCGAAGTGTGGCGAGGCAAGGCCCGCGAGGCAAGCCGGCCGGTTTGGCCGAACCGCCTGGGCCGAACCGGTTCAGCCGGTGGCAGCGTCGATCTGCGCGATCATGAATGCAGCCATGACTGCAGGATCCGGCGCCAGCCGGATCGGGCGGCCCACCACGATATAGTCCGCGCCCTGCGCGAACGCGGTCGGCACATCCACGGTGCGCTTCTGGTCGTCGCCCGAGGCCACCGCCGGTCGAATCCCGGGGCAGACGGTGAGCAGATCGGGACCAAGCGCAGCGCGCAGGCGCGGCAAATCGGCGCCCGAGCAGACCACACCGTCGACGCCCGCTGCTTGCGCCAGGCGTGCGCGCTGGATCACGACTTCGGCGGGATCGCCTTGCACACCCAGCGCGGCGAGATCGGCCGTATCGTTGCTGGTCAGCACGGTCACCGCCAACAGCTGCAGCGAACCCTGCACCGCCACCGCGGCTTCCAGCATGGCGCGGCTGTCGCAATGAATCGTCGCGAACGTCACCGGGTACGCGGCCAGTCCGCGTACTGCACCGGCGACGGTCGCGGGCACGTCGTGGAACTTGAGGTCGGCGAAGATGTGCTTGCCGCGGCGCGCCAGTTCATCCAGCACCCGGAAATAATCGCCGCCCGACAGCAACTCCAGGCCGATCTTGTAGAACGACACGGCATCGCCGAGGCGATCCATCCAGGCCACGGCCTCGTCGTAACCGGGAACATCCAGCGCAAAGATCAGGCGATCGCGGGCGGCGGTGGGCGTGGTGGGCGGCATGCGGGCTCCTGCAGCGAATTCGCGCAATTTTAGCGGACGCAAACGGCGCCGTCTTGGCGTACGGGCGTACGATGAACGGCTGTGCACGGACCGGCATGCGCGCCGGCCCGCGGCTTGCGTTGGAGGATCAGCATGAGCACGATCAGTTTTGAACAACGCGCCTGCGGCGCCCTCATGGGCGCACTCGTCGGCGAAGCGCTGGGCGTTGGCCCGCATTGGTACTACGACCTCGACGAATTGCACGCGACGTTCGGGCCATGGATCGATAACTACACCACGCCGCGGCCGGGGCGTTACCACGAGGGACTGGAAGCCGGGCAGTCCTCGCAAGCCGGCTGGTTGCTGGCACTCACCATGCGCTCGCTGGCCGAGCGCCGCGGCTACGAGGAGGCCGATTTTTGCGCGCGCCTCGATCGTGACTTCTTCCCGCTGATCGACGGCACCCCGCGCTGCGGACCCGGCGGCTATACCAGCCAGTCGATGCGCGAGGCGCATCGCCTGCGCGTGGAGCAGGGCCTGCCCTGGGGCCAGGTCGGCGGCTATGCCGACAACACCGAAGCGATCGAGCGCAGCCTGGCGATTGCCGTACGTTACGCACGCGTGCCACGCAGGTTGGCGCAGGCCGTGAGTGCCAACACCGCACTCACCCAGATCGACGCCAGCGTCGGCGCCATGACCACGGCGTACTGCGCCGCGCTCGGGCTGCTGGTGCAGGGCGAATCCTTCGACGAACACATCTCCGACAAGCTGATGACGCTGGTGCGCGACGGCGAGCTGCCGTTCCACACCGTGACCACCGGCGGAGAAGGCATGGTGCCCGCAGGTGCCGAACGCGCCCACATGGCCGGCCACTTCCCCTCGCCGGATGCCTTGTTGTCGATGGGCACCAGCGCGCGCGCCGCGCACGACCCCGGCGTGCACATCGAACCGGCGTGGAAGGTGTCGCTCGTCTACGGCATGCCGTGTGCGATCTACTACCAGCTGCCGGCGGTGTACTACCTTGCCGCGCGCTTTTCAGACGATTTTGAAGCGGCGGTGTTGCACGCGCTCAACGGCGGTGGCCAGAACCAGGCCCGCGCGATGCTGACCGGCGCGCTGGTGGGCGCGCTGGTCGGCTTCGACGGCATCCCGCAGCGCTTCGTCCGCGGTCTCGAAAAATCCGGCGAATATCTTGATCTGGCGCAGCGCATCGCGCGGCAGGCTGAGCAAGACTGAGCACGGCCTCATCACGACCGCATGCCTACAATGGCCGGGTTGAGCATCCACGCAATCCACAGGGAGCCCGCAAGACCATGGCCACCAGTTACGACGTCAAATTGCTGCGCAAGCGCGAAGTTGCCGAGGGCACGACCGAATTCACGCTGGAGAAGCCGCCCGGTTTCGAATATCGCGCCGGCCAGTTCGGCGACCTGGTGTTGCCACCGTCCACCGGGCTCGACGACAGCAACAACAAGCACGGCTTTTCGTTCGTGAGCGCGCCCTTCGAGGACACCTTGCGCATGGCGACACGCATGCGTGGCAGCGCCTTCAAGAATGCCGCAGCCAAGGTACCGGAAGGCACCATGGTCAAGCTGCTGGCGCTGTGGGGCGATTTCACGCTGCAGAAGAGCACCCATGCGCCGGCGGTGTTCATCACCGGCGGCATCGGCATCACCCCGGTGCGCAGCATCGTCGCGCAGGCGACGCACGACCACACCGCACACAAGCTCACCTTGATCTACGCCAACCGCACGCCGGCACTTGCGGCCTACACCGATGACTTCCAGTCTTTCGCCGCCGCCAATCCGAACTTCAGCTTCGTACCTGTGTACACCGCAACCCAGGGCCACGTGAATGCCGACACCATCCGCCAACACGTGCCGGATATCGAGGCATCGCGCTTCTATCTTTCCGGCCCGGAGGGCATGGTCAAGGCGATGCGCGCACTGCTGATGGAAGTGGGCGCCGACGAAGACAACATCCGCACCGAAGAATTCGAAGGTTATTGAGCGTCCAGCGCGCGACTATTGCCGCAGCAGCTTGCGCACGGCCGGCAGGTTGCGCCGGCTGACTTCGGGCGTGGCCTCGCTGCCGGCAATCAGGGCACGCATCGTGGTGTCGGGATCGCGGCGCAAGCCCAGCAGCCGCTCGACCGGAATCAGGCATGCGCGATGCACGCGCACGAAGCGTTCCGGAAAGGCCTCCTCGATCGCTTTCAAGGATTGTTCGGTCAAGGCCTCGCCTTCCTCGCCATGCACGGTGACGTACTTGTCGTCGGCGCTGAGATACAGGATCTG
The DNA here is from genome assembly GCA_035688305.1 of Rhodanobacteraceae bacterium. GTDB lineage: Bacteria > Pseudomonadota > Gammaproteobacteria > Xanthomonadales > Rhodanobacteraceae > 66-474. Next base: position 23,250 of record DASSNC010000034.1, read on the forward strand.
CGCGAGCGGAATGCGCACCGGCGCGCCATGGGCCTGCGCGGCCAATGCTGCGGCCGGACGCGCCCGCTGGCGCAAGGCAGCCGCCCGCTTCAGCGCTTCGCGCAGGCGTTCGAGCCGAACGGGTTTGAGCAGGTAATCCGCCGCGCGCAATTCGTACGCGGCCAGCGCGTGTTCCTCGTAGGCGGTGCAGAACACCAGTTGTGGCGGATCCGGCAGCGCGGCGAGGCGGCGCGCCACGCCGATGCCATCCAGCCCCGGCATCGCGATGTCCAGCAGCAACAGCTCGACGCGGGTTTCCGCGCACGCAGCCAGCGCGGCCTCGCCATCGCCGACGCTGGCGACCACCTCGGCACCCTCGCAGTCGCGCAACAACGCGGTCATGCGCGCGCGCGCCAGCGGCTCGTCATCAACGATGACTATTCGCATGAGCAGATGACCCGCAAGCAATCTTCACGCAACATTTTTCCACGTCCCCCGGCGACCCTGACTCAAGGAAGCGGCGCATCCGGCAACCTCACGAGCACCCGATAGAGTCCACCCTCCTTGCGCACGTCGATGCCGCCGCGCTCCCCGAAGTGGTAGGCGATGCGACGGCGGACACTGTCGAGTCCATGCCGGCTGCGCGCCGGTGGCGCAGCGTCCGGCAACGGGTTGGCAATCTCGATTTCGATGCCGCCTTCGACACGGCGCCCGCTGAGCGTAAGCGTGCCGCCCGCGCGCAGCGGCTGGATGCCGTGGTAGACCGCGTTTTCGACCAACGGCTGCAGCAGCAGCGCCGGCATCTCCAGGGCGCGCGGCAGCGCATCGAGGTCGCGCTGCACCTGCAGGCGGTCACCCAGACGCAACTGCTCGATCGCGAGGTAGCGGTCGATCAGGTCCAGCTCCGTGCCGAGCGTGCCCGGCTTGTCTTCGGCGCCGAGCGCCGCGCGGAACAATTCCGACAAGTCCTCGACCGTGCGTTCGGCGGCATCGGGATCGGTGCGCACCAGCGCGGCCACGGTGTTCATGCTGTTGAACAGGAAGTGCGGGCGGATGCGCGCCTGCAAGGCGTCGAATTGCGCGCGTGAAACGGCCGCAAGCCGCGCACGCCAGTCGGCGAGCACCTGGAAGTAGCGCAACAGCGCCGCCGCCAGCAGCGCGGCCAGTGCCGTGTTGCCGGCGACGAAGCGCGTGCCGGAACTTGGCGTGAGGCCGGTGCCGAACGCGTGGTCGATCCACGCTACGACCGCGCTCGCGAACGCCACCAGCAACACCAGCGCCAGCCACGACAGGGCGTAGCTGGCGACGCGCGGGAAGCGTGTGAGCAGCGGCGACAGCCGGCACAGCAACAGGGCCGACAACAGGGCCAGCCATACCACGAAGGCCGACGCGGTGAAGAAGCCGCGCCACGCCATCCGCGCATCCGGCGCCAGGGCGTCGACCATCACCACGAGTTCGGCCACCACCACGAGTGTGAACACCGCGCCGGCGTTGCAGAAATCCGGCAACACGGGGTGGTCGTGGTGCGGCGGGGGCATGGGACCGGCCATGCGCGCAGTATGCCTCAGACGGCCAAACGCGCCGTGAGCCACTCGCCGAGGTCGGCGATTTCCGGCGGGCAGACCTGATGCGCCATCGGATAACTGTGCCAATCCACCGTGTAACCCCATTCGCGCAAACGGTCACGGGAACGCTCGCCGAGGTATTGCGGCACCACCGGATCGAAGGTGCCATGGGCCATGAAGATGGGCGTTGCGGCGTTGGCGGCGCTGCACTCGGCCTGCGTCACCTCCGCGATCGGAAGATAGGTCGACAAGGCAACGATGCCCGCCAGCGTCCGCGCATGCCGCAAGCCGGTCGCCAGCGCGATCGCGCCGCCTTGCGAAAAGCCGGTCAGCACGATGCCGGATTCGGGCACGCCGCGCGCAACCTCGCGCGCGATCAGCGCATCGACCTCGGCAATCGACGCGCGCACGCCGGCCTCATCCTGTTTCTGCGAGAGATCGAAACCGGCGATGTCGTACCACGCGCGCATCGGCAGGCCACCGTTCACGCTGATCGGGCGCACCGGCGCATTCGGGAACACGAAACGCAGCGGTGGCCATTCCGGCGGTACCAGTTGCGGCAGGATCGGCACGAAATCATTGCCGTCGGCGCCAAGGCCGTGCAACCAGATCACGGCGTGGCGGGGGTTGGGCGCGGTCTCGCGCTCGATGGTCGAAAGGGGCGTGGGCATGGCGGTGATCGTAAGGCAGGCGGAGCCGCAGCGCACGCCGATGACTTCCGGCGCTTGCGGTTGCGCCCGGCACGTGGCTAGGCTCGCCGTTTTGGCTGGGGATTGTGTCCATGACTCGCATCACCGTTGCCGTTCTGGCTGGCCTGCTGGTCAGCACGGGTGCACTCGCCGCGCCAGCGCAAGCTGCGCCGGCGACACCCACCGCGTCGCACATCACCCTCGCACAGATCATGGCGGACCCCGACTGGATCGGGCCGCCGGTGGAGGACGCACACTGGAGCGTCGATGGCCGTTCGATCTATTACAAGCTGAAGCGCGATGGTTCATCGATCCGCGACCTGTACCGCGTCGCGGCAACCGATGGCAGCCCGGCGAAGTTGAGTGATGCCGAGCTCGCGACCGCGAACGGCCCGGCGGTGTTCGACAGCCAGCACGCTCGCGCCGCCTACCTGCAACACGGCGATGTGTTCGTGCGCGACGTGGCCACCGGCACCACTCGCCAACTCACCCGCAGCGACACCTACAAATCCGGCCTGCAGATTTCCTCCGACGGCCAGTTCGTGAGCTGGGCGCAAAACGGCAACGACTGGCACATCTGGAATGCCGCAACCGGGCTGGTGTCGCAGGCCGCCACGCTGGAGAGCAAGCCCGATCCCGCCAACGCCAAACCGGACCAGATGGAGCGCCTGCAACTCAGCCTGTTTTCGACGCTGCGCGAGATCAAGGCCGACAAGACCGCGGTGCGCGAACGCAACGAACAGCTGGACGCGGACAATGCCGCGCGTGCGGCCGCGCCGTTCTATCTCGGCAGCGACGCGAAGGTGGCGATGACCTCGTTGTCGCCGAACGCCCGCTGGCTGCTGGTGGTGACGCAACCGGCGTCGTACCAGCATGGCAAGCAGCCGGTGGTGGTGCATTACGTCAACGACTCGGGCTACCCCGAGCCCGAGAAGGCACGCACCTACGTCGGTCACAACAATCCGGCGCCGCAATCGTTGCTGTTGCTGGACCTGCAAACGCACAAGCAATATGCGTTGTCGACCGATGACCTGCCCGGTATCCATGACGATCCACTGCACGACCTGCGCACCAAGCGCATCGCGCAACTGAAAAAGGAAGGCCACGCCGCCGAGGCCGCCGCACTGGCGGCCCCGAAGACGCGTCCGGTATCGGTCAACTTCGTCGTGATCGGTGAATCCGGTCACCCGGCGGTCGCGTGGAGCCCGAATGGCGAGAACCTCGCGGTCGAACTGGTCGCCAACGACCACAAGGACCGCTGGATCGAATCGGTCAATTTCACGACGCACAAGCTGGTGACGCAAAACCGCCTGACCGATCCGGCCTGGATCAACTGGAGCTTCAACGCACTCGGCTGGCTGCCCGACAACAACACGCTGTGGTTCGAATCCGAAGCCAGTGGCTGGGCACAACTGTTCGTGAAGCCGCTGGATGGCAAGGCACGTGCGCTCACCGGAACCGGTTACGAGGTTTCCACACCGGTGCTGTCGCCCGACGGCAGGTGGTTTTACGTCAAATCCAACAAGCAGGCGCCGTATGACTACGACGTGTACCGCGTGCCGGTCGCAGGCGGCGCGCTGCAGCAAGTGACGCACTACGAAGGCATGGACGAATTCGAGCTGTCGCCCGATGGCAGCCAACTTGCGGTGCTGCATTCAAGCGCCTACATTCCGCCGCAGCTCGCGGTGGTGAACGCCGACGGCAGCGGCGCGCGCGACCTCACCGACACCCGTACCGCGCAATACAAGGCGTACTCGAAGCAATTCGTGCAACCCGAGTTCGTCAAGGTGCCGTCGAGCCATGGTCACTTCGGGATCTGGTCGAAGTACTACCAGCCTGCAAACTACGACGCCTCGCACCCGCACCCGGCGGTGATCTTCGTGCATGGCGCTGGCTATTTGCAGGACGTCCAGAAGAATTGGTCGTACTACTTCCGCGAACAGATGTTCAACAACCTGCTGCTGCAGGAAGGCTATGTCGTCATCGACATGGACTATCGTGGCTCGGCCGGTTATGGCCGCGACTGGCGTGACGCGATCTACCGCCACATGGGCCATCCGGAACTCGAAGACTTGCTGGACGGCAAGGCCTGGATGGTGAAGAACCACCACGTCGACCCGAAGCGCGTGGGCATCTACGGCGGTTCCTATGGCGGCTTCATGACCGAGATGGCGCTGCTGCGCGCACCGGGTGAGTTCGCCGCCGGTGCGGCGCAACGCCCGCCGTCGGACTGGACCAGCTACAACGACGGCTACACCTCGGACATCCTCAACACCCCGCAGCTCGATCCCGAGGCCTACAAGATTTCCTCGCCGATCGAGTATGCGAAGAACCTTGCCGATCCGTTGCTGATCAACCACGGCCTGGTCGACAACAACGTGATGCCGGGCGATTCGATTCGCCTGTACCAGCGCTTCATCGAGCTGCACAAGGACAACTTCTGGATGTCGCTGTACCCGATGGAGCGCCACGCGTTCGAGCACGCCGATTCCTGGTACGACGAATACCGGCGCATCCATGACCTGTTCACGCGCTTCGTGAAAGACAAGCACTGACGCAAGCGATGTTTGCAAGCACGGGGCGCCGCAAGGCGCCCCGTTTGCAAGAACATCGAGTACGAACAGGGCAAGACCCGCGCGCACATGCTCGCCGACGGCTACACGCAGCGCGAACTGCAGCAACGCCTGCACAACCACCATTGCGGTTGAGTGCGCACGGGTTCGCACCCATGGCCTCAGCCACTGTTGGCGCGCGCGGCGGGGGTGTAGCGTTCACACTTTCCATCCGGAGCGCCGCCATGTCCACACGCCCGCTGATCCGTGCGCTGCTCGCCTGCAGCGCGATGTTCGTGCTCACGCCGGCGCTGGCCGCGCCGCCGGCGAACGCCGAAGCCGCGCATATCGACCGGATCCTCGCGCAGCGTGCGCAGATCGTCGACATTTCGCGGGTGGCGCTGTCACCGAACGGGCAACGGCTTGCGTATATCGTCGAACAGGACGGCAAGAACCGGCTGGAACTCGCCGATTGGCGCGGCCGCGGCGCGCATGTCGTCGCGCTCACCGGCGACTGCCGCCCGCAAGACCTCGCGTGGCAACCCGGCAGCGACACCCTCGCGATCCTGATGCGTTGCCCGGTTGATCCGGCCAACATCAAACCGATCCAGAATTCGATCGAACTGCTGGATGCCGGCAGCAAACAACCCGCGCGCGTGCTGGCGACGCTGGCCGGCTTCGCGGAGGGGCTCGCCTGGAGGCCCGACGGCAAGCGCCTCGGATTCCTGTTCGTGCCGGGCGCGACGCGCTTGCCCTACGCCACCGCATCCGGCAATCCGCGGGTCGGGGTGATCGGCGTCGAAAACGTGCAGGTGCAACGCGTCGCGTCGCTCGGGCTCGACGGTGGAAAACCGGAACTGCTGACACCGGCGAGTCTCTACGCCTACGAGTTTTCCTGGTCGCCCGATGGCACGCGCATCGCATACACCGCGGCGCCGCCGCCGGGCGATGACAACTGGTGGACGGCGCAGCTGTATGTGCAGGATGCAAACGCCGGTGCACCGCCGCGGGCCCTGGTCGACCCCGCCACGGTTTCGGGTCCGTTGCACGGCTTGCAGATCGCGCTACCGCGCTGGTCGAAGCAAGGCGACATCTATTTCATCGGCGGGCTGATGAGCGATCGCGGTACAACCGGCGGCGACATCTATCGCGTTGCCGCGAAGGGCGGTGCACCGGTCGATCTCACCGAAGGCTCGCGCGCGACCTCGTCGTGGTTCACCTTCAACGGCGACGGCCTGCTGGTCAGCCAGATCGTGCGCGGCCAGGTGCAATTGCGGCAATTCATGGCCGCGAGCAACGGCAAACTCGAAGCCACGAAGTTCGGCTTCAGCGTGCCTGCGGTGATCGGCGATGGCAGCGCGGCGATGGCGGTATCGCTGTCGGGCGATCACTCGCGCATCGCCTTCACGCTGAGTTCCTTCACCGCGCCACCCGAAGTCCATGCGGGCGTCCTCGCCAGCGCGCCCCCGCCAGCCGTCACGGCACTCAACGCCGCGCAAAAACACACCTGGGGCAAGGCGCGCTCGGTGGAATGGAGCAACGGCAAGGCCCGCGTGCAAGGCTGGCTGCTGTATCCGGCAAACTTCAATCCGCGCAAGTCCTATCCGATGATCGTCTACGTGCACGGCGGCCCGACCTGGGCCAACCTGCCCGGCTGGGGCACCCGCGCCGCAGCGTTTTCGGAGTTCGGTTACTTCGTGCTGTTGCCGAATCCGCGCGGCAGCTTCGGCGAGGGTGAAGCCTTCACGCAGGCGATCCGCAACCAGATGGGTTACGGCGACCTCGACGACATCCTCGCCGGTGTGGATGCGGTCGAGAAGCTCGCGCCGATCGACGACGCGCGCCTCGGCATGCTGGGCTGGAGTTACGGCGGTTTCATGAGCATGTTCGCGCCGACCCGCACGCACCGCTTCCGCGCGGTGTCGGCTGGCGCAGGCATCGCCAACTGGCAGAGCTATTACGGCCAGAACCGGATCGACAAGTGGATGATTCCGTTCTTCGGCGCGTCGGTGTACGACGATCCGGCTGCGTACGCGAAGAGTTCCGCGATCAATTTCATCAAGCAGACGCACACGCCCGCGCTGCTGTTGGTGGGCGAGCGCGACGAGGAATGCCCGGCCGCGCAATCGTTCGAGTATTGGCATGCGCTGAAGACACTCGGCGTGCCGACCACCCTGGTCGTGTACGCCAACCAGGGCCACCACATCACCGGCCACAAGGATCAGGCCGACATCCTGCGGCGCCTGCTGGATTGGTTCAGCAAATACCTGGCCACGTCTCCGAAGTTGGCGCCCGCACACACCTGACGGGGTGTTGCCTGTCGGCGCGGGTCATGGTTGACCCCTCGCTGATACGCTGCGAACGCGGGGCGCATGCTCCGCGCGGAAGGATCAAGGCGTGCTTGGGGTCCTTACGCGTTGAAGGCCTTCAAGGCAATCACCGCATTCAGCCCGCCGAACGCGAAGGCGTTGGACAGGACCGCGCGCACCGGCTGGCTGCGCGCCGTGTTGGGCACGTAGTCGAGGTCGCACTCCGGATCGGGATCAAGGAAGTTGGCAGTCGGGGGAACCACGCCTTCGCGCAGCGCCGCGAGCGCCGCCACCGCTTCCAGTGCACCTGCCGCGCCGAGTGCGTGGCCGTGCACGGCCTTGGTGGACGAGATCGCGAGTTGCGTTGCCCGGGCGCCGAATGCCTGATGGATCGCGCGGGTTTCGGTGGCATCGTTGGCGGTCGTCGCGGTGCCGTGGGCATTGATGTAATCAATCTCATCGGGGTTCAGCCGCGCGTCGGCGAGTGCGCTGCGCATCGCCCGGGCCGCGCCGTCAGCCGATGGCAACACGATGTCGCCGGCATCGCTGCTCATTCCGGCGCCCGCGAATTCGGCGAGGATGTCGGCACCGCGCGCACGCGCATGATCGAGACTTTCCAGCACCAGCACGCCGGCGCCTTCGCCCAGCACCAAGCCGCGCCGTTGCTTGCAGAATGGCCGGCAGGTGTCGTCCGACAACACCCGCATGGCCTCCCATGCACGCAGCACGCCCACCGTCAGGCAGGCTTCGGTGCCACCTGCGAGGGCAACATCGACGCTGCCCGAACGCACCAGCGCAAGCGCCTGCGCGAACGCATGGTTGGAGGTGGCGCAGGCCGATGAAACACAAAACGTCGGGCCGCGGATTCCGAATGCGATCGACGCCTGTGAGGCCGGTGCGTTCACCATGCGCCGCACGATCGAGAGCGGGTGCAGGCGCGGGTTGCCGTCCTTGTAGAGCCGGCGCGAACACTCGTCCGCGGTTTCCTCGCCACCGGTGCCGGTGCCGATCACGCAGGCACTGCGCAGGCCCAGATTGTCCTGCGCGAAATCGAGCCCGGATTGCGCGACGGCTTCAGCCGCGGCGACCAACGCAAATTGGCTGGTGCGATCCAGCACGATGAGCTTTTTCGGGTCGAAGTGCGCGGCGGGGTCGAAACCGCGTACCTGCGCCGCGACCTTGACGCGCAGGTCCTCGCCGTCGAAGCCGGTCAACGGCGCAATGGCGCTCCTGCCGTCACGCATCCCGGCCCACAGCGCGTGCGCATCGGGCCCCAGCGCGGAAACCGCGCCCACTCCGGTGATGACGACACGCCGGTCCATCGTTGGCGTCAGGCGCTGGCCGGCGGAGTCGGCGGGTTCGCCGCCTTGGCGGCAAGCAACTTCTCGACCGTATCCACCAAGCCCTTCACCGATTCGGTGTCGAAGTTGGGATCGCGGTCGGGCATCTGGATCTTGAAGTGATCTTCGATCTCGAACAGGATCTGGATCGCGTCGAGCGAGGCGATCTCGAGATCCTTCAGGGTCGAATCCAGGGTGACCTTGGCCTCGTCGATGCCCGCTTCCCGGGCGATGATCTCAAGTACGGTTGTTTGGACGTCGTCGCTCATTCTGATTTCCAGTCGATGTCTTTGCCCGTGGACGCTGGCGGAAACGGCGCTTCGTCCCCACCCAGCAACAAGATACCTGTAACGATCACGGCGGAGCCGAGCACCTTCTCCCAGCCCATCGGGTCGCCGAACACTACCCGAGATGCAATCATGACGGAAACGAACACGATCGCGCTGGTGGGGAAAGCCGCCGAAAGCGCGGATTTCTCGAGGATCACCATCCACACCACGAACTGGCCGAGGTAACACGCCAACCCCAGCCAGAGCCAGGGGGTTTGCAGCGCCAGCAGGATCGAGGCTCGATCCAGCTCGAACGGTCCGATTTGCCCGCCAGCCGTCTTCAACGCGATCTGGCCGAGCGTCTCGATCGCAAGCAGCATCATCCAGGCGGTGACGATCGGCGACAGACGCCACGTGCGCATTGTGGACTCAGCGTTCATCCGTGGTGGGTCCCGGTTGCCGGTGCCGGGCCGGTGTCATCACCGCGATCCAGCCGTGCCAATCCATCCACGCGCGCCAACACGCCATCGAGGAAACGGTTGCGATGCCGGTACCACAAGGCATTGGCTGCGAGCGTGCTGCCGAGGCGGCGCTTTTCCTGATGCAAACCCTGGCCGCTTTCGTACACGCCGATCCCGCCATCGATGCAATGGCGCACGTTTTCCAGCCAGCTCAGCTGGTACAGGTTGTAGCGATCCATCGCGGTGTAATCCATGCCGAGAAACTTGTCGAGCAAGCGGTGTTCGTCCTGCAACACGAGATTGAAGGCCAGCAGCCGATCCGATTCCGAATAGGTCACGCAATAGGCGTGGCCGCGCAACTCGTGCAACACGTTCGCGAAGTAGTCGGGCGTCAGTTCCTCGAACGCGAATTCCGCATGCGCAAGCGTCTCGCGGTACAAGCGCTGCACGGCCTCTGCGATGCCGTCGAGGTCGCTACGCCATTCGATGCGCAGGCCCGCGCCCGCCCGGCGCTTGCGGCGCAGACTCTTGCGCGTGGCGGCGCCCAGTGAATGGATGTACTCGTCGACGCTGCGCCAGCGGATCGTGAGCGTGGCGCCGGGCAATCCCGGCAGCGCGCGCAAACCGTGCGCCGGGCAGATGCATTGCCAGACCCGTTCGTCCACCGGCGCATCCTTGATCGCCAACATGCCGAGCTGGTGTTCGCCCGCGTAGGCCTCGGCCTGCACGAGGATCGCGTCCAGCCATTGCGCCTGCTGTTCCGGCGTCGCACCCGCCACGTAGCCGACGCGGCAGCGTTCGGTCACCGGCGAGCCGAGGGCCAGCATCGGGATCCGCAGCAACTTCGGGAACAGCGCCGCCAGCGGTCGCGTGATGCAGCGCAGGCCACCTTGCACGGTGGTGTCGAGCCGGTAGTCGGTGACGAACGCGGGGACGGCCGCGAGCAGGCGAACGCCCTCGCGCACCACGAAATACACTTGCCGGAATCCCGCCAAGCCCGCGCGCTCGACCGCGCGCAGGTAGGCGTGGCCTTCGAGCTCGCGCACAAACAACGCATCCCAGGCGGTCGGGGCGATCGCATCGATCGAAGCGAGGGCCAGTGCCTGGCTCACGCGACGCCACCGGCCGCGGCAACCGCCTGCGGCGGGACCGGCAGCGGGCTGCCGGCCAACACCCGCGTGAAGAAATCCGCCGAGTGGGCGATCACCTTGGCACGCTCGCCATCCACGGTGACCATGTGGTAACTGTCGTTGAGCAGGATGGTCTCGGTGGGACCGGCGACGCGGCGTTCGATCAGACGGGCATTGCGCACGCTGGCGATGTCGTCGTCCGCGGCATGCATGATCAAGCTCGGTGCACGCACCTCATGCAAGCGCGGGCGCACGTGCCAGACCAGCTTGTGGAACTCCGCCAGCGACGGCCACGGGTTGCCCGGCAGCCCGGCGGCTTCGCTCTGGCCATCCAGCATCGCACCAGCGATGCGCGCGCGCACACGCTCGTCCTTGATGCCGTAGGGAAAGCTCTCCATGAAGCGGCGCTGCTTGAACAGGCCCATGCCGCAAACCATCGGCAGCAGGAACGACAACCTTGCCAGCCGCGGTATCGTCCAGCCGTCATAGAAGAAGGTGCTGCCGTACAAACCCAGTCCGTCGACCCAGTCCGGCTGTTCGATCGCAAGGTTCAAGGCCAGCACGGAACCCATCGACAAGCCCGCCACGAACATGTGATCGACTTCGCCGCGCAAGCGCGCGGCGCCTGCGCACACGCTCGCCGCCCAATCGCGCCAGCCGGTCCGCAACAGGTCCGCTTCGCTGCCGCAATGGCCGGCCAATTGCATGCCGTACACCGTGAACCCCGCGCGATGAAGGCCCTTGCCGACGAAGTGCATTTCCGCCGGCGTGCCGGTGAGGCCGTGGATCAGCAACACCCCGGCGCGTCCGCCGCGCAACAGGAAGTCGGCCTGCTTGATCATCGATTGCGTCATGTCCGTTCCACTCAACCCAGTTGCTGTCCGGTCACCAGGACCACGCCGACGACGATCGTGCCGATCCCGATCCAGCGCCGCACCGAAATGCGTTCGCCAAGGATGTAGCGACTCGCCAGCACCACGCCGGCGTAGCCCAGCGCGGTGAACGGAAAGGCGACGCTGAGGCGGGTGCGCGACAGCGCCGCAAACCACAACACGAATTCCAGCGCGTACACGCCGATGCCCACTGCGATCCACGGCGAGTGCAGCACCTTGTGCGCCAGCGACGAGGCTCGCGGCCCGTCGCCAGTGTGCCCCACGCCAAGCTTGAAACATACCTGCCCGGTCACGTCGCAGGTGACCGAACCGAGCAGCAACAGCAGGATGACAACGCTGGACGTCATGTTGAACCTTGGCAGGCGTCGAACAGTGTTCGCGCCAATTGTCGATCGGTTTGCATGTTTTCGGCGATGCCTTGGCGGCCAGCCGCCGCGCGCGCCGGCTGGTCGCGCCATGCTTCGAGCCGCTTCAACCAGTTGCGATGACGTGGCGGGGTGTATTCGCCGCAAACATCCGCCCCGAGGATCCGCTTGCAGGCACCGACGGCGCGCAGCATGGCTTCCAGGGCCTGCAAGGGCATCTGCCCCTGGTCCCAATTGGTCACGGCCTCGTGCTCCGGCAGCACGTCCTTGTCGATGGTGATCCAGACTGCTGGCGTGGGAATCGCGTCCAGCACGAGGGCGACAGCATCCTCCAGTTGCCTTTCAGCAAGGTTTCGCCAGTGGATCCAGCCGCCACTCCACGCGTGGCCCGGGCCATCGGCGATGCGGCGGCGCAAGCGCGAGGGCGCGTGCTGCCAGGGGAACAGCACCAGCTTGCCGCTGTCCAGCGCGCGCCAGTTGCCGCCCTTGCGCCCGGGGTTCACCAGGTCGTCGCTGCACGGACCCACCGTCACCACGCGCTGCACGCTCGGCAACGCCAACACCCGGTTCACCCACGACCCGCAGTGCCAACGCGGCGCCAGGCGCACCCAGTCCGGATGGTTGTCGAAATGCAAGACGGTGAACGGCTCGTGCACGCGTTCGATCAGCAACGCGGCGAGGTGGTGAAAGTCGCCCGAGCCGAGGAAGGTGAGCGTCGGATGCGGGTCGCCCGCGGCGGCAAGCCGCTGGCGCGCCGCCGCGATGTGCTTGCGCCGGCTCCACAGCCGCAGCGCCGGGCCGAGGCCATCCAGATCCACACGCGTGATCGAAGCCCACGCCGCGACACTCGCCAATGCCGGCGCATCGACGCTGCCGTCGGCGTCAAGCAAGCGCAGGTGCAGCGGCATTCGGGAAGGCGAATCAATGGTCATGCAAGGGGAAACCTGGAAAGCGCAGGCGTGGGATCGGATCAGCCGGCCGCAACGGCATGTTCGCCATTACCCGCGCCCGGTGGCGCGGCTTTGCCGGCCGCCGCCACCAGCGTGTGCGCAGGCGGGCGCCGGTCCATGAAGCCCAATGCATGGCACCAGTTCATCACATGCACGCCCTTGGCACGCTGTTCGGCAGCGATCGACCGCTGGAACGCAACCATTTTGGTCCAGTGCAGCTTGGGGCGGTAGTGATGTTCGGCGTGGTAACCGTTGTACAACCAGATCCAGTTGTACAGCTTGTTGTAGGTGGACACCCCCCACGCAATCGGCTGGTCGGGATCGCCCTTCAGGTGTTCGTAATAGCCGTTCAACGATGACAACGACTGGCCGAGGTAATAGAACGGCACCAGGCACAGGAACGCGCGCCAGTCATAGATCAGGCACACGAGGTACACGGAGAGAAACGTCACCATCTCGATGCGGACCCAACGCGCGCGCTGCGGATGCTTTTCCTTCAGGCGCGTGTAGCACTCGCCGATGTCGTCGCGGAAGAACGACAGGAAGGTGTAGCTCCACACGTTCTCGGGCCGGCCGCCCTTGCCGTGGCGATAGATGGAAATCGGATCGATCGTACTGCCGTTGGCGCCGATGCGGTCCATGTTGCCGACGTGATGGCGCAAGTGCACGCTGCGATACCACTCCTGGCTGAAACCATCCGTCAGCGAAAACAGGAAGCTGTACGCGCGATTCAGCCACTCCCATTTGAAGTAGGGGTTGTGGATGAAGCTGTGGCTGGTCGAATTGATCGACCACGAGATGCTGATCGAGTAGAGGCACGCACACGGCAGCCACAACCACCACGGCGTTTGGTGGAAGCCGAAGAACAGCCAGCCGAGGAATGCGGCATGGCCCAGCACCAGCAGCGCCGGGATCGCATCCCACGCGGTTTCGGCGAAGAAGCGACGGCTTGGCATGGCGGGCGAGGCACTCACGGGCGAAACACCTGTTGCGCGCCGCGGTTGTTGCAGCGCCCATGGTTGACATTGTGCGACATTGACTGCAAAGCATACAAAAAGTGACCGCGTGCATGATGCAGCGCCCAGCTTTCGTTTTGCTTTCACGCAATGCCCGCGCTGTTGCCCCGATTCAGCCGCTACACTGCCCCGTTCATGCGAGCGCCCGAATCCCGCCGTAGATCCTTGCCGCGCGTCTTGCTCGCCGCGGGGCTGGCGCTCTTGCTCGGCGCCTGCGTCAGCGTGCAAGTGCCGCCATTGCCCACGGGTGACCTGCCCGCGCAGTGGCACAACTCGCCCAAACTGGGTGCGCGTCCCGACCTCACCGGCTGGTGGCACAACTTCCACGATCCGAATCTGGATGCATTGGTCGAACGCGCCCTGCATGACAACCCCGGCGTCGCCGAGGCCGCCTGGAAGCTGCGCGCGGCGCGCGCGCTGGAACATGCCTCTACGGCAACCTTCAAGCCACAGGCCAACTTCGGGACCCTGGAACAGCCGAACCCCGAAAATACCGCGAGCTACTTCCAGGCCGGATTCGATGCGACCTGGGAGTTCGGCCTGTTCGGCCGCGGCGGCGCCAACGCGCATATCGCCAACGCCAATACCGGCGCTGCGGCGGCGGAGCTGCAGTCGGCGCGGGTGTCGCTGGTCGCCGAAGTGGTGCGCGAATACCTGCAACTGCGCGCGGCGCAACGCGATCAGGCGCTGCTGCGGAACGCGGCGCAAACCGCGCAGCAAACCGTGCAGTTGCTGCGCGTGCGCGAGCGCCTGCAACTGGCATCACGCCTCGACGTCGCGCAAGCGCGCGCCGCCGCGGCCGCAGCCGACGCACGTCTTGCCGGGACCGGCGCGGACATTTCAAGGCACGCCCAGACATTGGCCTTGCTGCTAGGCAAAAGCGAACCGGATCCCGCGTGGCTCGACCCGAGGCCGCTGCCGCAACTCCACGCCGGCGATGTCGTTTCGCTACCTGCGGATTTGCTGCGCACCCGCCCGGAAATCCGCCACGCGCAAGCGCAGGTACTGAAAGCGGCGGGGGCCCTGGGTATCGCCAAGGCCGACCTGTACCCACGGCTCGCGCTGGGAAGTTCCCTCACGTTTTCGGCACTGGTGAAGGGACAAACCGAGCTCGGCGACGTCAACAACACGTTCGCGATCGGCCCCATCATTGATATCCCGTTGTTCGACTGGGGCCAGCGGCACGCGGTCCGCGACGCGCGCGCCGACCAGTTGCAGGCCGCCGTGCTCGCCTATCGGCAAGCGGTCTTGCAGGGCGCGGCAGAAGTCGAAACCGGCCTCGCGGACTTGCACGCAGCCGGGCAACGCCTGCGCGCCGCGGACGCCGCGGTGGCGGCGACGCAGCAAGGCGTCCACTTCAACGAAACACTGCAATCCCTCGGGCAGGCGGATGCCCTCGACGGCGGGCGGGCCACGGCCGCGAACATCGACTCCGAAGTCACGCGCGACCAGGCACGGCTCGCGTATGGACTTGCGTACGTGGCCTTGTACAAGGCGCTGGGCGGGGCGCCGCTGCCACCCGCCGAGGATGCAGGTGCTGCTGCAGCCGGCAAATCCGCGGGCCAGGCCACGCAACCGTGATCGCACTGGCGCGCAAGACCCTGCTGCACGAATGGCGCCGCTTCCTGCCGGCGATGCTGGCCGTGGCATTCTCGGGG
This sequence comes from Rhodanobacteraceae bacterium, assembly GCA_035688305.1. Lineage (GTDB taxonomy): Bacteria > Pseudomonadota > Gammaproteobacteria > Xanthomonadales > Rhodanobacteraceae > 66-474. Next base: position 38,426 of record DASSNC010000034.1, read on the forward strand.
CTGTTGTTGCTCATGCAGGCGGCGCTGGTGTTCGGCATCTTCGGTGCCACCGCGGTGTACATCACCGCCTCCAACGCACGCGTGTGGGTCGGTTATCCCGGCACGCAAAGCATCGAACTCGGCCGCCCGATCGGACCGCAGGCGCGTACCGCCTTGCTGATGGATCCGGATGTCGCGCGGGTCGAGCCGTTTGCCTGGGTAGGCGCCGACTGGCGCGGACCGCCCGGCACCGGTGGCGTGTCGGTATTCGTATCCGGAATCGCGACGCAGCCCGACGGCATGATTTTCTCCGACGTGCTGGACGCCCGCCAGCGGGCCTTGTTGCGGGAGCCCTTTGCGGTGATCGTCGATCGCGCCGACTTGTCGAAACTGGGCGTGCCGGTGGGCGGGCAGGCGCTGATCAACGGTGACCTGGTGCGTATCGTCGGCACCGCCAGCGGCATCCGCGCATTGGGCGGCGTGAACGTGATCGCGTCACTGGATACCGCACGCCAGCTCAGCATCGATGGCGGCGATGGTGCAGACGTTGCCTATTATGTGGCGCAATTGAAGCCCGGCGCCGACGCCGCGCAAGTGGCTGCGCGCATCAACGCGCGGGCGCGCGGGTATGCGGCGTGGACCGCGTCGAGCTTCGCGCGCCGCGCCGTCTTGTACTGGATGTTCCAGACCGGCGCCGGCCTCGGGGTGATCTTCCTCGCGGTGGTGGTATTCATCGTCGGCGCGATCATCACCAGTCAAACCCTGATGGGCGCGATTGCCGGTTCGGTGCGCGAATACGCGACCCTGCACGCCCTGGGCGTCGGCCTCGGCCCCTTGCGCCGGGTGGTGCTGGAACAAGCCGCGTGGATCGGAGTAAGCGGCCTGATCGCAGGCGGCCTGCTCAGCCTCGGCTTGATGTTGTTCGCGAAGCTCGAAGAGGTTCCGGTGGCCATGAACCTGGCGGCATGGATCGCGTGCGCGCTGCTGGTGATGGCGATTGCCCTGGTTTCGGGTATCGCCGCCGTGCGTGTGCTTCGGCGCGCCGACCCGGCGTTGTTGCTCCGATGAGCGCGCTGGTCGCAAACGATCTGCGCATGGGCTACACCAGCGGCAAGCTGCGCACCGAAGTCCTGCGTGGCCTGTCTCTGACCATCGATGCGGGACAGCTGACCTTGATCGCGGGGCCGTCCGGATGCGGCAAGAGTACCCTGTTGTCGATCCTGTCGGGCTTGCAGCGCCCCGACACCGGCAGCGTGCTGGCACTGGGCGAGGACTTGTGGCGCGGCAACCGCCACGCGCTCGACGACTTCCGCCTGCAGCACACCGGCTTCGTGTTCCAGGGATTCAACCTGTTTCCCGCGTTGACGGCACTGGAGCAGGTGATGTTGCCGCTGGGCTACATGGGCGTGGGCGACGCCGCGGCCCGCGCTCGCGCCCACGCAGCACTGGACGAAATCGGGCTCGCCACGCGCGCGCACCTGCTCCCGGCCGAACTGTCCGGCGGCGAAAAGCAGCGCGTCGCGATCGCGCGCGCGTTGGCCAAGCAGCCGCAACTGCTGTTTGCCGACGAACCCACCAGCGCGCTGGACGCCGCCAACGGCCAGATCGTCATCGACACCCTGCATCGGATCGCGCACGATCATGGCACCACCGTGCTGTGTGTCAGCCACGACCCGCGCCTGGTGATGCACGCTGACCGCGTGCTGGAAATGGAAGATGGCGTGATATGGAACGACCGGCGCGTGGAACCGCGCGCCCGGCCCCAACCGGAGAGTGCATCGTGAAATTGCATCGCTGTGTCGCGGCCGTGTTGGCCGCATCGGTGTTCGGCCTCGCGGCGTGTTCCAGCGGCCACGGAACCGCAAGCGCCCCAGGCGAAGCATCCCGCTGGCTGGCGGTCGCGCACGGTCAGGTTGACGTACAGGGTGGCCGGGTGCTGGTGACGGCACTCGCCGACGGCGTGGTCCGGTCGATCGCGGCGCAACCGGGCGATCACGTCAAGGACGGCCAGCCGTTGGCCCGGCTCGATTCGCGCGCGGCGAGCATCGCCGCGGCGAGCGCGCAGGCCGACGTGGCGCAGGCGCAGGCACGGTTCGCGGAAGTACAGGTTGCCTTGCAGCAGGCCGAGCGCCGCGCCCCGCGCGTCGCGGCAGCCGCGAAGGCCGGCGCCGCGAGCGGCGACGCGGCCGCGCAGGCGCAGGCCGCGATGGCAACCCTGGTGGCAAAGCAAGCCGCCGCGAAGGCCAGTCTGGATGCCACCCGGCAGCAACTGGCGATGGCGAACCTGCACCTCGACGAGACCACCCTGCGGGCGACCAGCGCCGGGGTTATCGTGGCCCGCGATATCACGCTTGGACAAGCTGTTTCCGCGCAGTCCGGCAAACCGCTGTTCGAGATCCTGCCGGACCGGCCGCGCATCGTGCGCGCGCAGCTGGACGCCGCTGCCGCCGACGCCATCCACCGCGGCATGCGTGCCGAGGTGGTGCGGGATTCAGGCGACGGCCCGGCCTATCCGGCCACGGTGCTGTGGGTGGGGCAGGTACTGCAGCCAGCCAGTTTGACCAGCGATCCACTGCAGCGGGCCCTGGCCAACGACGTGGAATGCGTATTGGCGCTTGAGCCTGCGGCCGGCCCGGCATCCGGATCAAGTGCGCTCAGGATCGGCCAGCGCGTACTGGTGAAATTTCCGAGGAATTAGCAGGTTGTTGAAAAAGGGCTGTCCTGCCCTCTGTCAACGCGCCGAGCCCGGCACATGTCCGTGCTCGGCTTCGTCGGATCAAGCACTTGCCGTGCTTGATCCGCGGCGGGTCATCCATGACCCGCGCTAGCAGGGTGTTTTTCAACACCCTGTTGGGCGGGAAAGCGTCCCGAAAGGATCCCGGTGGTAGCATCCGCGGCGTCCTGCGGGTTTCCTGCCCGCACCTGAAGGCTTCTGCCGTGACCCGCTGGAACATCCTGTGTGATTTCGACGGCACCATCTCCGTCGAGGACGTCACGGATTCTTTGCTCGACCGCTTCGCGCCACCCGCGTGGCAGGTACTCGAGCGCGACTGGCGCGCGGGCAAGATCGGCTCGGCCGAGTGCATGGCGGGGCAGGTTGCATTGCTGGACGCCTCGCGCGCGGAAATCGACGCGCACCTTGCCGAATTGCGCATCGATCCCGCTTTCCCGCAGTTCGTGGAAGCCGTGGCGGCGGCGGGCTGCACGCTGCGCGTGGTGAGCGACGGACTTGATCTCGCGATTCGCGCGATCCTCGCACGCTACCGACTCGATCACTTGCCGGTGCTTGCCAACCGGCTGGTGCAGGCCGGTCCCCGGCAGTGGCGGCTGGAAACACCATTCGCCGATCCGCATTGCCGGGTAGGCAGCGGCCATTGCAAGTGCGCAAGCGCGGTGCGCGAACACAATCGCCATCATCGCGTGTTGCTGGTCGGTGACGGCGCGTCGGATTTTTGCGCGGCTGGCGAGGCAGATTTCGTATTCGCCAAGCATCGTCTGATCGAGCACTGCCGGCAGGCGGACATCCCGCACGTTTCCATTGTCGGCTTCACCGACGCCATCGCGTTGTTGCCGGCGTTGCTGGCCGGTGAACTGACCACCCCGTCGCGCGTGCTCGCGCACGACGCCACCCTTTCCCCACAGTGAATGTTCCGCCCATGAACAGCATGATTGCCGAGCACCCCGAACTGCAGGCTTCCGCCGAACAGCTTGTGGCGGGTCTCGATACCACCACCAGCGCCGGCCTGTTCGAGGCGGCGTGCCGGCACATTCCGGGCGGCGTCAACAGCACCGCGCGCGCGACCTGGTCGGGTTGGACGCCGTATCCGTTGTTTGCCAAAAGCGGCAAGGGCTCGCACCTGACCGACGCCGACGGCAACGAATACATCGACTATCTGCTGGGCCTCGGGCCGATGCTGCTCGGCCACCGCCCCGCGCGCGTGACCCAGGCCGTGGTCGATTTCATCCAGCAGCGCGGCACCATCTTCGCGTTGCCGACCGACGACGAGGCGCGGCTGGCTGCACAGATCGTGGCGGCGGTGCCGAGCGTCGATCAGGTACGCCTGTGCAACACCGGCACCGAAGCCGTGATGTACGCGACGCGGCTCGCGCGCGCCTTCACCGGCCGCAACAAGATCATCCGTTTCGAGGGCATGTACCACGGATTCTCGGATGCCATCTATTGGAGCAAGCATCCGGCCATCGACAAGGCCGGTCCGGACGCCCACCCGATACCGGTGCCGCAGGGCCCGGGCCTGCCGCGCGGCGTCGAAGACAACCTCATCATCCTGCCGTGGAACGACGCCGATCTGCTGGCCGAGGTGATCGCGCGCGAGGGCCACAACATCGCCGCGGTGCTCACCGAGCCGGTGATGTGCAACACCGGCTGCATCCTGCCCGAGCCCGGCTATCTCGAAGCCATGCGCGAGCTGACACGACAGCACGGCATCGTGCTGATTTTCGACGAGGTCATCACCGGCTTCCGGCTCGGCCTTGCCGGCGCCCAGGGGCGGCTCGGCATCCGGCCGGACCTGTCGGTGTTTGCCAAGGGCATCGGCGGCGGTTTCCCGGTCGCCGCGCTGGGCGGACGCGCCGACATCATGGCGCTGGTGGCCAAGGGCAAGGTTTCGATGGCGGGCACCTACACCGCCAACGGCATCGCGATCGCGGCGGCCAATGCCGCGCTGGACGAGCTCACGACGCCGGGTGTTTACACGCAACTGGACGCGGTTTCCGACGCGTTGCGGTTCGGCCTGGAAAGCGTCTTGAAGGACGCCGGATTGCCCGCCTACGTGGTGGGACTGGGCCCACTCATGCAGGTGTGGTTTGCCAAGGATCCGATCCGCAATTACCGCGACGCCGAACGCCACGCCGACCAGGAGCTGTTCCGCCACTGGTGGCAAGGCATGCTGGCACGCGGGGTGTTGTTCCATCCGGGTGCGTACGAAAATCTGTTCGTGTCCACCGCGCATACGCACGCCGACGTGACTGCCACACTGGACGCTGCGAAGCAGGTGGCGGCGGACCTCGCGCGCAGCGCCTGATGTCGTCGTGACGCGAACGCCGGCAACATCACGCGCTCCAGCGGCGCGGCGCGGTTGCGCCAAGGTCGCCAGGTTGCTGGTCCTCGCCGGTCTCGCCGGCGTGCTGGTTGCGTGCGCGGTCGCGCCACCACGCACCGACGATCCATTGCAAAAATTCAACCGCAAGATGTTCGCGTTCAACCAGACCGCGGACAAAGTCGCGATCCGCCCGGTGGCCAAGGCGTACGTCAAGGTCACCGGCCCGAAGGAGCGGGTGCTGATCAGCAACTTTTTCGACAACCTGCGCCTGCCGATTACCATCGTCAACGACGTGTTGCAGGGACGCCCGGGGCCCGCGCTGGAAACCAGCGGACGGTTCATCGTCAACTCCACGGTCGGGGTCCTTGGCATCTTCAATCCCGCTGGTGACATGCACCTACCCGCGAACCCCACGGATTTCGGCGTGACGCTTGCGCACTGGGGCGTGCCCGAGGGGCCGT